>PHBI01000090.1 GCA_002841945.1 Deltaproteobacteria bacterium HGW-Deltaproteobacteria-14
CGGCGACGGCGGCAACGGGAGCTACGCCGCGAGCAACGGGAACAAGGGCGGGCCTGGCGGCTCCGGCGTCGTGGTGATCCGCTACCCGGCGCCCACCAACTGACGGGGCCGCCGCACGCCCATCGGCGGCGATGTCGGCGCGGCCCTGCGCGTGGCGCTTGTTGTCTGGCCCCGCACGCGGCTATCGTACGCGCCATGCTGCGCCGTCTCACGGCCCTGTGCGCCGCGTCCCTCCTCCTCGCCCCCGCTTGCCAGAGCGACGTGGGCGGTGTCGCCGTTCCCGCGCTGCGCTTCAACGGCGCCCTCCTCGGCGCCGACGGGGATCTCGCGTTCTCCGCGACGTCCGTGGGCGGCGTGACCAGCCTGGCGCTGGAGGTCGTCAACCTCGGCGACGCACCGCTGCGCCTCGTGGGTGACCCGCCGGTGCGGGTCGTCGAGGACTCTGCCCTCGCCTTCGCGGCGACCCAGCCGAGCCTCCGCGAGCTCCCGCCCGGCGCCGCCGCGGCGTTCGTGGTGACCTTCACCCCCCGCGCGCCGGGCTCGGCGACCGCCGTGTTGGTCTTGGCCACCGACGCAGGCGAGACCCCGGATCTGTCGCTCGCGCTCACCGGCGAGGGCCTCCCGGGCGGGTTCCCCTCCCTCGCGGTCGCCGTCGGCGGGGTGACGGAACCGACGGTGTGGGACTTCGGGCGCGCCGTCGTGGGCGCCGCGAGCTCGGTCGGCGTGCGCCTCACCAACGACGGCGCCGGCACCCTGACGTTCGGGCCGGCGTCGGTCGCCATCGTCGGCCCCGACGCCGATCAGTACTCGGTGGTGGGGCCGGACAAGCTCGCCCTCGGCGCCAGCGAGGCGGCGACCGCCACGCTCGGCTTCGCGCCGACCCGCTGCGGGGTGTTCGACGCGCGCCTCTCCATCACCACGAACGCCGCGGGGGATCCCTACCTGCTGCCCCTCGCGGGCGACGCGATCGTCTCGCCGCTAGCGCTCGAGGGCGTCACGGACACGACCCTCATCCAGGTCCCGGATCTCGTGACGGTCGCGAGCGCGGACGGCTCCCGGGTGGCGGTCGCCAACCCGGCGGCGGACAGCTTCGCCGGAGCGCTCTCCCTCGCGGCCCTCGACGGCTGCGACCTGACCGTCACCGGGCGCATGACCGCGGCCGACGTCGGCTACGGCGGCGCGCTCTTCGCCTCGGCGGCGGCGCTGACCGCGAGCGGCGACGCGCTGCTCGTCACGGCGCGCGACTACGCCACCGCCTGGCTCTTCGACCTGTCGGGCGCGAGCGACGCCGCGCCCTTCACCCTCTCCACCGTGGACGCCGGGGCCGGACACGGGCGCGCGGCGGCCCTCGCCGCGGACGGCTCGGTGGCGGTGATCGGGCAGCCCCTCGCCGCCAGCGGTGGCGGCGCCCACGGCGCAGCGTTCGTCTGGGCGCGGCCCGACGCGGGGTGGGCGACGGCCAGCGAGGCGACGCTGAAGCTGTTGCCGACGGACGTCGCCGCGACGACGCGCCTCGGCCAGGCGGTCGGCGTGTCCCACGACGGCGGCGTCATCGTCGGGGGCGCGCTCGTGAGGCGGGCCGACCAGGCCCTCGCGCCGGCGGTCCTCGTCTGGGTCGCCCACGACGGGACCTGGGGTGAAGAGCGGGTCCCGACCAACAGCCACGTTCGCGACCCGACGGCGACGCTGCTCGGCTCCGCGCCGGCGTCCTCGGACGCGACGGTGACCGCCGCGGTCACGGCCGACGGCGCGACGATCGCGTGCGCCGTGGCGCAGAGCGGCGGCTCGGTGGATCTGTCGCTGTTCGACGGCGACGGGACCACCTGGGGCAGCGCCGGGGTGGACGGCGTGTGGCGAGAGACGGCGCACCTGCGCCTCGCCGGGTCGGTCGGGTGGCGGTTCGCGCTGGCGCCCGACGGGAGCTTCCTCATTGGCGGGGACGGCGCCGGGGTCGTCGAGCTCGACCGCCCCGAGGCGGGCTGGGATGACGCGGTGGCGGTGAGCCGCAGCTGGGATCTCGCGGCCTTCGGTGACCTCGTCCTCATCGACGGCGGCGCCCTCGTCGGGGTCCTCGACCCGAGCGGGGCGCTGCAGATCCTGTGGCGCTGAGTGGCCCGCCCGGTCATCATCGCGCCATGAACGGCACCAGCACCGTCTTCGCCTACCGCGGCCATCACGTCGAGACCGAGCACGCCGCGTCCGTGGCGGTCGTCGCCCCCGGCGGGCGCGCGCTGTTTGCCGCCGGGGACCCGCGCCGATCGACCACGCTGCGCTCGACGGCCAAGCCGTTTCAGGCCCAGGCGCTGTTCGCCAGCGGGGCCTTCGAGCGCTTCGCCGTCAGCACCGAGGAGCTCGCCCTGGCGTGCGCGTCTCACCAGGCGACCCCGCGCCACGTCGCGCTCGCGGCCGGACTGCTGGCGCGGATCGGGCTGTCCGTCGCCGATCTTCGGTGCGGCGCACACGATCCAGGCGACGAACGCTCCAGGCACGCCATGGCGCTAAGCGGGGAGGAAGCCACCGCACTGCACAATAACTGCAGCGGGAAGCACGCCGGGATGCTGGCGGCCGCGCTCTCCTTCGAGGCGCCGACGGAGAGCTATCTGGCGCTCGATCACCCGGTGCAGCGGGTCGTGCAGGAGGTCCACCGGCGACTGTCGGGATCGCCGCACCTCGCCTGGGTGATCGACGGCTGCAGCGCGCCGTGCGCGGTGATGCCCCTGGCGCGCCTGGCGCGGATGTACGCGGCGCTAGCCGACCCGGAGGCCGCGGCCCCAGAGCTCGCGCGCGGGCTCGACGCGGCCTTCGAGGCGATGCGAGCGCACCCCGAGCTGATCGCCGGCGACGACGTCGCGGACACGCTGCTGATGCGCGCGCTGCCCGGGGTGGTGGCCAAGCGCGGCGCGGACGGCGCCTACGCGCTGGCCCTGCGGGAGACGGCCCACGGCCCGTTGGGGGTCGCGATCAAGGTCCACGACGGCAGCGGCGAGGCTCGGACCGCCCTGGTCATCGCGGTCCTCGACGCGCTCGGCGTGACGACGGCGCCGACGGCCGCCGCGCTCGGGCCGCTGCGGGACGCCCCGCGCCTCAACTGGCGCGGCCTGGTCGTCGGTCGCTGGGAGGCGCGGCTCGCGCTCGCGCCGGCGTAAGAGGGTGTTTCCGATCTCTAAGCGGCCGCCCGGGGGGCGTCAGCGCAAGGTCAGCTTGGCGACGACCTCGAGGTGGGGGGTGTGGGGGAACATCTCGAGGGGGACGAGGTCCCGCAGGACGTAGCCCGCCTCGTTCAGCGCGGCCGCGTCGCGGGCCAGGCTGCGGGGGCTGCACGACGCGTAGATCAACGTCCCGGGCCGCTTGGCCGCCACCGCGGCGAGGACCTCGGGGCGACACCCGGCGCGCGGCGGGTCGAGCACCACCAGCTCGTCGGCGCCGCCGCGCAGGACCCCCGCGGCGAGCGCCGCGGCGTCGCCCTCGACCACCTTCACGTGCGCCGCGCCCGGGAGGCGGGAGGCGTTCGCCCGCGCGTCCCGCGTGGCGTCGGGGCTGGCCTCGACCAGCGTCACCGCCCCGGCCCGGTCCCGCAGCGCGAGCCCGAAGACACCGACCCCGGCGTAGAGATCGGCCACGTGGGCCACGGCCGCGGGCGCGAGCTCGAGCACCGCGTCGATCATCGCCGCCGCGACCGCGTGGTGGGTCTGCACGAAGGCCAGCGGCCCCACCTGCACCGTAACCGCGCCGAGGTGCAGCGTCAGCCGGCTCGCCCCGGACAGGCGCCGCGCCGCGCCGCTGAGGAGCGGTCCGGCGGGGGCGTCGTTGCGGCACAGGTGCACGCCGGCGACCCCGGGGATCGCCTGCAGCAGCGGCGCCAGGCGGTCGAAGCGCGGGTCGTCGCGGGTCACGACGAGGGTCAGGAGCCCGTCCCCGGTCGTCGGATCGAGCTTCATCGCGAGCGCCCGGATGTGGCCGGGGCGGTCCTCGCTGCGCCAGGTCGCGAGATCGGTCTTGGCGAGCACGTCCCGGGCAGCGGCGAGCGCTGCGTTGAGGCGGGGGTGCTGCACCGCGCACCCCTCAGCCGGGACGAGATCGTTGGTCCGGGGGGCGTAGAACCCGAGCCGCAGCGCGCCGCCGACGTGGCGCAGCACCATCAGCGCGCGGGTGCGGTAGCCCCCCGGCGCCTGTGACGTGACGGTCGGGTGAACCGTCGCCTCGGCGAGGGCGTCCCCGAGCCCCTCGCGCAGAAACGCCAGGCGCGCCTCCCGCTGCGCCGCCGGGGCCACCATCTGCCAGGGGCAACCGCCGCACTCCGCCACGACCGGGCACGGCGCCGCGACGCGGTCGGGCGACGGTGTGGTCACCTCGGCGAGGCGCGCCCAGGTGGCGTTCTTGCCGCGGTGGGTGATGGTGAAGGCGCCGACGTCGCCGGGGACGCCGCCGGGGACCCGCACGAGCTCCCCGGTGGCGAGCTCGCCGCGCGCGTCACCGTCTGGGTGGAGGGCCACGACGCGCCCCGGGGTGGTGGACGCGGCGCGCGGGGTCGACGGGGTGGGTGCGGTTTCGGACACGGCTTCCTCGGGGTGGGCCGGCGGGGCCAGCGGGACGCGATCAGGCCAGCAGCCGGATCTCCTTCTCGTACTCGACGGCGTCGGGGTCTGCCGCGACCTCGCCGCGCTCGGCGGCCTTCAACAGGCGCATGATCTGAGGCCCGATGAGGTCGAGCTCGGTCGACTCGAACCGCTCGCCGCCGAAGCGCTGGATGACCTCGCTCTGCTGGCCGAGCGCGCGCACATCCTGGGCGAAGATGCGCCGCGCGAGGGGCTCGAGCAGCGGCTTGACGAGCGCCCCGGGGAGGCGCAGCCGGAAGTGGATGACGGCGAACATGCGCGTCTCGAAGTCGCTGACGGGGCAGCAGGCGCTCGTCACCAGGAAGTGGTTCTCGTCCCCGATGCGATACTCGACCTGCGCGACGCACGGCAGAAAGAAGCGGTCGAAGTGGGTGACGACGCCCCCGCTCGGCGACAGGATCCGCCCCACCAGCCCCGAGGGCCGCGGCTCGCCGATGTACTCGACCTCCGCGCGATCGCCGAAGCGCCGCAGCACCGCGCGGATCTCGTTGCGCTTCTTGGCCGTTCGGAACAGCCCCCCGTGGAGGAAGGCCGTGTGGGGCACGTCGAGGGCGTTCTCCAGGGTCGCGTGCATCGTCCCGGGGGCGGCGACTTCGCGTCGCACAACGGTGTAACGTCTCTCAAAACCTGGAAACCTGAACGGATTTCGCTGCACTGCAACATCAGCGGTGCTGTAGACCCAGACGAGCCCATCCTGGTCCCTCGCGGGGTAGGCCGGGACGCGACGCCCGCGCTCCGGGTCGAGGGGGCCGCACAGCCCTGGGACGTGCTGACAGCGGCCGCCCTTGTCGTACTCCCAGCCGTGATAGGAGCAGGCGATGCGCTCGCCGACGACCTTGCCCGGGGCGAGGGGGACGTTGCGGTGGGCGCACCGATCGAGCAGCGCCGCGGGTTCGCCGGCGGCGGTGCGAAAGACGACGAGCGGGGTCCCGGCGAGGGTGCGCGCGAGCGGGCGCTTCGGCTTGAGCTCGTGGGACCAGCACACCGGAAACCAGTGGTGCTCGAGGCGCGCCACCGAGGTGACGGGCTTGGTCGCTGGGGGTACGAGGCGCATCGGCGCGCAGTGTAGGACGCCGCCCCCGCCACGTCGAGAACGCGCGGGGTCAGGCACCTTTACCGACCTGAAACGGCAGGGCGCGGACCGGAGTCCGCAGCTAGCGAACGGCCGGGACACACCGTGGCCCCGCCGGTCGGCCGCGGAGGACTCCGGTCCGCGCCCGATACCCGGGCGCTGCGCCCCGCACCCCGCGAGGGAAGCCCTGAAAGGCCCGCCTGGCCAACGCGAAGCGGCCCAGGCGGTGGCGAAACGTTTACTTTTGCGGACACAGCGCCAGCAAGTGCGTCCCACGCCAGCTGTAAAAGTGAAAAGTGAGGGTGCCTGACCCCTATGGGGATGACCCCTATGGGGACATGACCCCTATGGGGACAAAAGTGAAAAGTGAGGGTGCCTGACCCCTGTTGGAAAAATCAACCTACCTGCAGGGCAGCGGCGGGGGCAGCGCCGGCGTGACCTCCTTGAAGCGCCGTCGCGGCGGGTCGCTCAGGACGAAGGTGGTCTCGTAGGGCTCGGGCGCGAGGCACGGGTTCCAGCGCGAGTCGACGCCGCGCTCGGTCAGGACGACGCGATAGACCTTCTCCTCGTGCTCGACGCGCATCGCCTCGAGGCGATGCCCGATGAGCATCCCGGCGGGGCGTGGGTTGGTGCGCATCTCCTCATCGCTCACGTCCCGCCAGCGGCGCTCGAGGGGCCGCTCGAACAGCACCTCGGGCGCGTCCTCGTCGCGCAGCGAGACGATCAGGAGATCGACGCTCGTGGGCTCGTCGCCCTGGCGCTCCGCCGCGAGGACCAGCGCCGGCCACCTGCGCTTCGCCTTCGTGGGCGCGTCCGTCGCGCGCCAGCGCCCGATCTGGACCTTCGTCTCCTCGGCGTCGAGGTCGACCAGCGCGATGGCGTGGAGCTTCGTCGCCGCGGACCCGAGCCAGGCCCGCGCGAGGTAGAGCTCCTCGCCCTTCGCGAAGTAGGCGGCGATCCCGGGGAAGATCCACTCGCCGTCGGCCTTCTCGCGAAAGCGCCCCAGGATGAAGCCCGGCTGCTTCGCCATCCCCGGCAGCTCGTAGTAGTGCGCCTCGACCACGTTCTCGGGGGGGACCCCGAAGGCCAGCGCGAAGTCCGCGCGCACCGCCTCCTCCGAGCGTCGGCTCGGAGACCACGCGAGCGCCGACGCGGGCGGAGCGGTGAGGGCGAGGACGAGGGCGAAGCGGGCGAGCGTGCTCATCGTGCCGTATACGCGCGAGGCGGCGAAGCGGTCTCCGGTCGGGTCATGCCCCTTGGACCCGCGCGCCGCAACGCCGGGGCACCGCGCGCGGACCTCACCTCACGTCCAGGTCGTCGAGGGCGACGTAGCCGGCGCCGTCGAGCCAGAAGCCGTAGAAGCCCATGCGGTCGTCGACCCCGGGCAGCTCCACGCGGTCGCCGCCGACCTTCACCCGGGTCGCCTTGGCGCCGACCGTCACCTCGACCGCCGCCCCGTCCTCGCCCGCCCCGCGCAGCTTCGCCTCGCCGAGCACCTCGGTGGTGAACCCGGCCTTGCGCCCGAAGGTCACCCGGCCGGACTCGACCGCGCGCACGAGCTTCACCCTCCCCTCCTCGAAGACGACGGCGTGAAAACGCATCGGCCTGGTCACCACGCGGTCCTTGGACCCGGCCTGCTCCTCCTTGGCGACGTCGACGTCGTTGACGCCAAAGGCGAAGGCGACCACCGGCCGGCCGTCGACCAGCTCCACCTCGGACAGCCTCTTCGCGTCCCGCGGTGAGCTCGGCGGCCACCAGTCCGCCGCCGGCTCGTAGCCGACCACGAACCTCGCCGTCAGCGCGTCCCTCGGCACCCCGTCGACGACCAGGAACCCGAGCCGCCCCTCGCCGCCCTCCTTCTGGTAGCTCCGGAGCCCGTCGGCGCGCCCGTCGACCCCGCGCCGCCCGGTCACCACCGTGCCCCCGCTCTGGACCGCCCACACCGGGTGCGCCCCGATGAGCGCGAACTCGTCACGCCGCTGCGTCCCGCCGCCAAACGACCACGTGCCGAGGCGGCGGCTCTTGTTGAGCTCGCGCAGGACGTCCGCCGGCAGCGCGTCCCCGGCGTACGGCGCCGCGCCCTGCTTGCGCCACAGCCAGTGCGACGGCCCGAGGAACGCCAGCGCCTCCTCGAGCCACGGCCGCAGCGGACCCGTGTCTGCCAGCGCCTTCGCCATGTCGCGGTTGAGGGCGATCTCGTCGGCGACGGCCTCGAGCGCCGACGGGTGCGTCGTGCGCGCCGCCTTCTTGCGCAGGTACGCCGTGGACTTGTCGAGCTCGAGCACCCCTCGCCACCCCTCGGCGAGCACCTCCTCCATCTCGTTGATCATGAAGTCGCCCGGGTCGAAGCCCGTCACGGCCTCCCACATCCCCTCTTGGAGCTTCATCGCGGCCACCCGGTCGAGGTGTAGCAGCGCGCTCATCTGCTCGACCGTGTACCGCCGCGCGTTCTCGACCATGCGCCGCTGCCGATTCTGCGGCAGGTCCTTCGGGTCCCCCCAGACGAGCCGCTCCTGACGCGCCTGCCACGTGCCCATCTCGTCGACGCTGTCGGGGAGGCCCGCGAAGAACTCCTCGCGCAGGCACGCCGGGATCTCCGGGTAGCGCGCCTGCGCCTCCGCGAAGTAGCGCCGCGCCAGCCCCTCACCGGTCCGCGCCATCGCGAAGCGGTCCTCCGCCGACCGCAGCTTCGACAGCTTGCCGCGGTTCGTCCCGAGGTTCAGATAGGCGACCGCGAGCGCGTGCAGGGCCGCGACGCGCGCCCGCTCGTGGACCTTGCCCTCGGCGCCGGCGAGCTCGAACATGCGCTGCACCATCGCCGCCTCGGCGGACCGCTTGGCCAGCTTCTCCATCCGCGCCGCCTCGTCGCGCGCCTGGGTCAGGGTCTCGGCCCGGGTCCGCAGCTCGCCGATGATGCGCTCGTACTCGCCGAGGGTCAGCGCCGCGAGCTGGAAGTCCGCGTCCCGCGCGGTCGCCGCCCGCAGCGCCGCCACCGCCGCGTCGTAGTCGCGCTTGTCGAAGGCGTCGATCCCCTGGGAGAACGACCGAAACGCCTCGAAGTCCGCGGTGTGGATCTTGGCGAGCGCCGCCCGCTCCTTCGGCGCGAGCTTCACGCCGAGCGCCCCGACCAGCCGCTGCACGAGCCCCTTCTCGAGCTCGAAGAAGGCGTCCTTTTCCCCCTCGATCTGCGCCGTCAGCGCGATCTTGCCGTCCTTGACCGACACCAGCCGGGCGTCGAGCCGCATCGTCGCGCCGACCACCGTGAACGTCCCCACCACCAGGTGCGAGGCCGCCACGAGCTTGCCGAGCTTGGCCGCGGTCGTCGCGTCCACGAGCCCGCTCTTGCCGAGCTTCAGCTCCCCGACGACGTCCTCGAGGCGCGCGCGCTCGACCAGCTCGAACCCCTCGACCCCGGTCAGATCCGTCGTCAGCATCGACGCGAGCCCCTTGCCGAGGCTCTCCATCGCCTCCCCCTCGGCGGCCGGGGCGAAGTCCATCACGGCGATGCGGTAGGTCGACTTCCCTTTCGGAGACGCAGCATCTGCCTGACCGAGCGGCACGGCACATTGCAACGCAACAAGGGACGCGACGAGGGCGAGGCGGCGGGCGTGAGCGTTCATCTCGACACCTTACCTTGAATCGGCCGCTCGGGCCGCCTGTGGGGGCGCGGCGGCGGTGGCGGCGGCGGGGAATCGGGGGAGCGCGGCGGACCCTGGGGTGGTTTGGCGACGGACGGCGGCCGCGACTTCTCGTTCGGCGCCGCTTGGTTGACCTCGCCCGGGGGAGCGTGTCATCGGAGAGACCCGGACAAGGAGGACCGATGGCACGCGAGATAGTGGTGGGCTGTGGCGGCGCCTCGAGCCGCTTCGCGCTCGAGCGCGTGAGCCGCGACAAGCTCTACGGTAAACGCCGCCGGGTCATCGTCGACGAGCGAGGCGGCGAGTGCCAGCCCGGGACGCTGCTGCGCGACGGCAGCGCCCTGCTCCTGCCCGGGTCGGTCGCCCAGCTCTACGTCGACGCCGCCTTCGACGTCGTCGAGCGCGACCAGCTCAGCGCCGTCGATGACGACGGGCGGTTCCTCGACAAGGTCGACAGCACCCTCGGCGTCGAGCAGCCGGTCACCGGCCCGGTCCCCCCCGAGCGCGTCCTCGACACCATCACCACCGCCGTCTACGCCCTCGAGCCGACCGAGGTCGACCCGGAGCTGGCCGCGGCCCTGGCGGCGGGCGACATCTTCGAGACCCGCTTCAGCTACCGCGGCGGCTACGAGGACGCCCCCGCCTTCCTGCTCCAGAACGAGCACGGGCTCTTCGCCCTCATCGGCGAGGAGACCGCCTTCCCGTGGCTCGAGCGCGCCGCACCCGCCGCCGACGAGGAGGACGACCCGTTCGCCGACGACGAGCTCGACTTCTCCATGTTCTAGCAGGCCGCGGGGATGACTGATCCAGCGGCTCCGCCGCCTCCACCCGCCGCTGCGCGGCGAAGTCGACCGCAGGGAAATGACGCTTCGCTGCCACCTGCCCGCCGTCTCCTGACCTCCCCCTCGACCGCGGGACCCGCCCGCCACGCTCGCGAGGCCCCATGCCGCGTCTCATCCGCATCACCGATCCCGCGCGCCGCGACACCTCGGTCGTCATGGAGCGCGCGCGCCGCCCACCCCGCTGGCGCCTCGCCGGCCCGGACGGCGGCGACGTCGACTACGCCACCCTGATCAAGGCGACCGAGGGGCGCGACCACGCCGCCCTGCTCGCCCGCTTCGGCGACGACGACGCCCTCGCCGCGGCCCTCGTCGCGGGTGATCCCGAGATCGATCTCGAGCTCGTCGGCCGCCGCCTGCGCCCCGACGACAGCGACCGCGTCTGGGTCAAGCCCGACGGCTCGGTGCTCTACAGCGTCCGCACGCTGCGCGTCACGACCGACCCGAGCGGCACGGAGATAGGCCGCGAGGACTTCGTCACCGTGGAGGCGACCGTCAACGAGGACGAAGCCCTCCCCTGGACCGGGCGCCTCTACCCGAAGAGCGAGGTCGTTCACCGCTTCGCCCTCGTCCGCACGGTCATGCTGCACCACGTCGACGGCCTGACCTTCGATTTCTTGCGCGACATCGCCCGGACCCTGGCCGACGAGGACAAGATGGCGCTCGTCGGCAGCGGGCCGCGCGGCGGTCAGCCGCTGGTCTTTCAGGCCAACGGCACGCCGTACCGCGGCTTTCTCGAGGGCCGCGTCGAGGGCGAGGCCTTCCGCCTGCTCCTCCACCTCTCCAACTTCGAGCTCAAGAGGCCGACGTGAACTCCCCCTTCTCCGACCGCTTCGCAGCCTGGGGCCCGGCGCGCCTCGCCCCGATCGGGTCGCTGAGCGACCTGCGCCTCAAGGCCAAGCTCGAGCGCTACAAGCGCACCGTCGCCAAGCGCTACCGCGTCATCTTCCCCGACCGCCTCGACCAGCTCCTGCCGGCGGGGCCGCTCCACATCTCGACCAAGGTCGACGGCGAGCTGTGGTTTCTCGTGAAGCTCGGCGGCGCCGTCGCCCTGTGCGCCTACAACGGGCGCGTCATCGAGGGCGCGCCCGTCACCGACGAGGCGGCGACGCAGCTCGCCGGCCTGTCCGACGGCGTCTTCCCGGGCGAGCTCTTCGCCCTGCTGAACCCCAAGGGCGGCTCTCGCCCGCGGGTCCACGACGTCGCCCGGGCGCTCAAGGACGACGCCGCCGTGCCCAAGGTCGCCTTCAAGCCGTTCGACGTCCTCGAGATCGACGGTACAGACTGGCAGGGGCGCACCTACGCGGACCGCTGGACCCGCCTCAGCGAGCTCTTCGGCGAGGGGCGCCGCTGCGCGCCGGTCACGACGGTCGTCGGCGAGGCGGACGAGGCGGCGCGCCGCTACGCCGACTGGGTCGCCTCGGGCCGCTTCGAGGGGATGGTGGTCCGCAGCGCGCAGGGGCTCACCTTCAAGGTCAAGCCCGAGCTCGACCTCGACGCCGTGGTCATCGGCTTCGGCGAGCGCGACGCCCTGACCGGGCCGGAGGTCCGCGAGCTCCACCTGGCCCTCGTCCGCGACGACGGCAGCTACCACGTCCTCGGGCCGGTCGGCGGTGGCTTCAGCGAGAGCGACCGGGTCGCCTGGCACCAGCGCCTCGCCCCGCTCGAGGCGCCGTCGAGCTACCGCATGGCGAACCGCGAGGGGACGCTGGCGCGCTTCGTCCGCCCCGAGATCGTCGCGCAGATCAAGGTCTCGGACCTGCTCGCGAGCGACGTCGTCGACAACCCCTCGACCCAGATGACGCTCAGCTGGTCCCCGAGCGAGGGGTGGTCCCCGCTCCAGGTGCTGCCGCTGCCGTCGCTCATCCACCCGGTGTTCGTGCGCGAGCGCAGCGACAAGGCGCCGGACGCGGCCAACTGCGGGCTGACCCAGATCTGGTCCTATCTCCCCTTCGAGGGGGTCGAGACGCGCCCCGTCCGCCCCAGCCGCCCCCCCGGCGAGGTCGTCTATCGCCGCGTCTGGACCAAGACGACCAAGGACAAGGTGGCGGTCCGCAAGGCGGTCGTTATCGCAACGCACAAATCAGAATTAGACAATGCGTGGCCGCCATTCGTGGCGTTCTTCACCGACTTTGCTGCAGGGCGAAAAGAGCCCCTCCAGACCAGCCTGCGGGTCGCCGCGACCGAGGCGAAGGCGCTGGCCGCGGTCGATGCGTGGATCGGCGACAACGTCAAGCGCGGCTGGAGCGAGGTCGAGGCCCCGGCGAGCTGACCCGAGCGGGCCGCACACCTCGCCGCATCAGCCCCCCTGCGGGGTCGGGGCGAGCGGTCAGCCCCCTGCGGGGTCGGGGCGAGCAGTCAGCCCCCCTGCGGGGTCGGGGCGAGCGGTCAGCCCCCCTGCGGGGTCGGATCGATCGAGTCGCAGACCCCGTCGCCGTCGTCGTCGAAGTCGCAGGCGTCGCCGAGGCCATCACCGTCGCTGTCGGCCTGGTCGGGGTTGACGATGAGCGGGCAGTTGTCGGCCGCGCCCACGACCCCGTCCCCGTCGGCGTCGGGCTCGAGCACGTGGATCTGGATCGTCTTGGTGTCGCCGCGGCCAGCGCTGTCGGTCGCGGTGAGCGTCACGACGTGGACGCCGGGGGTCGTGAGCTGCGCCGTCAGCGGCGCGCCGGTGCCGAGGGCGCCGTCCCTGCTCGAGCTCCAGCTCCACGCGATCGGCGCCGTGCCGCCGGCCTGGGTCGCGTCGAAGGTGACGGCGTCTCCGGGGAAGACCCGCGACAGCCGCGCCGGCGAGGTGATATCGGCGTGGAAGCCGATGAGCCCCTCGATGGTGGTCGTGATGGCGGGGGTGTCGGTGTTCCCGCCGTACCACGCGAGGCTGTAGAGGATGGCCCCGTTCGGCTGCGGGCCGTAGGGAACAGCGCCGGTGGAGGAGTCGTTGTAGAGGAAGTCGATGACGTTCGGGTAGGTCATCAGGATGTTGGCGGTGTCGAAGGGCAGCGCGCCGCTGAAGTTGCCGAAGCAGTCGTTGAAGCCGATGGCCGCCATCAGGTCGTTGAAGAGGTAGTTGCAGTAGTCGTTGTGGTCGGTCAGGTAGACGGCGCCGCCGTTCCGCTCCTTGAGGATGGTGTAGTAGTTGTCGATGACCGGGCCCGAGTGCGGTGGGTGCCACAGGTCGCCGGTGATGCGGCCGTCGACGATCACGTTCTTCACCGGCATCGCCGCGTGGAACGCCGCCATGGCGGCGATGTCGGTGGTGCGTGTGGTGGTGCCGCCTTCGAGATCGAACACCCACAGCTGCTGGAACGTGTTCGCCTGGAGGGTGCTCGCGACGACGCCCTCGGACGGGTTGAAGAGGAACGTGACGGCGCCGCCCGCGGCCACGATCCGGTCCTTGAGCTCGGTCGACCACTGCGCGTACCCGGGGTAGTCGTTGTAGGTGACCAGCAGGACCGCCTGCTCGCCGCTCGACTCGGGGTAGCAGGTCGGCGTGCAGCCGTCGCCGGGGGCGGTGTTGCCGTCGTCGCACCCCTCGCCGGGGTCGAGGACGCCGTTGCCGCAGACGATGCAGGCGTTCGACTGGGGGTTGCAGCCGTTGGCGCAGGCGGCGCCCGCGTCGAGGTCGTCGACGACGCCGTCGCAGTCGTCGTCGAGGCCGTTGCACAGCTCGGTGACGCTGCCGGCGCAGCTCGGGTCGTTGGGGGCCGGGTCGGAGTTGTCGCCGGCGCCGTCGCAGTCGGCGTCCGCCCACTCGGTCGGGTCGGTCGGGAAGACGTCCACGTCGTTGTCGTAGCCGTCCTTGTCCTGGTCGTTGTCGGCGTAGATCTGGCACGCCCCCGAGACGCAGTAGTAGCCCGGGTTACAGGGGTTGTGGACGCCGCACAGGTCGAGGGTGGGCGCGAAGCGGCTGTCGAAGTCGAGGGCGCCGTCCGAGGTCCCGGTGTAGGCGGTCGTGACCGCCACGCTGCCGCCGCCGAGCCCCTCCTGGGCGCAGCTCCCGAGGTCGACGTCGAACAGCACGTAGGGGTAGACGGTGCCGGCGGCGATCGTCCCGAGGTCGGCGTGGTCGGTCGCGTCGGCGGCGTCGTCGGCCGTGGCGAGGGTGCGCAGGCGGCAGGCCGAGATGCCGGCGCGGACGCCGAGGGCGACGTTCCAGTAGCGCTTGTTGGCGGCCAGGCCGCCGCTCGTGAGGAGCTCTTCGCCGCGGTAGACGGCGGCCTGGTAGAGGTACGGGTTGGCGTCGGCGCCGGTCGCGATGGTCACCGGCGCGCAGCCGTTCAGGTGGCCCGCGACGCAGAGGTTGCCGGGCTCGGCGACGCCGGGGTCGATGGTGATGTCGGCGACGAAGTTCTCGCCGTCGTTCGGGGTGGAGCAGTCGAGGCGGATGGCGTCCATCCACAGCTGGGTGTCGACGTCGTCGCCGGTCCCGGCGGTGCATGCGAAGCCGAGGACGAAGGTGCGGGCGCGGCCGCCGCCGTTCTCCTCGAACAGCAGCGCGATGTCCTCGCAGCCGCTCTCGGTGGCCCGGCAGCAGTCGAACTTGGCCGAGCAGAAGATGTTGTTGAAGTTGACGGCGATGTCGAAGAAGCCCTGCCGCGCCGGGCGCATCAGGGTCACGTCGAACCGCACGGCGTTGTCGGCGTTCTCGAGGCACGGCGCCGAGCGCGTCAGGGGGCCGGTCCCCGGGGTGGTCGGGTTCTGGATCTCGAGGGCGGCGCCGGCGACGGTGGCGGCGCCGGACGCGAAGGCGCCGAGGTCCCCCGCCGCGATCGGCGCGGGGTACGCCCCGACGACCCACAGGCGGACGGTGTTGGGCGAGCTGTCCGCATCGCAGGGCCCGACGTAGCTGACCGAGCCGGCGCCGTCGCCGTACCGCGTCGAGCTGAGCCGGCGCTGCCAGACGACCTCGGCGTCGGCGTTGACGACCTCGACGTCCCACACCACGTCGCCGACGCCCGGCAGGTCGAGGGCCGCGACGGCCACCGCGAGCCCCGGGCCGCTGAAGGAGTCGTCGTCGGAGGGGGCCTGAGCGCAGCCTGCGAGGGCGACGGCCGCGAGGACCGCAAGTGCGATATTGCGTGGCTGCAAGGGGCGCCTTCCTCGGTCTCGAACCCGCTATTGATGAGGCCTGAAACGGTGTGCTCCAGGGCCACGAGGATCGCTACCGCAGCGCACGATGTCAACGCGAAGAACGCAAACGAGGGGGCGCCCGGCGCGCGCCCCGCGAGGGCGTGACCCGCGCTGGAGTCGCGGCCGGCGACCTGAGACCGTGACGGCTCGCGGCGCATCCTGTATACCGCGCGCATGGCTCACCGCATCCTGATCATCGAGGACGAAGAGGATCTCGTCGCGACCATGGCCTACAACCTGGAGCGCGAGGGGTTCGAGACGGTCACCGCGACGCTCGGGCACGAGGGCATCGAGCTGGCGCTGGCCGCCCCGACCCCGGACCTGATCCTGCTCGACCTGATGCTGCCCGACATGCCGGGCACCGAGGTCTGCCGGCAGATCCGCGCCGACGCGCGGACGCGCAAGATCCCGCTCATCATGGTCACGGCCAAGAGCGACGAGATCGACCGCGTCGTCGGCTTCGAGGTCGGCGCCGACGACTACGTGGTCAAGCCCTTCAGCGTGCGCGAGCTGCTGCTCCGCATCCGCGCCGTGCTGCGGCGCGCGCAGCCGGTGGCCCTCAAGGAGGACACGCTGTCGCTCGGGCGCCTGCGCATCGACATCCCCGGCCACAAGGTGTGGGTCGAGGAGGAGCCGGTGCGGCTGACGGCCCTCGAGTTCAAGCTGCTCCAGACGTTCGTGGAGCGCAAGGGACGCGTGCAGACCCGCGAGTCGCTGCTGAGCGACGTGTGGGGGATGGAGGCGGACATCACGACCCGCACCGTCGACACCCACGTCAAGCGCCTGCGCGACAAGCTCGGCGCCGCGGGGACCTACATCGAGACCATCCGCGGCGTCGGCTATCGGCTCCAGACCGAACCCGGCGAGGACTGAGCGCCGTGCCGGCGTGGCTGCGAACGGCGCTGATCGTCGGCGCACCGGTGGTCCTCGCGCTGGTCGGGCTGTGGCTGTGGCTCGTCGGGTTCTTCGCCAAGTTCGGCGCCGACGGGTTGATGGGCGAGCTGGCCGTGCCGTTCGTGCTCGCGCTGGTCGGGGCGCTCGGGATGGCCGGCGGCCTGGCCTTGGTCCTCGGCCCGAGCCGCGGTCGGTCCGACCGGCTGGTGCGGGCGGTCGCCCGGGCCGAGGAGCGCGCGACGCCGAGCGGCGCCCTGGGGACGGCGAGCGCGGCCCGGATCGAGGTCGACCTCGACCGGCTCGCCGACCGGCTCGCCCGCGCCGTCGGGCACCTCGCCGAGCAGCGCGACCGCTACGAGTCGGTGCTGCGCGGGATGGACGCGGCGGTGTTCGCGATCGACGAGGAGGAGCGGATCACCGTCACCAACCCGGCCATGCTCGAGCTCTTCAACCTCGACGCCGACCCGGTCGGCAAGCGCTACCTCGAGGTCGTCCCGCCGGCGGTGGAGGACTGCGTGACCGAGGCGCAGCAGGGGCGCGTGACCCGCGTCGAGCTCGAGCTCCCGGGCGAGGAGCGGCGCCACATGGTCGCCTACGGCTCGCCGCTCGGGGCCGGGCCCGGGGTCGCCGTGGTGCTGCGCGACGTCACGGCGGTGCGCCACCTCGAGCGCATCCGCCGGGACTTCGTCGCCAACGTGTCCCACGAGCTGCGGACGCCGGTCAGCGTCATCCAGGCCAGCGCCGAGACGCTGCTCGCGGGGGCCCTCGACGACCCGCGCCACGCGCGCAACTTCGTCGCCGCCATCGAGCGCCACGCCTCGCGCCTGACCCGCATCATCGCCGGGCTGCTCGACCTCGCGCGCCTCGAGGCGGGCCAGCGCGGGCTCGCCAAGGAGCGGGTGAACGTCCGCGCGGCGGCCCTGCGCGCGCTCGACCTGGTCGTCGGCCCGGCTGACGTCAAGGACATCGAGGTGGACATCGAGCTCGCCGAGGACCTCGACCTGCTCGCCGACACCAAGGGCGTCGATCAGGTGCTGTCCAACCTGCTCGAGAACGCGGTCAAGTACAGCGAGCAGCGCGGCCACATCACCGTCACCTCGGCGTCCGAGGACGGCTGGGTGCGGATCGCCGTCGCCGACGACGGGCCGGGCATCAAGGAGAAGCACCGCAAGCGGGTCTTCGAGCGCTTCTACCGCGTCGACAAGGGGCGCTCGCGCGAGCAGGGGGGGACCGGCCTCGGCCTCGCCATCGTCAAACACCTGGTGCTGGCGATGGGCGGCTCGGTGGGGGTCGACCCCGGCGAGCCCAAGGGCTGCGTCTTCTGGGTCAGGCTGCCCCTCGCGAAGGACCTCCCGCCGGCCGCGTGAGTCGACCCGGCGGCGACGACGCGCCTACGCGGGGGTGAGCAGGCGGACCCAGGCGGCGAGCGCGTCGCGGTCGCTGACGAGGGTGTTGCCGGAGTGGGCCCAGGTGAGGCCCGGCGACCCGTCGAGGGCGGCGCAGGCGGCCGACACCAGGGCCGAGTCGCTGCCGGTCGTGCGGTGGAGGGTGACGTAGGCGGCGGCCGCGAGGGACTGCCCGGTGAGCCAGACGCCGCGCGGATCCTCGGCCGCGACGCCGGCCGGCGCGACGCGCCACGCCCCTCCGAGCCGCTCGTCGGAGGCGACCGCCTCTGGCGTCAGCGCGTCCTTGACGAAGGCGCTCCCGAAGCGCTGCCCGCTCCCGGCCCAGTTCCGATAGAGCGTGACGGCGCACCCCGCTTCGGCGAGGGCCTGCGCGAGCGGACCCGCGGTCACCGGGCCAGGGCCGTGCCAGGTGATCTCGAGCGGATCCGGCGTCCGCACCACCGGCAGCGCCATCGCCTCGCCGACCTCCGCCTCCCACGCGGTAGCGGGGAGCTCGACCACGACGCTCCCGAGGTCGACCGCCAGACCGGCGCCCGTCCCCGGCAGGGCCCAGAGGCCCCCCACCTCCGCCGGGAGCTGTACGTCCTCCGCGCTCGGCCGCGGGGCGCCGCCCACCGGGGTCAGCGTCCAGCGGCGCGCCGGCACGGTGACGCTCGTGAAGGCGTCGCGAGGGTCGGCCGGCGCCTCGCGCCCGGTCGGGCTCGCCAAGACCATCCGCCAGCCCTTGCGCGGCGCGTCCTCGACGCCCAGCCACAGCGCCTCGTCGAGCAGCCCACCCGCTTGCTCGGCCCACGTCGCCAGCGCGTCAAGATCATCACACCGCATCGCCGCTCCTCCGAGGGTCTCCCACGCTGAGCCTACACCCACGCCCCCGCGGCGCCTACCTCCGCCGCGCGCTCCGGCCACGACCGCCGGTGGCGTCGCGCGACGGGGGACCGCGGGGGGGCTCGCCCCCCCCTCTCCCCACCACCCCTGACGTCGGCCCGCCCCACGCGCGCGTTCGCTCATTTGATTGATCAAGATTGATTCAATATGGATCATGTGATCCACCGAGGTGGACCTCCTCAACGGCGAGATCCTGCGCGTCACCGAGGCCAATGGTGCGCGTGCTCCCCTCGACCGCCGGCTCGGCGAGGTGGTGCTCGCCGCGGAAGCCGCCGCAGCGAGGCCACCGGGAGGAACGCCGAGGCGCTGCGGAGCGCGCTCCGCGGCGCCCCCTGACCACCGGACTTGCGGGCTCGCTCAAAGGCGGCTAGGCTCGCCACTGAACACGCGTTCACGAGGAGCCGCCCGTGTCGGACCTGGTCGTCGCCTACCTCGCCGCGCGCCCCGACGGCGCTGACGCGCTCGCCATCGGCCGCGAGGCGCTCGCGCTCCAGGGGCCCGCGGCCATCGTCGCCGAGATCGCCGCCCGGGTCGCCCGCGCCGTCCCGGGGATCGCCGAGAGCGACGGCCGGTTCGTCCTCGCCGGGGCGCCGGGGCGGCCCCCGGTCCCGACGTTCCTCGTCCCCGACCCGTCCGTCGTCGCCCTCGAGGCTCGCGCGACCGGCCGCCACCCGCCGCTCGATCAGCTCCTCGAGGTCGCGACGATCCCGGTGGACCGCGCGGCGCGAGACCGGGGCTTCCACGCTTACGTGCGCCCGGTCCGCGCGGTGCCCGACGAGGTCGCGAGAGCTCGCGGCGTCCCGCCGGCGGCGCTCGCGACCGGGACCGAGCTCGACGAGGTCATCGACATGCTGGCGCTGACGCTGGCCGGCCGGATCGCCGTGGTCTATGGCTCGGACACAGGCGCGGCCTGGGTCGTCGCGGCCCTGCAGGACCGCGGTCGCGGCGGCCCGGTCGAGGTCCTGCGGCTGCGCCCGGCGCTGACCGCGGCGAACCTGGTCCCCGCGCGGGCCGGGCTCGCCGCGGCGGCCGCCGCGCTCGGAGCCCCCACACCCCTGGTGTTCGACGCGCTCACCGCGGCTCGGACGCTCGGGCTCATGACCGCCGAGGCCGTCACCCGGGGGATCCCGCTGCGTCCGCCCGTGGAGCCCCCCTTCGACTTCGCCGGGCGCGACTTCGACGCCGACACCCTCGCCGCGCTCCCCGCCGAGCCGGGCGTCTACCGCTTCTACGGCCGCGACGGCGGGCTCCTCTACGTCGGCAAGGCCCACGACCTGCGGGCGCGGGTCGCGAGCTACTTCCGCCCCGGTCGCGACCTGCGGCGACGTGCCCCCGAGCTGCTCGAGCGCGTCCACCGCCTCGAGGTCGAGCGGACCGGGAGCGAGCTCGCGGCGCTGCTGCGGGAGCAGGAGCTCATCGGCGAGCTCCGACCCGAGCTCAACGTCCAGCGCCAGGTCGGGCGGCGGCGCTCGGTCGTCGGCGACTTCGCGCTGCTGCTGCCGGCGGCGGACCCCGGGGAGGTGGACGTCCTCCTCATCCGCAACGGCCAGCTGGCCGACCGCACCACGGCGTCCACCCGCGGGGTCGGGATGCGGGAGGTCAGGAGAGCGCTCAAGCGCGTCTTCTTCGCCGCGCGACCGACGGCGACCGAGGAGGACGCGGGCGAGGCGCAGATCGTCGCGTCCTGGCTCCGCGACGAGCGCGCGGTGCGGGCCCACAACGTCGTCGAGCTGTCGGGCTGCGGTGGGGTCGCCGACGCCGCCCGGCGCGTCCGGGCGAGCCTCGTGGACCCGGACCTGTTCCGAGAGCGCGTGAGGCACCTCTGACGCGCCGGGGCGCCGGGGTTGACACCCCCCGCCGGGGGCCCGGAAGATGGCCGCCGGGGGTCGTCTCCATGGCCCGGCCCCGCGACGTGAGGCGCCCCTTGAACGCGATCCTCGGCAGGTGGATGGTGACGGTGATCGCGGGGCTCGTCGCCACGGCTTGCGCGGACGGCGGCGGTGAGCCCCGGGGTCCGGGCTGCGCCGCCGGGCTCGACGCCGACGGCGACGGGTTCTGCGACCGCCTCGCCGCCGACTGGAGCCGCGAAGCGGCGCTGCCGGCCTCCGGGGATCGGCGCGACGTCTTCGAGCTCGGCGCGGCGCTGCCCGAGGTCGCTACGCGCGGGCTCCAGCACACGCTCGCGTGGCCGGTCACGGTGTCCGGGGTGCTGCTGCCGTGGCGCCCGCTCGCGGCCCTGTTCGCGAACGACGCCGACGACGATCAGACGCTGTCGCTGCAGGCGGCGGCCCGCGCGAGCCTCGGGTTCGGGACCCTCGACGAGATGTACGCCTGGCTCGGGCTGGCCCGGTCCGACGGCGGAGACGAGGCCTTCCCCGGCGTGCCCTGGCCGGCCGGGGTGCGCGCCGGGGACTTCCTCGGGGCGGGGCGCGTCGACACGCCCGCGGGCCAGGCGCTGAGCTTCTCCTGCGCCACCTGCCACGTCGCCGACCTCTTCGGGCGCACCGTCGTCGGCCTGACCAACCGGCGCGCCCAGGCCAACGAGTTCTTCCACAAGGCGGCGGGCTTCTTCCCGAACCTCCCGCCCGAGCTGCTCGTCTCGGTGACCGGCGCCGACGAGGCCGAGCTCGCGCTGTTCGCGCGGGCGCAGCGGAACCTCGGCGCCATCGGGACGCGCACCCCCCAGGTGCTGGGCCTCGACACCTCGCTGGCCCAGGTCTCGCTGAGCCTCGCCAAGCGCGCCGAGGACCCGTGGGCGAGCCGCGACCCCGCGCTCGAGGCCGCGCCGCGCCCGAACGCCCTCGAGACCCTGGTCGCCGACAGCAAGCCGGCCGTCTGGTGGTCGATGAAGTACAAGACCCGCTGGCTCGCGGACGGCTCCATCGTGTCGGGCAACCCGGTGTTCACGAACTTCTTGTGGAACGAGCTCGGCCGCGGGGCCGACCTGCGCGAGCTCGCCCAGTGGCTCGCGGACAACCAGCGCGTCGTCGACGAGCTGACCGTGGCCATCTTCGCCACCGAGCCCCCGCGCTGGGAGGACTTCTTCGGCGCCGAGTCGATCGACCTCGCCGCCGCGCAGCGCGGCCAGCTCCTCTTCGAGGGCACCTGCGCCCGCTGTCACGGCAGCTACGACAAGGCCTGGGACGGCGCGCAGGCCGGCGAGCTCGCCCCCGCCGAGCGCCTCCGGACGAGCCGCGTCCGCTACCACGAGCGCACGCCGGTCCTCGACGTCGGCACCGATCCGCAGCGCGCCGAGGGGATGGCCAGCTTCGCCGGTCGCCTCAACGCCCTCGCGATCTCGGTGTGGATGGGGACGGTGGTCGAGGTGCAGGGCGGCTATGTCCCGCCCCCCCTCGAGGGGATCTGGGCACGCTACCCCTACCTCCACAACCAGAGCGTCCCGACCCTGTGCGCGCTCTTGACCCCGGCCGCTGAGCGCCCCACGAGCTTCTGGATGGGCCCGTCCGACGACCCCGACACCGACTTCGACCCCGCGTGCGTCGGCTTTCCGCTCGGGGACGCCGTCCCGACGTCGTGGCAGGCCGACCCCCACGCCTTCTTCGACACGACGACGCCGGGACTCTCGAACGCCGGCCACGACGCCTGGCTGCGCGACGAGGCCGGCGCGCCGCGCTTTGATGCAGCGCAGCGAGCCGACCTCATCGAGTTCCTGAAAACTCTGTAGGCAAAGTCGAGTCGCAGAACGCTGCGTTGCAGCGACGCGCCCCGCGGCGCCTCATCTCTCGTGATTTTTGCCGGAGTTGGACGCAGTTCCCATCGTATCGGTCGAGGACCTGCCGTTGGGGCCCGTGCCGGAATGAGTTGATCGGATGGCCAAGGAGGCGTCGTCAGGGGCGTGTCCCCGGAAGCGAAGGCAGACCGGGCGTCTTCCGAGCTTTTCAGGCGACGACGGTCTCGAGCCGATCGATGGCATGCACCGGGGCGTTCGGGCCGCTCATCAGCGGCGCGAGCGCCCGGTAGACCATCCGCTGCTTGTCGAGCAGCGACTTGCCGGCGAAGGCCGCCGACACCACCCGCAGCGCGTAGTGCCCGCCGCTGCCGTGGGTCACCTCGACCTCGGCGCCGGGGATGGCCCCGCTCACCGCCGTCACGATCCCCTGCGTCACCGCATCATCAATCGTCGCGAAGCCCATTCGAAGAACCTCAATAAGCCTCGATGGAGGGGTCGTAGGCGCGGGCCCAGGCGAGGATGCCGCCCGTGACGTTGTGCACGCGGGTGAACCCGGCCGCGATGAAGTCCTCACCGGCGCGGTTGCTGCGCGCGCCCGAGCGGCACGTGAAGTACAGCGGGGTGTCCTTCGGGAGCTGCATCGCCTCCTCGACCAGCGCCGGGGTCAGCCGCACCGAGCCGGCGATGATCCCCCGAGCGCGCTCGTCCTCCTCGCGCACGTCGTAGAGGCGGATGTTCGGATCCGCGTCCATCGCCGCCTTCAGCTCCTGCACGGTGATCTGCTTGACCGTGGTCGGCTCGTTCGGGTTGACGATGTGGAAGCCGCTCCGCGCCTCGTCGTAGTCCAGCGTCATGCCGTCGGCGCGCTTGGCGCTGCCCCGGTCGACGAGGAAGGTCAGCCCGCTGGCCTCGACCACGAGGTCGCCCGCCTGCTGCGGGCCGAAGCTCAGCCCGTACTGGAACGACGCGCTGACCGACAGCCGCAGCGTCGGGTGGCGCTCGCTCGCGGCCGCCTCGCGCAGCACCCTCGCCGCCGCGTCGGTGACGGTCAGGGCCGGCGGATCGACCGCCTCGACCTTGGCGCCGAGCTTGGCGTGGAGCTCGCCCGAGGCGTACAGCGACCGCACGATGTCCGAGCCGCCGATGAACTCGCCCTTGACGTAGACCTGCGGGATCGTCGGCCAGTCGCTGTAGGCCTTGATCCCCGACCGAATGTCGGCGTCGGCCAGCACGTTGACCGTCTCGTAGTCCTCGACGAGCTCGTCGAGGATCTGCACGACCGTCGCGGAGAAGCCGCACTGCGGGAAGCGCCGCGTGCCCTTCATGAACACGATGACGTCGTTCGACTTCACCAGCGCGTCGATCTGCTGGTTGATGGCTGTATCTGCGCTCATGCGCTCCCTCCGAGGGGGTTAATAGGACTTGCGGGGTCCGATTTGTCGCCGCTCGTTGTGCACCAATCCGCGGCGTTTGTGAAGCCTCGGGTGCGTCAGAATCACGGCGCCTTGGTCGAGACCTCTTTGCCGGCCTCGTAGTCCGCCTCTCGCCACACCCGCCCGTCGTCGCGCCACCACGTCCAGTGCCCGACGCGCTCGCCAGCCGCGTAGGCGCCCTCGCTCTGCCGCGCGCCGCTCGGGTAGAAGCTGGCCCACGCGCCGTCCTCCTGGCCGTCGACCATCGCGCCGGTCTCGCGCTTCGCCCCGCCGGGATAGAACCAGGTCCAGGCCCCGGTCTTCTTCCCGGCCGCGTCGTACTGCCCGACGATCCGGCGGTCGCCGCCCTCGTCCCAGACGACCCAGTCCCCGGCCTCGGTCCCGACCGCGTAGTGCCCCTCGAAGCGCCGCTTGCCGCTCTTGTACCAACCGGTCCACTTCCCGTCGGGCTGCCCCTTGACGAACTCGCCGGTGAGCATCGGCGTCCCGTCCTCGAACCAGAAGGTCCACGGCCCCGACAGCTCCCCGTCGACGAAGCGCCCCTCCTTCTCCTTCTTCCCGTTGGCGTGCCAGAAGGTCCAGACCCGCTCCTGCTCCTTGACCACCTCGCCCTTCTGCGCGACGTCGGCGTCGGGGGCCTCGGGCGCCTCGCCCCCCTCCGGCGCGGGCTCACGCCACCGGCACACCTGGCAGCCGGTGAAGCGCCCCTCGGAGTTCACGAGCCACTCGCCGCGCATCCCGTCGCAGTCCGCCCGCCCGGTCCCGACCTCGATCCCCTGGTCGTACTCGACCTCGCGCCAGAACTCCCCGGAGCGCCACCACATCTTCCACAGGCCGTGCTTCTTGCCCGCCTCGTACGGGCCGACGCCGAGCTGCTGCCCGTTGTCGTAGTACTCGGTCCACTCGCCCTGCTCGAGGTCCGCGACGTGCGAGCCGGTCGCCTTCAGCGCCCCCTCCCAGTAGTAGTTCTTCCAGATCCCCGACCGGTCCCCGTCGACGTACTCCCCCTCCCAGGCCTTGCGCCCGTTGGTGTAGTACGCGATCCAGAAGCCGCTGCGGTTGTTCATCGCGTAGGCGCCGACGACCTTCGGCTCGCCCGTCTCGAACCACTTCTTGACCACGCCGTTGCGCACCCCGAGCGAGTACTCCTGCGCGGTGTCCTTGTTGCCGTTGTCGAACCACGTCGTCCACAGCCCGTCCTGCACCCCGCCGCGGTAGCTGCCCTCCTCGCGGCGGTTGCCGTTGGCCCAGAACATGACCCAGTGGCCGTTGCCGTCGCTGATGGTCGAGGTCCCGTATTCGCGCCCGTCCGGCCCGCGGAAGACGTGGGTCCCCTTCGGCACGCCGCCCTCGTAGGTCCCCTCGCGCATCAGCTCGCCCGTCGGGTGCCAGTCCTCGGCCAGCCCCTGCTCGCGGTCGTCGACGAAGGTCCGCAGCCACATCGGCTTGGCGTCCTCGAAGTAGCCGCGCCACACCCCGGTCCGCCGCGGGAAGCCGGTCTCGGCCCCGACGAGGCACCCCTCGACGCGCTCCTTGAAGTCGATCTGCCACTCGCCGCTCTGCTGGTGGCACAGCGCGGGCTCCGCACCCTCGCGCACGCCGTCGACGTACACGACGTCGCGGAACTTCTGCCCGTTCGTGAACCACTCCGTCCACGTCCCGGTGCGCTCGCCGGCCTCGTAGCTCCCCTGCTCCACCCGCGGACCCTCGGGGTGGTAGTAGCTCCACTCCCCGGCCTCGAGGTCGTCGGCGTAGCTGCCCTCCGACGCCAGCATCCCCTTGTCGGTCCAGGTCTTCCACGGGCCGCTGCGCTTGCCCGCGACGTAGTCCCCCTCCGTCTCCTTGAAGCACGTCGGGTGGAAGCTCACGTAGTGGCCGTCGAGGAGCCCCGCGACGTAGTGGCTCTCGAGCTGGGTCTGGCCGCTCGGGAACCAGCGCCGCACCTCGCCGTCGAGCTGGTCGGCGACGTAGTTCTCCTCAAAGCGCGGCGTCCCGGTGTCGTAGGTCCCGGCCCAGCGCCCTACCCGCGCGCCCTGGTCGAACTGCCCGACCTGCGAGACCGTGCCGTCGTGGCGAAAGAACATGGCCTTGCCGTGGAGCACGTTCTTCGACCACGAGACCGCGGCGTCGAGGCCGCCGGTCTCGTCGAGGATCTGCCAGACCCCCTCGTTGCCGTTGGCCACCACACAGCCGCGCCCCTTCTCGCGCTTGGCCCAGCGCCCGCCCGCCGCGCGGCACCCGGCCGCGTCGACGATCTGCCCCGGGAACAGCGCCGCCAGGTCGGGCGCCTCGCCCCCCGCGACCGCAGAACTCGCGGTCGCACACAGCATCACAACGACCAAAGTCGAGCGCAACAGAGAGCCTATCGTGCGCCGCAACATCACTCCTCCTCCTCGCCCTTGGGCTTCGGCGTGCCGAGGAGGCCGTCGAGCACCTGCGAGGCGTTGACGCGCACCGTGCTGCCGTCGAGGCTGTTGATGTCGCTCGAGGTGAGCTCGACCTTGGGCGAGAATACGTCGGCGTGGAACGCGTCGCAGGCGGCGATCACGTCGTCGAGGCCGGCCTTGTCGACCTTGGACGTCGCACAGTTGAAGCGGAAGCCGTCCTGGGCGGAGAGGCACACCCGCACCTCGGCGTCGCCGAAGGAGACGTCGACCCGGAAGCCGTCGTCGCGCCCGGGATCGAGGCGGCGCGTGTCGCCCAGCCGGGCGGCGACCATGCGCGAGAACGGCGCGTCGTCGTGGTAGATGACGACCGGGACGCGCAGATCGAGCTGCTTGAACGCCGAGGGGTACTGCTGCAGCGCCTCGCGGAGGTGGACCCGACCGTCGGCCGCCCGGCCGAGGGCGAGCTCGTCCATCCCGAGCCAGGCGACCGTGCGCCAGCGCAGGAGCCGGGTCTCCTTCGGCATCTCCGCGAGCGCCTTCAGCCCGAGCCGCACCGCCTCCTCGCGGTCCCCGGCGACGTGGCGCAGCTCGCCGAGCATGGCGTCGTAGTAGCCGGCGGACTCCGCCGCGACCTGCGAGGCGTCGAGCCGGCGCGCCTTCGCGAGGGCCACCTCGACCAGCCCAGGCCCGAGGATCCGCGCCAGGTTCCCGGCGTACCACGGCTTCACCCCGCGCAGGTACGGGCGCAGGTTGGTCACCAGGATCTCGTCGTGCAGGCTCAGGGTCAGGAGTATCCGCTGGAGCTCCCACTGCTTGAGGCGCATGTCGCGCACGTCCATCACGAGGTCGCTCGCGTCGAAGAGCCCGCGCACCGAGGACGCCTCGAGGGTCTCCTGGACGCGCAGCTCGAGCATCTGCCACAGCGCCACGGCGTGGGCGAAGCGGATGTCCTCCTTCGACACGCTCGTCATACCGGTCCGGTCGGGGGCGGCGAAGACCTGCTCGGCGAAGGGCAGGCCGTCCTTGCCGCGCCCGAGGGCGTAGAGCAGCTCGACCAGGATGGCGCGGTTGCCCATCACGAACTGCGGCCGGTAGCGGCGGTCGATGGGCGCCCGCACGAGCTTCTTGAAGGCCGAGATCGTCTTCTGGAACTCGCCCTCGACCAGGAAGAGGTTGGCGAGGTGCTCGTAGCTCGAGTTCGGGCAGTCGTTGCGCTCGGCGCGGATGGCCTTGCGCGCGAGCTCCTCGGCCTCGCCGAAGGCGAAGCGCGCGAACGACGCCTGAGCGGTGTTGTGAAAGAGGATGCAGGACTGCCCCTGCACGCTCGCGATGCCGGCCTGGCCCCAGGCGTAGCTGGCGTTGCGGTCGAGGAGCTCGTCCTCCAGCGCCATGAGCCCGTTGTAGGCCGAGACGCGCTCGTCGGTGTCGGACGACCGGGTCAGCTCGAGCCCGACGGCGCGCGCCTCGTCGTAGCGCCCGAGCTTCATCAGCGGCCAGATGCGCAGGCGCGTCAGCTTCGGCGCGTAGATGGCGTCGTAGCCGTCGATGGCGCGCAGCTGCTCGTCCTTGCGGTCCATCTCGCCGAGCAGCCAGATCTCCTTCATCAGGATGCGCTTGTGCCAGATCTGCGCCTGGGCGTTGTCCGGCGCGGCGCCGTAGGCGTCGGTCAGGAGCCCCTTGGCCTTGCGCACGAGAAAGAGCGAGCGCGCGTGGTTCGCCTCCTCTTCGTGGAAGACGTCGGCCAGCACCCAGGTCGCGATGATTGACCGCGGATCCGCGCGGAGGATCTTCTCGGCCTGCTCGCGGGCGCGGATGTACTTGCCCGCCTCGTCGCTCTGGAGCGCCGCCTGCTCCTCGGGGGTCCCGGTGAGCCGGGAGTCCGCGGCGCTGACCGCGAAGCCGCCGACGGGGTCCGCGGCCTGAGCCGGCGCGACGGCCAGGGTCAACGCCAGCGCGGCGAGGGTGGATCTCACGAACCCTGGGGTGGATCTGCTGGGGCGGACCTGCCTCATGCGCCTCTCAGGGTGGCCCGGGCGAGGGCGTCGAGCGGGGCCTTGACGCACTCGTTGATCACCAGGTCCACGTCCTCGACGCCGGGGACGAGCTCCATGCGGTGCTGGAAGATCGGGACGACCAGGCGCGAGATGTCCTCGGGGGCCACGAAGTCGCGCCCGCGCAGCATCGCCAGGGTCTGGAGCGCCGGGATGGCCAAGACCAGCGAGCGCGTCGACACCCCCTGCAGCACGCGCCGGTCCTCGCGCAGGGCGCGCGCGATGTCGACGAGGCACTCCTGCACCTGGGGCGATACGAAGACCTGGTCGCGCAGGATCTTGCGCGCCGCGAGGACGTCGGTGCGGCTCACCTTCGGCAGCGTCTTGCGATCGCGCGGCAGGCCCCAGGTCCGCAGCACCTCGAGCTCGGAGTCGCGGTCGATGTGCTTCATCCTGATCTTGAAGAGGAAGCGGTCGAGCTGGGCGAGCGGCAGGGGGTAGGTCCCGACGGCGTCGAGGGGGTTCTGCGTCGCGATGACGAAGAAGAGCTCGTCGAGCTTGTGGGAGATGTTGTCGACGGTGACCTGCTTCTCGGCCATCGCCTCGAGGAGCGCCGCCTGCACCTTCGGGGTGGTCCGGTTGATCTCGTCGACGAGCACGATGTAGGCGAAGACCGGGCCGCGCCGGAAGTGGAAGGTGTTCGACTCGAGGTCGAAGATCATCACCCCGGTCACATCCGACGGGAGGAGATCGGGGGTGAACTGCAGGCGCCGGAACTCGGGGATGTCGTCGCTGGGGTTGTCGTCGCTGATGCTGTTGCCGAGGGCGTTGGCGAGCGTCGTCTTGCCGCTGCCCGGGTAGTCCTCGAGCAGCACGTGGCCGTCGCCGAGGACCGCGATGAGGACCAGCTCGATGACGTCGTCGCGGCCCATCACCGAGGCGCGCATCCAGGCGCGCAGGCGCTCGGCGAGGGCGCGCACGTCGGCGAGCCCGTGGATCCCGGGGGCGGTCGCCGCGACGGGCGGGGCGGGCGCGTCGGGGGCGAGGTCGGGTTCGGAGGCGTACGCCACAGGGGTCTCCTTGGTCGATAGGTGCATCAGCGGACCCAGAGCCAGCCGATGGGGTTCAGGGCGCCCGCGAGGCGCCGGTGGATCGGGATCGCGCGGCGATACTCGGCGCGGACCCGGCCGTAGAGGGCGCGTACGTCCGCGGGGGCGGCGGCGGCGCGAGGCCCGCCGAGGGCGGCCCGGAGGTGGGTCATGGTGAGGGCGTCGAAGCTCGGCGCGACCGTGGTCAGCCGGCGGGCGAAGGCCTCGCGCGTCTCACCGGGCTGGCGCACCACGCCGACGTCGGCGAAGGCGTCGAGGACCGCGCGCATCGCCCAGCGGTGCTTTTCGCTACCGCCAGAGAGGTGGAGCGCGATCCGACGCCCCCACTTTATTCCATAAAGCCCGACGACGAATGCTGCAGCGCAACATGCGAGGATGATGAGCAGCAGCCCGAAGGGGAAGGGGCTGGCGTCGGGGTCGTCGGCGCGGCCGCCGGTCGGGTCCTTGCGGGCGATCTCGCCGAGCATGGACTCGAGGCTCTGGTCGACGATCTGCTGCGGGGGCTCGTCGCTCTGCTCGGGGTAGACGTCGAAGGTGATCCAGCCGACCCCGTCGAGGTGAATCTCGGGCCAGGCGTGGGCCATGTTGCCGAGGATGAGCAGGTTCGAGCCGCCGGAGCGCTTGCGGGTGTCGACGGCGTAGCCGACCGCGACGCGGGAGGCGATGCCCTGGCTGCGGAAGAGAAAGACCGCGGCGTTGGCGAAGTGGACGCAGTAGCCGCGCAGCGACCCGAAGAGGAAGTCCGCCGTGGGGTCGGTCGCGTCGACGTGGGTCTCCTTGAGCGTGTAGTAGCCGCTCTTCTCGAGCCACTCCTTGATGAGGAGCGCCTTCATCAGGTCGTCGTCGTAGAAGCGCAGATCGATGTCGCGCAGGATCTCGTTGGCCAGCGCGGCGTAGCGCGGGTCGTCGGGGATCTCGGTGTAGTGCGCGCGGGTGGCGGCGTCCCAGCCGGGGCTGGCGGAGGTGCGGCCGAGGAGTCGGCTCGGGTCCTCCGAAAGGACGTAAGAGGTCACGTCGTAGGCGGCGACGAAGAGCTCGGGGTTGGGGTTGTCGAGGGGGCGCAGCTCGCGCGCCTGGGCGAGGGAGATCGGCTGCGGGTGGTCGGCGAGCAGGTAGACCGAGGTCGGCAGCGTCGTGAAGAGATCGGGGTTCTCGCCCTCCCCCGCCAGCACCGGGGCGGTCGTGGGGTAGGTCGTGATGACGTCCCGGTCGTACTTGCCGCTGTTGTCGACCGACAGGTGGGTCGCGTCGAAGCGGGACTGCACCTGCTGGCGGAAGTAGAGGATGCCCTCCTTGGACTCGTAGTCGTCGTGGAAGGCGACCACCGCGACCGGGCGCGGGCTGTCCGGCGGGGGCTTGCCGTAGGGGCTCTGGCCGTCACCGCCGCCGCCGCCGCCCTGGGGGCCGTCCTGGCTGTCGCCCTTGCCGCCCTTGCCGCCCTTGCCGTCCTTGTCCCCCTTGCCGCCCTTGCCGTCCTGGTCCCCCTCGCCGCCCTTGCCGTCGGCGTCATCGTCCTTGTCGCCCTTGCCCCCCTGGCCGTCCTCGTCCTCGTCGGGCTTGGCCTCCTTGTCGTCGTCGCCCATCTTTTGGGCCCACGGCGGCGGCTTGGAGGCGTCGCAGAGGTTGTCGGACTCGATGAAGAAGAAGACGCCGACGCCGACACCGACGGCGACCACCATCGAGAAGAGCGTCTTCCACGCGCTCTGGCGGCGCATGAACATGACGATGGCCAGCAGCATCACGGCGGTGCCGATGCCGTAGAGCACCGGCTGGGGGTCGCTGACGCCGTTCTCGAGGAGCCAGTCGACGAGGTCGCGGGGCTGGTTGAGCTGGCAGTAGCGGTGGCTCGCGAAGGTGTAGACCACGCTGAAGACGGCGATGGCCGCCTCGAGCACGCTGACGACGCGGCTCCGCTGGGCGAGGTAGCGCACGGTGAAGAGCGCGCCGAGGAGCGCGACCCCGAAGAACAGGACGTCGGAGGTCCAGACGGTGCCCTCGACGCCGAGGGCGCCGGCGATGGCCGGGCTCTCGCGCACGAAGAGCGAGCTGAGCCAGCCCGCGAGGAAGGCCACGGCGCCGAGCAGCAGCGCGGCCCGCGGGCGGAGGCGCTTGCGGACGGCGACGGCGGCCAGCGCGCAGCCGACGACGACGGCCCCGCCGGCGGCGCCGATCCCCACCGACGTGGCGAGGGGGGCGAGCATGAGCCAGCCGGCGCCGAGGTAGACGATGGCCTTGACGATCTGGACCGGGATGGCCTCGGCCCCGAGCTCGGGGCCGCTGGCTGTGACGTCGCCGCGGCTCATAGGCCCCTCAGCGCGTCGATCTGGGCGGCCTCGAGCCGTCGCCCGGAGCCGCGGTGGATGACGCGGACGTCGGCGTGGGCGGCGCGCAGGCGATCGTAGACGGCCGGGAGGTCGCGGAGCGTCGGGTCGGTGCGGTCGTCGTGCTCCCAGAAGAAGCGCTGGCGGCGGGTGCGGCTCAGGGACTCGAGCGCGCCGTCGACGGTCAGGACCAGCATCGGGGGCAGCGGGAGGCGGCGCGACGCGGTCAGGACCTTGTCTATCCAGGGGCCGTCGCTCGCCGGGGCGAAGATGACGAGGTTGTCGAGGCGCGCGCGGTCGACGGCGCGGAAGAGCGCGCCGAGGCCGTCGCACTGGGTGTCGCGGTGGGCGCGCGAGCGGATGACCTGCTCGAGGGCCTCGGCGGGGTGGCGGGTCGGCTTCACGGCGCCCTCGGCGGCGAAGACGAAGTCGGCGCCGAGCAGGCCCTGCTCGAGGAAGACCCGGGCGGTCGACGCCGAGGGCTCGTCGTGCTCGCCGGCGACGAAGAAGGCGACCATGGCGGGGCGCGGGGCGATGGCGCGCTCGGGCTCGCGCACCATGAGCTGGCGGTCGCGGGCGAAGGTCTTCCAGATCACGTGGCGCATCGGATCGCCGTAGACGTAGCGGCGCATCTCGACCATCTCGCCGATGGGCTGGCCCGACGGGTGGGAGTAGCCGTCGCTGGTGGCGCGGCGCACGGCGAGGCCGGCGTCGGCGCGGCCCACGGCGGGGACGACGCGCAGCGGCTGATCCCAGGTCTTCCAGAAGGTGAGCGAGGCGAAGCCGAAGATGTCGCGCACGGTGAAGCGGCGGGTGACGTGGTCGTAGCGGCCGCGCTCGCCGGGGACGACGCGCTCGACGAAGCTCGCGCCGGCGGGCTCGAGGGTGACGACGGCGGTGTCGGGATCGCCCCAGCTGACGTCGACCTGGACCAGCGGCCAGAAGCGCAGCGACGGGCAGGCGAAGTGGGTCTTGGCCTCGGTGGCCGCCATCAGGGTCTCGGGGACGCCGCTCGGGCGCCGGCGGACGCGGCGCCACAGGACGAAGGCGGCGGCTCCGACGACGAGGTTCGAGAGCGCGACCAGGGCGAGGGCGACGGCGCTCAGCGCGTAGACGACGTGGTCGGCGTCGTCCTGACCGATGGTGAAGAAGGCCCAGAGCGCCACCGCGGTGAGCGTCAGCCCGAGGAACGTCGGCGGGACCGGGGCCCACACGCGGATCAACGGCGAGATCGCCTCACGCAGATCGTGGAGGGCGCCGCTCGCCCGCCGACCCGGCGGCGGTGGTGCTCGCCGCTTGCTCGCCGCTACGTTCATCGAACCCCACTCCGAACCGGAGGCCGCGAGCATTTCGCGTCTCCCGAGCCAACGCAACCCATACGCCCCAGACGATGTTCCGGGGCGGCGTCTGGAGGTAGCTGCGGGGTGGCGTGGGTCATGGGCTCCAGGGACGGACGAGGGACTCGATTATGAACCAAAGCGCGTCGAGACAAGCGCCGGCGCGGCGGGTGGCGCCGCGAAGCGCCATCTCCCCGCAGTCGACTTCGCCGCGCGAGCGGCGGGTGGAGGCGGCGCCGGATCTGTTGAGCGAGCTAGCAGCGCGGGCAGCGGCACGCGTACGTGCTGCCCCCGCGGTCTGCTAGTTCGTCCAGTCGAAGCGCCCAGCCACGGCCGCTCTCGCGGCGTCGAGATCCTTGGCCCGCACCAGGATGTAGTCCGTCTCGAATGTCGAGAGCGCGAACAGGCTGATGTGCGCCTCGGCGAGCGGGGCGGCGAGCGACGCGAGGACCCCGGTCAGCGAGAACTCGAGGGGCCCAAGGACCATGAAGGCCCGCCACCCCCTCGCGGCCGTCACGCCCTCGGGGACGTCTTCGTCCGGGACGACGAGCGACAGCTCATCATCGGTGTAGGTGATCGCCGCGAGAGGCCCGGGACGGAACCACCCCGGGATGGGATGCGCGGCGTCGAGCCGGCAGACGGCAAAGCGCCCGGGCAACACCCTCAGCTTCAGCCGGGCGGGGGGAGTCCTCGCTGTATCGTCGGTCAACATCCGGTGACTCCAACGCGCCGGCCTCGGGCGAGCGGGCGCCTTGCTCGCCCGGTTCGTGCTGCGCGTCTCTCGCCCCGCATTTGACCACATCCAGGGGACCTTCTGAAGCGGCGCGGGACCCGGCACGCTGGGATGCGGGATCTGGCGCCGATGATCGAGGTCCCGAGCTCGCCGCGGCGCGAACGGAGCGTCGACCCGCGCATCGATACGCCTTCGACGGCCACCATCCGTGCTATAGGCGCGGGCTCGTCGCGCCCGTCCGAACCATGACCAGAGCCGCCGCCATGCCGCACCCTCGCCTCCTCCTCGCCGCCGCGCTCGGGACCTCGTTGGCCCTCTCCGCCTGCGCCGGCGACCCGGCGCCGAAGTCCCCCGCGCCGACCCCGCTCGAGGTCGAGGACCTCGCCACCTGGGTCGACCCGCTCATCGGCAGCGCGGGATCGGGCAACGTCATCGTCGGGGCGCTGGTGCCCCACGGGATGGTGCGCGCCAGCCCCGCCGGCGTCGGTGAGCACGGCCGCATCGCCGCCTACCGCTACGGAGACACGGCGCTGCGCGGCTTCACCCACACCCACCTCGAGGGCCCCGGCGGCTCGAGCAACGGCTACAACGAGCTCCTCCTGCTGCCCTTCGCCGGCGAAGCCGCCGCGCTGCTCGCGAGCGACCACGAGGTGCCGTTCGACCACGCCACCGAGGTGGCCGAGCCGGGCTACTACGCCGTGACCCTCGGCGGCGTCCGCGCCGAGCTGACCGCCACCGCCCACGCCGCCGCCCACCGCTACACCTTCCCGGGCGACGCGCCCGTCGGCCGCGCGCTGCTCGACCTCGGCGTCGCCATGGGCCGCGCCGACGACGGCCTCGTCGAGCAGATCGACGCCCGCACCCTGCGCGGCTGGGCCCGCTACCAGGAGCACCCGCTGATCGCGTTCACCCTGCCGGAGTCCCCGACCGGCGAGGCCATCGTCTACTTCCACCTCACCGTCGACCGCGACCTCACGGACGTCAGCTACTATCGCTCGACCCACCTCCTCGACGCGCCCGACGGCCGCGTCGCCGGCGCCGACACCGTCGCGGTCGTCAGCTTCGATCCCGCCGCCGCGCCGGTCACCGTGCGCCTGGGCGTCTCGTTCATCGACATGGACCAGGCCCGCGCCAACCACGACGCAGAGCTCGCGGACGTCCCCTTCGACGCCGTCCACGCCGCGGCGCGCGCCCGCTGGAACGCCGCGCTGAGCCGGGTCAAGGTCGAGGGCGCCGACGACGCCACCCGCCGCACCTTCTACACCGCGCTCTACCACAGCCTCTTTCAGCCGGCGGACTACACCGAGGTCGGGGGCCGCTTCCACTCCGCCTTCGACGGCGCCCACCACGTCCACGACGGCGGCGGCCGCAGCTTCTACACCGACGACTGGTGCATGTGGGACACCTACCGCACGCTGCACCCGCTCGGCACCCTCGTCGACCCCGAGCCCCGCTCCGACATCGTCTGGTCACTGCTCCACGGCTACACCGAGGGCGGCTGGCTCCCCAAGTGCACCTGGCACGCCACCGGCTACTCGCGGGTGATGACCGGCAACCCGGCGGCGGCGATCATCGCCGACGCCTACGTCAAGGGGGCGCGGGACTACGACGCCGACCTCGCCTGGGCCGCCCTCGAGCACACCGCCAACGCCGACAACGACAACATCGGGCAGGACGAGCTCTGCGGCTACCTCAACCTCGGCACGGTCCCCGACTACCTGCGCCTCGGCTGGGTGCCGGCCGCGTGCGACCCCGACCAGGCCGCCTCGATGACCCTCGAATACGCCTACGCCGACTGGACCATCGCCCGCTTCGCCGAGGCCCGGAGCGACGCCGACGGGGCCGCCCGCTACGACGCGCGCGCGGCGAACTGGAAGAACCAGTGGAACCCCGAGACCGGCTTCATGCAGGCCCGGGACGCAGACGGCGCCTGGCTCACCCCGTTCGACCCCGACGGCTACGCCGACTACTTCGTCGAGGCGACCGCGCGCATCTTCTCGTTCTTCGTCCCCCACGACGTCGACGGCCTCGTCGCCGCGATGGGCGGACCCGCGGCGACCCGCGCGCGCCTCGACGCCTTCTTCGCCGACGGCCACTTCGACATCTCGAACCAGCCGAGCTTCCACATCCCGTGGCTCTATGCCCGCGCCGGCGACCCCGAGGCGACCCGCGCCCGGGTGGTGCGCGTGCTCGACGAGGACTTCGGCGACGACCCCGACGGCCTGCCCGGCAACGACGACGCCGGCTCGACCTCGGCGTGGTACGCCCTCGGCGCGCTCGGGCTCTACGCCCTCGCCCCCGGCGACGGCGTCTGGGACCTCACCGTGCCCCGCTTCAGCCGCGTGACCCTGTGGCTGCCGGTGGGCGACGACCTCGGCCGCACCTTGGTGATCGAGGCCCCGCGCGGCCCCGGGGGAGACGAGACGGTGACCGCCGTGACCTTCGACGGCGAGCCGCTGCCCGCGCCGCGGATCGCCCACACCCGGCTCGCCGCGGGGGGCGTCCTGCGCTTCCACCTCGCCGGCGCCGACTGACGCGCGGTTGACGTCTCAGCGCCGCGCCGGCGGCTCGTCCTCGGCGAGGCTGAGGGCGCCCTCCTCGGCGGCGACGAGCGCCAGCCGCCCGGCCTCTCCGCCCGCGCGCGCCTGGATCGCCTGGATCGCGTCGGTCGCGGCGCGCTTGACGGCGCGGTCGCGGAAGGCGCCGCGGGTGTGGGCCGCGAGCGCGGGGATCGCGTCGAGGTCACCGCACGCGCCCAGGGCCGCAGCGGCCGCGACGTCGACCACGTCGTCGGTCTGGTCGAGGAGGTGCATGAGCAGCGCTCGGGCTCTCGGCCCCTCGTGCTGCCCGGCGCAGCGCGCGACCTCGGCGAGCACCTCGGGGCCGCGGTCGACGAGGCGCGCGAGGCGGGTGACCTTGGGCGGGCGCCGGCGGTCGGCGAGGGCGGCGAGGGCCTGCGCGACCAGGGCGTCGGGGGCGCCGTGATCGGCGACCACGCCGCCCAGGGCGTGGTCGGAGAGCGCCCCGCGCGACCGGAGCGCCGCGACCGCGCGGACGTCCGGATCGCGGTCCCGCAGCGCCGCCTGCAAGACCTCGGCGGTCTCGATGGCGTCGGGCGCCCGCGCCACCAGCGCCTCGAGGCAGGCGCGCCGAAAGCCGGGCTCGGGGTCGCTGCGGACGTGCTCGGCGAGCCGCGCGTCGACCGTCGGGAGCTGACGCCGCAGCGCCACCATGGCCGCCTCCCCGAGCGCCGCCTGGCGTCGCAGCTCGCCCTGGGAGACGCCCTTGGTGCCGCCGACCCGCTCGAAGCGCCCCCCGCGATAGGCCGCGTCGCCGTCGATGATCGCCGACAGGACCGCGAGGCGGGTCGACGCGCCCAGGATCGACAGCGCCGCGCCTCGGTCGCCGCGGAGGGCCAGCTTGAGGTCGAGGGCCGGCACGCCGGTGACCCCCTCGGGCGAGAAGTCGGGCAGCAGAGGCGCCTTGATCTCGACCCCCGCCGGCGTCCCCCCGTCGGGCCGCGTGCCGTCGACCCGGGCGCGGGCGAGGAGCAGCCACCGCGCGAGCTTGTACACGACCCAGAGCCCGACGACGGACGCGATGATGATGAGCTCGGTGGTCTGCTTCGACACCCTTCGTCCCCCGCCCTCCGCCCCCCATGGCGTCTGGTGCGCGTCGCCTCGCTGACGGCCAGCGCGATGAGGCGCCTGGCATGGTGGTCGACGTCGCAGGCGGTGTCCACCCGACGCGGGGTCGGCGTGGTCAGCCCTCGGGGCCGCCCGGGGGGGCCTCGTCGGGCCAGCGCATCCGCCGCATGGTGACGCGCACGACGCCGACCCCGGCGGCCGCCGTCGCGGCCGCGAGCGCGGCGTCGCCGGCGCGCCCGAGGAGGGCGAGGCCGATGGCGAGGGTCGCGCCGAGGATCGCCGCGACGCCGCCGATCCAGCCGACGAACGAGTGGCGGAGGCGGTCGTCGACGACCACGTCGGAGGCGAGGCGGCGGACGCGCGCCCAGCCGGGACCGGGGGGACGGACGCGGCGGTAGAAGGCGATGAGCGTCGCGTCGTCGGCGGGCCGGGTCAGCAGCGTCGCGGCGAGCCAGGCGACGGTCGAGCCGACGAGCACGACGAGGAGGTGCGCGGGGCGGGCGTCGGCGGGGGCCCCGAGGGCGCCGGCGATCGTGGGCGCGAGCAGGGTCAGGGCGCCGGAGGCGACCATCGCGGTGATCTCCGTCCAGGCGTTGACCCGCCACCACAGCCAGCGGGCGACGCCGACCAGGCCGACGCCGGAGAAGAGCAGCAGCACGTCGTAGAAGGCGTCGACGATGGAGGAGGCGCCGAGCGCGATGACGACGCCGCCCGCCATGAGCAGGACGGTGGTGACGCGGGCCACGAGGACGTAGTGGCCCTGCGGCGCGTCGGGCTTCACGAAGCGTTTGTAAACATCATTGACAACGTAGCTGGCGCCCCAGTTCAGGTGGGTGTCGACGGTCGACATGAAGGCGGCGAAGAACGAGGCGATCATCAGCCCGGCGACCCCGGCGGGGGCCAGGGCGAGGATCATGCGGGGGTAGGCGCGCTCGTGGTCGATGCCCCCGGCGGCGTCGGTGACGCTCGGCAGCACGATGAGGGACGCGAGGGCCACGAGGATCCACGGCCAGGCGCGGACGGCGTAGTGCAGGACGTTGAACCAGATCATGGCGTAGAAGGCGTGGCGCTCGTTCTTACAGGCCGACAGGCGCTGCACGGCGACCCCGTCACCCTCGAAGCCGCGGGCCCACCACTGGATGAGCATCAGCGACAGAAAGAAGAGCCACGGCGAGTGCCACAGATCCTGCGGGGTGTGCTCGGGGAGGAGGTTCGCCGCCTGGGGGAGGCTCGCGACGGCGTCGAGGCCGCCCGCGGCGTCGACCGCGAGCGCGGCGAGGACGATGGCGCCCACCAGCGCCAGGGCGAGCTGGACGAGGTCGGTGACGACGACGCCCCACAGGCCGCTCGTGAGGCAGTAGGCGAGCGCCAGGCCCGAGCAGCTGAGGACCGCGGCGACCTTCGAGAGGCTCGTCACCTCCTCGAGGACCTTCGAGAGGCCGAGGACGGGCCAGGCGCCGAGCGCGTAGACGTTGAAGACGACGCCGAGAAAGACCGCCTTGACCCCGCGCAGCGCCGCGCCGGCGCCGGCGCCGTAGCGGAGCTCGATGAGCTCGACGTCGGTGACGACCCGCGCGCGGCGCCACAGGCGCGCGAAGACGAAGAGCGAGGCCACCGAGGCGAGGGCCATGAACCACCAGTGCCAGTTGCCCGCGATGCCGTGCTCGCGGACGAGGCCGGTGACGAAGAGCGGCGTGTCGGAGGCGAAGGCGGTGGCGACGAGCGACGTCCCGGCGAGCCACCACGGGAGCTGGCGGCCCGACAGGAAGTAGTCGTCGACGCCGGCCGAGGCGCGCTTCTTGAACGCCAGCCCGATGCCGGTCACGAGCAGCGCGTACGCCGCGACGACGACCCAGTCGATCGCGGTCAAGCCGGCTGACCCGGCGAGAACGTCCGGCGGATTCGGGCGCGGCTCTCGGCGTAGCGGGCGGTCAGCGCCGGGCTCCGGGCGATGGCCTCGGCGACCGCGGCGACGCAGGCCTCGTGGCGGTCGTGGTGCTCGCACACGAGGAGCTGGTCGCAGCCGGCGGCGAAGGCCTCGACGCAGCAGTCGACGAGGTCGCCGTGGCTCAGCGCGCCGGCCATGCCGAGGTCGTCGGTCAGCACCACGCCGGCGAAGCCGATGTTGCGTCGCAATATGCCGTCGAGAATCGCGCGCGAATATGTCGCTGGGCGGTCCGGGTCGAACGCGGGATAGACGACGTGGGCCGGCATGATGCAGGACAGCACGCCGTCGGCGACGACCTCGCGGAACGGGCGCAGCTCGACGGCGTCGAGGCGCTCGCCGGGGTGGTCGACCCGCGGCAGGTCGAGGTGGGAGTCGAGGTCGGTGTCGCCGTGGCCGGGGAAGTGCTTGCCGCAGGCGTGGACGCCGTGGACGGCCAAGCCGCGCACGAAGGCGCGTCCGGCGGCGGCGACGACGGCCGGGTCGGAGGAGAAGCTGCGGACGTTGATGATGGGGTTGTTCGGGTTGGTGTGGGTGTCGAGGACCGGCGCGAGATCGAGGGAGACGCCGAGGTCGGCGAGCTCGGCGCCCATGCGGACGCCGAGGGCGAGGGCGGCGGCGGGGGAGACGTCGCAGGCCGCCGGGTAGGTCCCGAAGCGCGGCGGCGGCAGGCGCTGAAAGCCGCCGCCCTCCTGATCGGTCGAGACGTGAAACCACGGCTCGGGGGCCATCGCGCGGAGCGCGCGGGTCAGGCCGCGCACCTGGTCGGGGTGGTCCACGTTGCGCGCGAAGAGGATGGCGCCGCCGAGGCCCCAGCGGTCGCGCAGGCGCGTGAGGGCGCGCGGGGGGGCGTCGCGGCCGTCGAAGCCGAGGACGAAGAGCTCTCCGGCGCGCACGTCGCTCACCGCTCACCTCCGGTCGGGGTCCGACCTTCAACGGTCGGTCCGCCGCCAAACTCGAGCGCCGATCGCGATCGCCGCGGCGCGACCGCGCAGAGCGCCGCGCCGCCTGCTATCGTGGGGCCATGAAGATCCACCTCGTCGACGGGACATTCGAGCTCTTCCGCGCCTTCTACGGCCCACCCAAGCGCGTCGGGCCGGGCGGCCGCGAGGTCGGCGCGGTCCGGGGGCTCCTGCGCTCGATGGCGTCGCTGCTCGCCGAGGACGACGTCACCCACGTGGCCGTCGCCTTCGATCACGTCATCGAGTCGTTCCGCAACGGGCTGTTCGCCGGCTACAAGACCGGGGACGGCGTCGACCCGCTGCTCCTCGGGCAGTTCGAGCTGGCCGAGCGCGGGTGTCGCGCGCTGGGGCTCGTGGTCTGGCCGATGGTCGAGTTCGAGGCCGACGACGCCATGGCCGCCGCCGCCGCGCGCTTCGCCGCGGACGCTGCGGTCGAGCAGATCGTGCTGTGCTCGCCGGACAAGGACCTCGGGCAGGCGGTGGTCGGCCGGCGCGTCATCCAGCGCGACCGGATGCGCAAGCGCGACTTCGACGCCGCGGGGGTGCGCGACAAGCTCGGGGTGGCACCGGCGTCCGTCCCGGACTTCTTGGCGCTGGTGGGCGACACCGCCGACGGCATCCCGGGGCTCCCGCGCTGGGGCGCGAAGTCCACCGCCCAGGTCCTCGGCCGCTACCCGCACCTCGCGGACATCCCCGACGACGCGGCGGCGTGGGACGTCAGCGTGCGCGGGGCGGCGGGCCTGGCGCAGACCCTGGCCACGCGGCGTGGGGACGCGGAGCTCTACCGGACCCTGGCGACGCTGCGGACCGACGTGCCGCTCACCGAGACCCTCGACGACCTGCGCTGGCGGGGCGCCGACGCGGGCGCGCTGGCCACCCTCGAGGGCGAGACCCTGGGGCCTCTGGGGCTGCGCCTGCCGCGGTGATCGGTCCACGGCGCGGGACCCGCCGCGCGCCTCGTCGAGCGCTCCGCCGGCGCCGCGACCGACACGGCGACGCGCGCTCGCCCCTACGCGCTGCGCGCCGTCGCCGTGGTGAACCAGGCTCGCAGTTCGCTGGACATACCGCGCTCCGCACTCGCACACTCCGACGAAGGTCGTTGCAGCGGCGCACACGCGGGGGCGCCAGGAGGACGTCATGGAGCCGAGGAACCGGTCGTTGCAGGCGCTCGTCATCTGCCTCGTGGTCCTCTCTGGAGCGAGCTCGGGCTCAGCCGCGCGCGCAGCAGACAGCTGGTCGACGCCGTTCCCGGGGGTGAGCCGGCTCCACCGGGTGACCTCGACCCAGAACATCAACGTCCTCGTCGTGGACCTGTGCGCGGCCGGGGTCGAGATGCGCGCGACGGCGAGCTCGGAGAAGGGGCGGACGGTCTCGAGCTTCGGCGCGCTGACCGGGGTCCACGCGGCGGTCAACGGCGACTTCTTCGCCTCGGGCTACACGCCCGAGAGCCTGGCGATGCACGCCGGGAGCCTCTGGGGGACGGCCGACGACCAGTGGCGCGGCCAGCTCGCCTTCGGCAGCGGCCGGGCCGAGCTGGTCGAGCACTGGGCCGTGAGCCCCCCCGAGGCCTGGATGCGCGAGATCGTCTCCGGCTACCCGACGATCCTCCACGGCGGGGCGATCATCGACCACAGCGGCAACTCCGACTGCACGACCCGGCATCCGCGCACCTTCGTCGGGCTGTCGCCGAACAAGCGGACGCTCTACGTCGCCGTGGCCGACGGCCGGACCACGACCCGCATCGGCCTCACCTGCGCCGAGGAGGCGCAGCTCATGCTCGAGCTCGGAGCGCACTGGGCGCTCAACTTCGACGGCGGCGGCTCGACGACGATGTGGCTCTCGGGGACGGGGGTGATCAACTTCCCCTCGGACGGGAGCCAGCGCGTGGTCGCCAACCACCTGGGGATCTTCGCGCGCGGCGTGGGGGCGGCGGCCAACTGCACCGACACCCTGCCGCGCGGCTCGCTCGACGGCGTCGACTGCACCTCCATCCGCGGCTGGACGCAGGACGCGGACACGCCGACCGTCTCGAACCGCGTGCACATCTACGTCGGTGGCCCGTTCGGCACGCCCGGCGCCGCGGGCTACTCGTTGCTGGCCGACCAGCCGCGGAGCGACCTCTGCAGCGTCCTCGGCTCCTGCAACCACGCGTTCTCCGTGCGCCCGCCGCGCTCCCGGATGGACGGGGTCGAGCGGGCGGTACACGCCTACGGGATCAACACCGGCGGGGGCGTCAACGCGGAGCTGGCGAACTCGCCTCGCACGCTCCTGTGCGCGCCGCCGGAGCCTCCGCTCTCGCCCGAGGAGGGGGACCGGCGCCGGGTGCCGTCCTCCGAGGCCTTCGCGGCCTGGGCGTTCGACGCCCGGGACATCGCGCCGGTCGGCGACGCGGTGGTCGGCCAGTACCCGGACGGGCCGGAGCTGTCGGCCTCGCCCCTGCTGGTCCGCGCCGACGGTGACCAGACCCTCTACGTGGTCGAGCACCGCGTCAGGCGGAGGCTCTCGGGAGCGTCGGCGATGACCGCCTGGAAGCTCGACGACGCGGCCGTCGAGACGCGGGCGGTGGCCGAGGTCGACGCCCTGCTCGCCGGGGTGCCCTGGCCCGAGGAGCCGTTCCTCGTCCAGGGGACGGGGCCCGACATCTACCTGATCGACGCGGCGCCGCCGCTGCGCGCCGAGCTGGTCTCCTTCGACCTCCCCGAGCAGCTCTCCCGCGGCGAGGCGCGCGAGGTCACGCTCGTCCTGCGCAACCGCGGCTCCCTGCCCTGGGAGCCCGGGCGGCTCGCGCTCGCCCCCAGCGGCCCGCGGGACGCGGAGAGCGCGCTGTGCGACGCGGCGACCTGGCCGAGCTGCACGCGGACAGCGACGCTAGCGACCACGGTGGCCCCGGGGCAGGAGGCGACCTTCCTGTTCGTGGTGCGCGCGCCCGAGGTCGGCGACGCGGCGACGGCCTGCTTCGCGCTGGTCCTCGACGGGAGCTTCTGGTCGGGCGATCCGGGGCAAGGTGGCCCCGCGGACGATGGGCTGTGCAGGACCGTCGAGCTAACGAGCGGCGGTGGGATCGCGGACGGCGACGACGTGGCTGAAGGCGACGACGTGGCGGGCGGCGACGACGTAGCGGGCGGCGACGACGTGGCGGGCGGCGACGACGTGGCGGGCGGCGACGACGTGGCGGGCGGCGACGACGTGGCGGCCGGCGACGACGTGGCGGGCGGCGACGACGTGGCGAGCGGCGACGACGTGGCGAGCGGCGACGACGTGGCCGACGACGGCGTCGGGCCGAAGCCCGGGGGCGCCGGCTGCGGCTGCGAGGCGCAGCCCGGAGAGGCGGCGGGCGCGCTGCTCTACGCGCTCCTCGCGATGGCCTGGCTCGGCCTCAGGCGGCGCTGGCAGGGCCGGAGGGGATAGGGCGACGACCCGGGCGGAGGCCAACCCGCGCGGCGTCACCGCGCCGGGTTGGCGTTCGTTCAGAGGGACTGGACGGTGATCAGGCCGCGATTTTGCCGCGCGGCGCGGCGTCCGTCGCGTCGTCGGTGGGGACGGCGGCCGCAGGGGTCCGCCCGCGACGCCACAGGCGCAGCGCGAAGAGCGCGAGGCCGAAGACGCCCACCGAGAAGAGGACGTCGCCGGGCACCCGCAGCCAGCGCAGGGTCTGCATGTAGGGCTGCTGCAGGAGCTCGGCCGAGCGCGCGTACCAGAGGCCGTGCTCGACGCTGGCCGAGGCCTGGATGATCCCGATGGGCAGCAGCGAGAGCAGGACCATGAGGAGCAGGCCGGCGTTGAACGACCAGAAGGACCACTTCAGCAGCGGGTCGCTCCAGGCCTCGCGCCGGGAGAGCCCGCGCAGGCAGAAGAGCATCAGCCCGATGCCGAGCATCCCGTAGACGCCGAAGAGCGCCGTGTGGCCGTGGACCGACGTCGTGTTGAGCCCCTGCATGTAGTAGAGCGCGATCGGTGGGTTGATGAGGAAGCCGAAGATCCCGGCGCCGACGAGGTTCCAGAAGGCGACGGCGACGAAGAAGAGGATCGGCCACTTGTAGGTCCGGACCCAGGGGCGGGCGGAGGCGTGGCGGAAGGTCTCGAGCGCCTCGAAGCCGATGAGCACGAGGGGGACGATCTCGAGGGCCGAGAACACCGAGCCGAGGGCGAGGACGCTCACCGGGGTGCCGGTGAAGTAGAGGTGATGCGCCGTCCCGATGATGCCGCCGGCGAGGAAGATGATGGTCGAGAAGAGGATCGCCGAGGTCGCCGTGCCGGTGCGCACGAGGCCGAGGCGGGCGAAGAGGAAGGCGATGACCGCGGTCGCGAAGACCTCGAAGAAGCCCTCGACCCAGAGGTGCACGACCCACCAGCGCCAGTACTCGGCCACGGCGAGGTGCGTGCCCTTACCCCACATCAGGCCGGCGCCGTAGAAGAGGCCGATGGCGATGGTGGAGAGGAAGAGGAGCACGGTGATCTGGCGGTTGTCGTCCTTGCGGCGCAGGGCGGGCCACAGCGCGCGGCCGACCAGGACGAGCCACAGGAGCAGGCCGACGAAGAGGAAGGCCTGCCAGAAGCGGCCGAGGTCGACGTACTCGTAGCCCTGGTGGCCGAACCAGAAGGTCGCGTCGAGGTCCATCTGCTGCTGCACGCTGAGGTACTCGCCGGCCATCGAGCCGACGACGATGATGAGCAGGCAGACGTAGAGGACGTTGACGCCGAGGCGCTGCCAGCGCGGCTCGTGCCCGGAGACCGCGGGCGCGATGTAGAGGCCGGTGGCGACCCAGGTGGTGGCGATCCAGAAGATGCCGAGCTGGGTGTGCCAGGTGCGGGCGACGGTGTAGGGCAGGATCTGGTCGAGGGGGACGCCGAAGAAGCCGTCGCCCTCGACCCCGTAGTGCGCGGTGATGGCGCCGAGGCCGACCTGGGTGAGGAAGAGCGCGATCGCGGTCCAGAAGTACTTCTTGGTGGCGCGCATTGACGGGGTCGCGACCAGCCCGAGGAGCGGGTCGCGATCGGGCACCACGTGCAGCGGCTCGGCCTTGCGCTTGGCGGCCATGAACCAGACGAGCCCGCCGATGCCGAGGAGCAAGACGACCACGCTCAGGATCGACCACAGGACGCTGGCCGAGGTCGGGGCGTTGCCGATGAGCGACTCGGCAGGCCAGTTGTTGGTGTAGCTGATGTCGGCGCCGGGGCGCTCGGCGGCGCAGGCCCAGGCGGTCCAGAAGAAGAAGCCGTTCATGGCGGCGCGGCGCGCCGGGTCCTTCACGCTGTCGACCGGGATGGCGTAGGCGGCGCGGAGGTCGTCGAGGGCCGGATCGTGGCCGAACAGCCCGTCGTAGTGCGCCGCGACCTCATGGACCGCGCGAGCGCGGTCGTCGGACAGGCGCAAGACCCCGGTCGCGGGGTCGTAGGTGTTGGTGCGGAGCTCCCGGCGGAGGCGCTCGCGCAGGGCGGCCTGGGTGTCGGCCGGCAGCGCGTCGTAGCCGGCGCCGTGGTCGCGGACGGCCCAGAGGTCGAGGAGGACGACGGCCTCGCGGTGGAGCCAGTCGGCCGACCAGTCGGGGGCCTGATAAGCGCCGTGACCCCAGATGGAGCCGATCTGCTGGCCGCCCATCGCCTGCCACGAGGTCTTGCCGAGGTCGAGCTCGGCGCGGGTAAAGAGCACGGCCCCGTCGTCGGCGACGACCTGCGCCGGGATCGGCGGGGCCTCACGGTAGATCTCGCGCCCCATCATCCCGAGGACGGTGAACGAGCCCGCCATCACGATGGCCAGGGCGACCCACAAACGCTTGTTCTGCATGACATTCCCTTAGGTGTCCGTGGCGCATGGGGCGCGCGCCCCATGCGGTTGTGCGCCGCACAAGCACGCCGCGTGCCACATGCGCATCACTCTGTATTCACGAGCTTTTGCCGATTTTCGATGTCGCAACAACAACAACCCGGGCGATGTCCCGATGACATCTCGTTGTGCCTGTGACACCACCGCCGCGGCAGGGAGCCATCGTGTCAACGCTGCCACGGAGCGTGGCCAGGAGGCGTCACGGGCCGCGGGTCCTGCGACCCGCGCCCCGCGGGACATGGACCGAAGAGCCAGGCGCCGTCAGGCCCTTCGACGCCGCGGTGGAAGCTGGCAACGCTCTTGCAAAGCTCATCCCCGTGCGCCGCTCGCACGCCCCTTGACTCTGGAGAGACGCGCCGTGAACAAGACGCCCGTGCTCACGACCACCGACACCACCGCCGCCTCGCCGACCTCGCGCATGTGTCGCCTGGATCTCCGCGCCGTCCCGACCGCGCGGCGCCCGGCCAAGCGCGGCTTCGGTCGCTCCGCCCTGCTGCGCCTCGGCGTCACCATCGTGGCCCTCGAGCTGGTCATCGCCGGCGGCCTGCGGCTCGGTGTCGGCGCCCCGCAAGAGCGGCCCGCGGCCGCCCCGGTCGCCGAGGTCACCCAGATCGCTCCGCGCGCCAGCGCGCTCCCGCTGTCGGCGCTCGACGTCCCGCCGGCCCACCCCGCCGTGGTCCGCCAGATCCGCGAGGACGCCGCGCGCATCGCCGACGCCGCGCCGACCGTCCACCTCCAGGGCGGGCCGACGGGCTTCGGAACGTTCTGAGCCATCCCCGTTCGGTGCTATGGTCCGCCGGCAATCCGCGTGGAGCACAGCCATGGCCCGCCTCTCCCCCATCCTCCTCTGCCTCACCGCCTTCTCCGTCGCCTGCGCCGACCCTTCGGCCCCCGCGGACGGTGACACGGCGACGGCGGTCGACAGCGACACCGCCGCCGCGGCCGACACCGCCGCCGACAGCGACACCGCCGCCGCGGCCGACAGCGCTGCCGCAGCCGACAGCGACACCGCGCCCCACAGCGACGGCGACACGGCGAGCTCGACGGCCACCGTCACCATCTCCGGGACCGCCTACACCTTCGGCAACGGCGACGCGGTCGAAGGCGCCGTCGTGCGTGTCGCCGAGCTCCCCGAGCTCGAGACCACGAGCGACGCCGGCGGCTACTGGGAGCTCGAGGTCCCAGAGGGGGCGACCGTCACACCCTGGGTGTCCCACGCCGACTTCACCGACCTGTACGCTCAGACCTACGTGAACGTGCGCGAACCGCTCGGCGACATCTACTTTCAGATGGTGGCGCCCTTCGTCTTCGACGCCCTGTCCGCCATCCTCGAGATCACCCCCGACCCCGAGCGCTGCCAGATCTCCTCGACGATCAGCGAGAAGGCCGTCCAGGGCGTGACCTTCGCCGAGTTCCGCGCCCACGGCGCCCACGGCGTGGCCGGCGCCACCGCCACCATCGATCCGCCGGTCGTCGAGGTCGTCTACTTCAACAAGTACGTCGCGCCGGACCGGTCCCTGACCGAGAGCTCGCGCGACGGCGGCGTGGTGTGGACCAACGTCCCGCCCGGGGTCTACACCCTGCGCGCGACCCACCCCGACACGGCCTTCGCCGAGGTGACGGTGACCTGCACAGCCGGCCGGTTCGTCAACGCGAGCCCGCCCCAGGGCCTCGCCGAGCGCTGATCCAAGCGACGGCAGGTCGAGGACCGGAGTCCGCAGCGGGTGGGGGGAGGGACGACGCAGTGGCGCCTAGACGACGCAGTGGCGCCTACTCCCACCCGCGGAGGACGCAGGTCCTCGACCGGTACGATGGAACTGGGTCCGGCCTCGGGAAAAATCATGAGCGCCGAGGGTGCGCGTCGCCGCCCGCCGCTACGCCTGGCGCTTGAGGACCCGCACGGCGTCGCGCACCGCGTAGTGCATCGACGGCCGCGGCTCGTTCATCAGGTGGTCGGTCAGGGTCTTGCAAATCGCCGGCCCCGGGGTCCCGACGCCCTTGGCGAGCGCGTTGATCGCCTTCACCGACAGCATCCCCTGCATGTCGGTCAAGAGCCCGAGCAGCGCCTTCTCGGCCTTGCGCCCGCTCTCCCCGAGGTCGCCGAGGATGCTCACCGCGTTCTCGCGCTCGATGAGGTTCCGCCCGTTGTCCTCGGCCACCTTGCCGAGCGCCGGCACGAACGCCGCCGCCATCGCGCGGGCGGCGCGGCCGATGCTCTCGACCACGAGCTCCTCGCGCCCGACGAGGTGCGAGCCGGTCAGCTCGGCCACGACGGCTTTGTCACCAAAGGCCGCCAGGGCCTCGAGCGCCGCCCCGCCGAGCTCCGCGTCCGCACCGCGCAGCGCCGCCGCCAGCGCGGGCACCGCCAGGTCCGCCTCCGCCTTCAGCGCGCCGAGGCTCGTCGCCGCGGCGATCCGCACCGCACCGTGGCTGTCCTTGAGCCCGCGCGCCAGGGCCGCCACGGCGCCGTCGGCAGCCTTGCCGAGCCCGAGCGCCCGCGCGGCGTTCTCACGCACGAACTCGCGCCCGTCGCCCAACGCGCCGACGAGCCAGGCGGGATCGAGCTCCTTGACCGCCTTCGCGAGCGCCTTGTCGTCGAGGGCCCCACTGTCGAACCCGGCGGGCAGCGCCACCGCGTCCAGCACCGTGACCCCCGGCCCCTTGCCGTCGAGCCGGTCGAGCGCGAGCTGCGCGGTGCGCTGGATCGAGTCGAGGGGGTCCTTCAGCGCCGCCTCGATGCGATCGCGGCCCTTGGCCACGGCGTCCTTGGCCGCCTCGTCGCGCGCCAGCTTCACCAGCGCCCCGAGGGCGTTGAGCCGGACGAAGGGCGAGAGGTGCTCGAGCGCCGCCAGCAGCGCCGGGACCACCGGCGCCCCGATCGCCACCAGCGCCGGGAGCGCCGTCCGCACCGCCACGTCCGGGGACACCCGGAGGCCGTCGATGAGCGCCCCCCAGCTCGCCGCCGCGGCCGCCTTCGACTTCGACCCGCCCAGCCCCACGAGGGCCACGCGGGCCGCCGTCCGCACGTCGCGCTCGCGGTCCGCCAGCGCGCCGACCAGCGCGCTCGCGCAGCCGGCGGCGGCGTCTCCCGAGGTCCCCAGCGCCTGCACCGCGGCCAGCCGCACCGCGGCGACGCCGTCCTTGGTCAACAACCCCAGCTCCGCCGGGGCGGCGCCCAGGACACCCAGCGCCCGCGCCGCGTTCTCGCGCACGAGCCGCCGCCCATCGCGCAGCAGCACCTCGAGCGCCGCGGGGTCGAGCGCCTGCTTGTCCTTGGTGAGCGCGTCGACGCCCAGCGCCCCCGCGTCGAAGCCGGGCAGCGGCAGCGGCAGCGGCTCGCGCACCAACACCCGCGCCGGCACCTCGTCGATGTAGTCGAGGGTCCGGAAGGCCTCGAGCCGCACGTCGCGGACCGCGTCGAAGCGCGCCAGCGACACCGCCGCGCGCGCTCCCTGCGCGACCTTCGGCGCGAGCAGTCGGAGCCCGATCAGCGCGTTCTGGCGCACCTGCGCCGCGTCGTGCGCGAGCGCCGCGACCAGGGGGTCGACCGCCTTCTTCTCGAGCCGCGCCAGCATCGGCAGCACCGAGCGCGCCACCAGCGAGGGCAGGTTGTCGAGCGCGTACAGGAACGCCTCGATCGCCCGCTCACCGGCCGCGCCCAGGGCCTCCTCGACCGCCTCGACCACCGGCGGTGACGGGTCGTCGAGGGCGATGACCAGGTCAAAGGCCTCGTCCCGGCTCGCGCCGATCGCCCCGAGCGCCTGCGCAGCGCGACGGCGCACGTCGGCGCGCTCGTCCTTGAGGGCCATCACCAGGTGCGGGCGCGCGCCGTCCGCCTGCTTGGCGTCGATCACGGCCAACGCCTGGGCCGCGTTCGCGCGGACCAGCCAGCGCCCGTCGTACAGCGCGTGACACATCCGCCCGAGCTCGACGTCGGCGGCCACGCCGGCGAGGACCTCGGCGCTCAACAGCGTCTTCGCGAAGTGCTCGTGGGGCAGGGGCAGGGGCTCGAGCGCCACCGGGGCCTTGGGCTTGCCGCCGACGATCGCGTCGAGCGCTGCGCGAGCGGCCGACCGCACCATCCGGACCGGGTCCGCCAGCGCGTCCTCGAGCTGCTTCTGCGCTCCGCCGCCGCCCCTCTTGGCGATCGCCTCGAGGGTCCGTGCGGCGCTCGCCCGGATGAGCCCGGAGCCGCTCTTCAGCGCCGCCTTGAGCAGGTCGACGCCGTCGCCCTCGAGCTTGACGAAGACGCGCTCGATGGTCCGCGCCCCCACCTCGGCGTCGACGCGCAGCCCCTCGGTCAGCGCCTCGCCGACGGCGCCGTGCAGCGCCGCCAGGATCTCGACCGCCCCCGCCGAGACCTCGGCGTCGGCGTCGCCGAGCGCCGCCACCAGGTGCGGCGCCGCCGGGGCCGCCGCGGGGCCGAGGGCCCCGAGCGCGTCGATCGCCGCCCGCCGGACCGCGACCTCCTCGTCCTTGAGCAGGACCGCGAGCCACTCCGACGCCTCCGCGGCGTCGGGGCCGAAGGTGGCGATCCCGCGCGCGGCGTTCTCCCTGACGATCGCTCGCCCGTCGCGGAGCTTGCCGAGGAAGGCGGCCAGCGGCACCTCCCCGCGCGCCGCCGCGATCGCCGCGACCGTCAGCGGGGCGTCCTCGAAGCCGGGGATCGGCAGCGGCGCCGGCTCGAGGGCCTTTGGCCGCTCGTCCTTGCGATCGAGGTGGTCCATGACCCGACGCGCCTCGGCCCGCACCGCCGTGTCATTGTCGCGCAGCGCCTGATCGACCTCGGGGCGGGACGTCTCCGCCACCTCACGGCCGAGCATCAGCAGGCCTCGGGCCGCCGACGCCCGGACCACCGGGGACGGATCCGCCAGCGCCTCACCGAGCCGCTGACGCGCCGCCTCGCCGTGACCCGCGAGGATCGGGAGCACCGTCTTCGCCGCCACCTCGACCGGGCGCGAGAGCCCGCCGACGAGGGCCCCTAGCGCCGCCTCGCCGAGGCTGACCAGGGCCGCCGTGGCCGCGGCCGACACCGCGGGCGCCGGGTCCGCGAGCGCGCTGACCAGGATCTCGGGCGCCGGCCCGGGCGCGCCCGCGCCGATCTGCCCGAGCGCCTGCGCGGCCGCGCAGCGGACCGGGACCACCCCGTCTTTGAGCGCCACCGCCACGGGCCCGATGGCCGCCGCCCCTGCCGGACCGTAGTGGCCGAGCAGGGTCGCCGCGTTCTCGCGGACGTAGGCCCGCCCATCGCGGAGCGCGCGGATCATGCGCTCGACGCTCGTCTGCTTGGTCTGCCCTGCCAGGGTCTCGGCCGACAGCACGCCGTCGAGGAAGCCCGGGATGTCGACCGGCTCGGGCTCGAGCACCTTCGGTGGCTTCGGGATCCCGCCCTTGATGGCGTCGATCGCCGCGCTCGCCGCCTTGCGGACGTCGCCTACCGAGTCGGTCAGGCGCGCCTCGAGGTCCCCGAGCGCCGCGTCGCCCCCCTTGCGGGCGACGATCTCGAGGGCCCGCGCGGCGTTCAGCCGGATCAACGCCGAGCCGTTCTTCAGCGCCACCTGCAGGAGCGGCACCCCCTTCGCCTCGAGCCGGGCGAACACCCGGTGGATGCTGCCCTCGGCCACGGTCGGGTCGACGCGGAGGGCCTCGACGAGGAACTCGCCGATGCTGGCGTGCAGCCCGGCGAGGATCTCGACGCCGAGCGCGGCGCAGGCCGGGTCCCGGTCCGCCGGGGCGGCGAGGAGCCAGTAGGCCGCCGGCTCCGCGGCCGGCCCGAGGGCTCGGAAGGCCTCGAGCGCCGCGCGGCGCACCCCGGCGTCGCCGTCGCGCAGCAGCCCCGCGAGCGGCTCGGCCGCCTCACCCGCGGCG
>PHBI01000001.1 GCA_002841945.1 Deltaproteobacteria bacterium HGW-Deltaproteobacteria-14
CAGCGCATTCTCGATCAGGTTGTGAAAGACCTGCACCAGTTGGTCGGCATCGGCGCGCAGCGTCACCGGACCATCGGGCGCATCGAGCGTCAGCGCCACCCCCGCCGCCGCCGCCGGATCGCGGTGCGAGGCCATGACCGAGCGCAGGAGCGCCGCCACCTCGTCGGGCTTGGACGTCGGCGCGACCTCGATCCCCAGCGCCTCGAGCCTGGCCGCGTCGAGCTGCCCGGGGGCGAAGCGCAGGGCGTCCGCCCCGGGCGTGAACGGCGGCGGACCGGACGCATCGGGTGGCGCCTGGGCCTCGCCCGCGTCGCGGCCGCGGGGCGGCTCGAGGGCGGCCACGGCCGGCGCGCTCCGCGACGCGGTCGTCACCCGCTGGACGGCGGCCTGTGAGGGTGGCGATGATGCGGGCTGCGTCTCGCTCCTCGAGCTCCCGGAGGCGGTCGCGGTGCCCGGTCGTGCGGCCCTCGGCCGACGCGCCTGCGGCCGTCACCTCGGCCTCGGTTGCGAGGCGCTCGCGGCGTCCGCCGAGCGCGCCCCGACCCGCGACGCCCTGCGCGTACAGGCGGCCGGGCTGTACGTCGACGCCTGCGACGCCGGTGACGCGCGTGCGTGCGTGCGCCTCGCCGGGATGTATCGCCGCGACGAGGTCGCCCAGGCGATGCGCCCGCGCTACCGGCGTGTGGGGTTGCTCGAGCACGCGCGCGCGATCTGGCGCAGCGGCTGCGACGCCCACGACCCGCTCGCCTGCGCCGACCTCGGCGTCTCCTGGCTCACCGGCCCCAACCCCGACCCCTACGCCGCCCGCCACGCCTTCGCCCGCGCCGTCCCGGTCGCCCGCATCCCGTAGCTGCACTACCGAAAACTAGGCGTAACCCACTCACTCGATGAGCTGGACCCAGTTCCCATCGTATCGATCGAGGACCTGCGTCCTCCGCGGCCGGGAGTCGGCGCGACTGCGTCGCCCCTACCCCCACCAGCTGCGGACTCCGGTCCTCGACCTGCCGTTGCTTGGCTCAGCGCATGTAGTGCGGGGCGCCGCGGAAGCGCGGGGTGACGATGTCGGGGAAGTGCTCGACCATGTACGAGTCGAGGTAGTCCTTCGCCTCCTCCGCGCTCATGTTGCCGAACTTCTGGAGCAGCGCCATGGCCTCCGACCGCGGGGTCCGGCGGATGACCTCCTTCACCAGCGGGATCGACTCTGGCGTCATCGATAGCTCGTTGAACCCGAGCGCGATGAGGATCGGCGCGAACGACGGCTTGCCCGCCAGCTCCCCGCAGATCGCCGTCACGATCCCGGCGTGGTGCCCGGCCCGCGTGATCATGTGCAAGAGCCGCAAGAAGCCCGGCTGCAGCGGGTTGGTCAGGTAGTCCGGCGACGCGGTGTCGCGGGCGATGGCCATCGTGTACTGCATGAGGTCGTTGGTCCCGACGCTGAAGAAGTCGACCTCCTTGGCCAGGTGCTCGGCCGAGAGCGCCGCCACCGGGATCTCGATCATCGCGCCGACCGGGATGTTCGGTGCGTGCTTGATCCCCCGCGCCGCCAGCTGCTCGCTCGCCTGCGCCAGCAGCCGCCGCACCTCGCGGATCTCGAACGGGGCCGCGATGAAGGGCACCAGGATCCGCAGCTCACCGTGCCGCGAGGCCCGCAACAGCGCCCGCAGCTGCACCAGGAACAGCTCCTCGTTGGCCAGGCAGTAGCGGATCGCCCGCAGACCGGCGTGCTCCGGTCCCGAGAAGCGGATCAGCTTGTCGCCGCCGACGTCCAGCGTCCGGATCGTCACCGGGTGCGGCCGCAGCGCCTCGAGCACGCTCACGTAGGCCGCCGTCTGCTCCTCCTCGGTCGGAGGGCGCACGCGGTCGAGGAACAGGAACTCGGTTCGGTAGAGCCCCACCCCCTGGCCGCCGAGCGCGTCCACGTGGGGCGCCTGCGCCGCGAAGTCGAGGTTCGCCTTCAGCACGATCGAGAAGCCGTCCGGGGTCTCCGCCGGCAGCGTCCGGTTCTGCCGCACCGCCCGCCGCACGGCCTTGGCCCGGTTCGCGCGCCGCCCGTACAGGATCTCCTCGTACTGCGTCGGGCGGACGACGATCTCGCCCTCGAAGCCGTCGACGATGACCCGGTCGCCGTCCCCCGCGACGTCGGTGGCGCCCTGCAGCCCCACCACCGCCGGGATCCCCAGCGACCGCGCGATGATGGCCGTGTGCCCCGAGGTGCTCCCGGCCTCGATCACGAACGCCGCCACCTTCTGCCGGCTCGCCGCCAGCGCCTCTGCCGGCGACAGCGAGTGCGCGAACAGCACCGCACCCTGGGGCAGCTGCGACAGCGGCGACGGCGGCACCTCGTCCCCGGACTGCGCCAGGAACTGCATCAACCGCTCGCCGATGTGGTGGATGTCCTGGCCCCGCTCGCGGAAGAACGGGTCCTTCACCGCCGCGAACATCGACTCGAGCCGCTTGAGCGTCATCGACAGCGCCCACTCGGCGTTGAGGTGCTCCTCGCGGATGTAGCGCTCGGTGTCGTTCACGATGGACGGATCGCGCAGCATCAGCTTGTGCGCGTCGAGCAGCCCCAGGTGCTCGCCCTCGGTCGTGCCCATCGCCGCCGCCGTCAGCGACACGTAGAGCTCGTCGATCTCGCGCTCGGCCCGCGCGATGGAGTCGTGGAACCGGCTCACCTCGGCGTTGACCAGGCTCTCCGGTAGGCGCACGTGCTCGACCAGGGTCTCATGGCGATCCCAACGCGCGACAGTTCCGAGGACGATCCCCTCGGACACGCCATCTCCCTGGAGCACGATGCCCAGGTTCTCGTGCGTCACGTTCGCCAAGCTCCTCCTACTCGTAGAAGCCGGACTCGACCAGCTCGCCAATCGCCGTCACCGCCTCCGCGGCGTCCCCGCCCTTGGCCTCCACCACGATCGTCGTGCCCTGGGACGCCGTCAACAGCAGGAGCCCCATGATGCTCTTGGCGTCGACCCGCTCCTCGCCGCGGGTCACCGTGATCTGCGCCGCGAAGCGCCCTGCCGTCCGCGCGAGCGCCGTCGCAGCGCGCACGTGCAGCCCCTTCTCGTTGGGGATCACCAGCTCCCGACGCGTCGGATCCATCCCTTCTCCTCGAGGCTTCGGCCGGCGCGAACGCTCAACCTCGTGTCCGTCCAGCCGCGTTGCTCGGTGTGCGCCCGCAAGCGCCGGGCCTTGGTGGCGCCGCGTGATTCACCCTGCGACCATAGCCCGGTTAGCGCTCGATGTCTCGGTGCACGATCTCCGGTTGTAGCCCCCGCCCGCGCAGATCCTCGCCGATCGCCTCGCACAGCGTGACCGACCGGTGGTGGCCGCCGGTGCAACCGAAGGCGATGGTCAGCGACGCCCGCCCCTCCGTCTCGATGCGCGGCACCACCTCGTCGAGCAGCGCCAGCACGAGCGTCCGCAAGCGCTCGGCGGCCGGCTGCACCATCACGAAGCCCGCGACCTCGGGGTCGCGCCCCGTCTTGTCTCGCAGCGCCTCGACGAAGAAGGGGTTGTCGAGGAAGCGCACGTCGAACACGTAGTCGGCGTCGAGCGGCAGCCCGTGGCGGTAGCCGAAGCTCATCAGGTGCACCGCCAGCCGCGTCGTCGCCGCGTCCCCGAAGAGCTTCAGGACGCGCCGCTTGAGGTCGTGGACGTTCAGCGCCGTCGAGTCGACGACGTGGGTGGCGAGCGCGCGGATCGGATCGAGCCACTCCCGCTCGACCGCGATCGCCTCGGGCAGGGTCGTGGCCGCCCCCTGCGACACCACCGGGTGCGGGCGCCGCGTGGTCTTGAAGCGCGCGACCAGCGCGTCCTCGTCGCACGCGAGGAACAGCACGGCGACCCGATAGTCGCCGGCCGTCAAGGTCCGCAGATCGCGCTCGAGGTCGGTGCGGAACAAGCGCTCCCGGACGTCCATCGCCAGCGCGACCCGCGTGATGGAGGGGTTCTCCTCGACCAGCCGCAGGAACGTCGGCAGGAGCGCCGCCGGGAGGTTGTCGACACAGAAGTAACCTGCGTCCTCGAGGGCGTGGAGCGCCGTCGTCTTGCCCGATCCGGAGAGGCCGCTCAGGACGAGCACGTCGAGGCGGCTCTTCGTGGAGGTGGGCTGGGTTGTCAGCGTCGTTGCTCCTGACGATCCCGCCTCCGGCCCGGGTCCGGGCCCGCGACAGGGAGAGTCTCAAGGTGGCCCGCGGCGTCTCTGCGGACGCCGCGGGCCACCGGGTGAGGACTTCGGCGTCTCCGCGCTACAGCGCGTCGAGCTCGTTCGGCGTCGTGCTCTGGCTGCCCTTGTGGTGCTTGCGCTTCTCTTTCGAGCGCGCGAGCTGCCGGTCGAGCTTGTCCACGGCGACGTCGATCGCCTCGAACATGTCGTCCCGCGTCTCGGTCTGGAGGAACATCCCGTGGGCCCCCGAGATCTTGAACTCCGCCGTCTTCTGGAACTTCTCCACGGAGAAGACGGTGTCGATGGACATCTCGCGATCCTCGAACCGCTCGAGCCGCGCGAGCTTCGCGGAGGCGTGGTCCTTGAGGGCTTCGCTCGAGTCCATGTGGCGGAACGTGAAGTTGATTCTCATCATGCCTCCCTAGCTGGAGCACCGGCACCCCGCGCCGGCGAACGTCGTCGTCTCAGAAGACCTTCTTGCGCTTGGAAGAGGGAAGTATGTTCAGCATTTCCCGGTACTTGGCCACTGTTCTCCGGGCTATCTGGGTCCCCTCCTCCTCGAGGAGGTCGCACAGCTTCTGATCGGACAGGGGTTTCTTCGGATCCTCTTCGGAGATGAGCTTCTTGATGCGCTGCTTGACGCTCTCGGAGGCGAGGTCGCCGCCCTGAGAGCTGGTGATGCGGCTGTTGAAGAAGTACTTCAGCTCGAAGATGCCTTGAGGGGTGTGGACGTACTTGTTGGTCGTCACGCGGCTGATGGTGGACTCGTGCATCCCGATGTCGTCGGCGACGTCGCGCAGGATCAGCGGTCGCAGGCGCTCGACGCCGTGATCGAGGAACTCGCGCTGGAAGCGGACGATCGACTCGGTGACCTTGCGGATGGTGTTCTGGCGCTGGTGGATCGAGCGGATCAGCCACACGGCGCTGCGGAACTTGTCCTGGATGAAGTCCTTCTCCTTGGAGGTCACGGCGCCGTTCTTGAGCTGGTTCTGGTAGAAGTTCGAGATCTTGAGCTTCGGGAGCCCGTCCTCGTTGAGCTGCACCAGGTAGTCGTCGCCGATCTTCTGCACGTAGACGTCGGGGGTGATGTACTGCGCGTCCTCGGACGCGAAGCCGCGGCCCGGGCGCGGCTCGAGGTGGCCGATGAGCTGGACCGCCTCGCTGATGTCCTCGATGTCGCAGTCCAGGTCCTTCATGATGGCCTGGACGTTCTTCTTCTCGAGGTTCTCCAGGTGGCGGTCGATGAGCCCCAGCACGACGTCCTCGTCGGGGTACTCGATGCGCGCCTGGATCATCAGGCACTCGCGCAGGTCGCGCGCGGCGACGCCGAGGGGGTCGAACTCCTGGATGACCTCGAGCACCGACTCGATGTCGGTGACGTCCACCTGCAGCTCGTCGACGAGCTGCTGGATGCTCTCCGGGGGCAGGTAGCCGTTGGAGTTGATGTTGCCGATGATCGCCTCGCCGATGGCGCGCTCGTCATCGGTCAGCAGCGCGAGGTTGAGCTGCCACTCGAGGTGATCGGCGAGGCTCTGGTGACCGGCGAGCGTCTGCTCGATGGTCGGCATCTCGTCGTCCGAGTAGCGCACGCCGCCGCCACCCGGGCTGTAGCTGTAGGAGTTGTAGTCCTCGACGTACTGCTCCCAGTTCGTCTCGGTCGGATCCGCGCCCTCGCTCGCGCGCGGCTCCTCGCGCTCGGGCTTGGCCTGGTCGATCTCTCGACCCACCTCCGCCGGCGACTGCGCCTCGGCCTCGATCTCGAGCACCGGGTTCTCGAGCAGCTCGTTCTGGACCGTCTCCGACAGCTCGAGACGCGACAGCTGGAGCAGCTTGATGGCCTGCTGCAGCTGCGGTGTCATCACCAGCTGCAGACTCATCTTCTGGTACTGCTTCAGCTCCATCGGGACGTCTTCCTCGTCGTCATCTCGCCTGCTGAGAGAACACTACCATCGCCGTGATACGGCCACAAGACGTGGCGCGTTGCTTGGTATGGAACTTGCTTAGGACATTGCGATGCGCAACGTCGCTGTGCTAGACTCCCGCGTCGTCGCGTCCCGGAGCGACCCCCACGACGCCTGCGTCTGCGCACCCTGAAAACGCTCGCCCCGGCGCGACATTCCTCCCGCGCCGCGCCGGCTCGTCAGCGGCGCTCGATCAGTCGCCGACCCCGGTCGGGTGGCACGAGTAGCAGGCCGCGTCGTAGCTCGGGTAGGTCGCCATCCGCGTGGCGTACTGCGACACGTCGTTGTGCTTGTTGTTCATGCGCGTCAGCGTGTGCTCACCGGTGTGGCACGCGACGCAGATGAAGTCCGACCACGCCACCGCCGCGTTCGGGTGACACTGCGCGCAGGTGAAGCTCTTGTGGTCGCCGCTCGTGATGCGGAAGAGCGTGTCGTGCCCGGGGAACGTCGTCGTCGCCCAGCCGCTCGTCTGATGACAGCTCTGGCAGGTCGTCGACAGGTTCAGCGCCGTGTGCGACGGGTTGGTCGCCCCGAGGTAGTCGTCGTGGTGGCAACTGTTGCACTGCGTCGAGGTTCCGGCATAGACGCCGCCCGCGTGACAGTCGCTGCATGCTGCGTTTGCGTGGGCGCCGGTGAGCGGCCAGAACTGGGCGTGATCGAACACCGCCCCCTCCCACTGCGCCGTCGTGTGGCAGGCCGCGCAGTCGGTCGGGAAGCCCTCGTCGACGTGGCTCGGCGCGGTGGTGTCGACGAACCTCTGGTGGTGGCAGTCGTCGCACGCGGTCGGCGTGCCGGCGTAGGTGCCGCCGACGTGGCATCCCGCGCAGTCCGCGCCGGCGTGCGCGCCGGTGAGGGGCCAGAACTGGGCGTGATCGAAGTCGGCGCCGTCCCACCCCGCGGGCGAGTGGCACGCGGCGCAGTCGGTCGAGAAGCCGACGTCGGCGTGCGCCGGGCTGGTGGTGTCGAGGTAGTCCTGGTGGTGGCAGCCGTCGCACCCTGTCGGCGTGCCGGCGAAGGCGCCGCCCACGTGGCAGGCGGCGCACGCGGTCGTCGCGTGCTCGCCGAGGAGCGGCCAGAAGGCGTCGTGGTGGAAGGTCGAGGGCGACCACTCCGCGGTCGTGTGGCAGCCCTCGCAGGTGGTCGGGAGCTGGGCGTCGGCGTGGGGGGGCTCCGCGGCGCCGACGTAGTCCGGGTGGTGGCAGCCGTCGCACAGGGGCGTCGCGACCGCGTAGCTCCCACCCTCATGACAGGCGGCGCAGGTCTGGGTGGTGTGGCGGCCCGTCAGCGGCCAGAAGCCGGCGTGATCGAAGGACGACGGGCTCCAGCCGGCCTCCGTGTGGCAGCTCGCGCAGTCGGAGCCGAAGGTCGCCGCCTCGTGGATCGGCGTCGCCGCGCCCTCGAAGTCCGCGAGGTGGCAGCCGACGCAGGTCTCGGAGAGGTTCTCGAACTGTCCGGCGACGTGGCAGGCCTGGCAGGTGGTCGTGGCGTGCCTGCCGAGCAGCGGCCAGTAGCTGTCGTGGTCGAAGCTCGCCGGCTTCCACCCGGCGTCGACGTGGCAGCGCGCGCAGTCGGTCGGGTAGCCGTCGTCGGCGTGGGGCGGGTCGACGCTGGCGACGTAGTCCCCCATGTGGCAGCCCTCGCACGCGGTCGGCGTCTCGGCGTAGCTGCCGCCGACGTGGCAGGCGGCGCAGGTGGTGCCCGCGTGTTTGCCGGTGATCGGCCACAGCGGCGCGTGATCGAAGGCCGACGGGCTCCAGCCGGCCTCCGTGTGGCAGCTCGCGCAGTCGGATCCGAAGGTCGCCGCCTCGTGGATGGGGTCGGTGGCCTCGTCGAAGTCGGCGAGGTGGCAGGCGACGCAGGTCTTCGGCGTGTCCTTGAACACGCCGCCGCCGTGGCACCCCTGGCAGGTCGCGGCGGCGTGCCCGCCGAGGAGCGGCCAGTAGCTCGCGTGATCGAAGCTCGCCGGGTCCCACCCCGCGCTGTCGTGGCAGCTCGCGCAGTCGGTCGGGTAGCCGTCGGCGAGGTGCGGCGGGTCCTCGCTGGTGTCGTAGTCCTCCTGGTGGCACCCCTCGCAGGCGCGCGCTGTGCCCTCGTAGACCTTGTCCGTGTGGCAGTCGGCGCAGGCGGGCTCGAGGTGCTCGCCGGTCAGCGGCCAGTAGACGTCGTGGTCGAGCTCGGCCGGCGCCCACGCGCTCGGGGTGTGGCAGGTCTCGCAGTCGTGGCCGATCTCGGCGGCGGCGTGCGGCGGCGCGGTCGTCTCGTCGTAGTCCGGCAGGTGACAGCCATCGCACGCCCAGGGCGTCCCCTTCCACAGGCCGCTCACGTGGCAGTCGGTGCAGGCCGCCGCGGCGTGCTCGCCCTCGAGGGCCCAGAACGGCGCGTGGTCGAAGGTCGCCTGGGTCCACGCGGCGGTGACGTGGCAGTCGTCGCAGGCGTGGCTGAGCTGCGAGTCGCCGTGGGGGGGCGCGGTGGTGGCGTCGTAGTCCGGCAGGTGGCAGCCCTCGCAGTCGCGCGCGGTGCCGGCGTAGACGTCGCCGGTGTGACAGTCGGCGCAGGCGGTGTCCGCGTGCGTGCCGGTCAGCGGCCAGGTGCCCTCGTGGTCGAAGCTCGACGGGTCCCACGCGCTCGTGTTGTGACACACCGCGCAGTCGAGGGGGTAGCCGAGGGCGACGTGATCGGGCTCGCTCACGCCGGTGTATCGCTCGTGGTGGCAGCCGTCGCAGCCCGTGGGCGTGCCGCCGTAGACCTCGCCCTCGTGGCAGCTCGCGCAGGTCACCTCGGCGTGCTCGCCGGTCAGCGGCCAGAAGTCGTCGTGGACGGCGAAGCTCGCCGGGGTCCAGTCCGCCGCGGTGTGGCAGCCCGCGCAGGCGGTAGCGACGTGCTCGGCGCCGTGAGGGGGCGCGGTGGTCTGATCGTAGTCGGGCATGTGGCAGCCCTCGCAGTCGCGCGGGGTGCCCTGGTAGTGGTCGCCGGCGTGGCAGCTCGCGCACGCGGTCGTGGCGTGGTGCCCCTCGAGCGGCCAGTAGAGGTCGTGGTCGCGGAAGTTGGCGGGCCGCCAGGCGGTGGCGGTGTGGCAGACCGCGCACGAGGTCGGGTAGCCCGACGCCGCGTGGTCGGGGTCGGTCGTGCCGTCGTAGTCGCCCTGGTGGCAGCCGACGCACTCGCGCGGGGCGGCGGCCCAGGCGTCCGGGTCGTGACACGCCGCGCACTCCTCGGCGCGGTGCGCGCCCTCGAGGACCCAGAAGCGGTCGTGATCGTCGACGGTCCCCGGGCGCCAGGCGGTGGTCTCGTGGCAGCCCTCGCAGCTCGCCGGGAAGGCGTGGGCGGCGTGGGGCGGGTTGACGCTGGCGTCGAAGTCGTCCTGGTGGCAGCCGGCGCAGGCGCGCGGGGTCCCGGCGTAGACCTTGTCGAGGTGACAGTCGGCGCAGCTCGCGGTGACGTGGGCGCCGGTCAGCGGCCAGTACGGGTCGTGGTCGGGGAAGGCGGCGGGGGACCAGGCGACCGTGTCGTGGCAGGCCTCGCAGGCGTGCGGGAGCGCCGCGTGTTCGTGGTCGGGAGCGGTCGTTGCCAGGTACAGATCACCGTGGCAGGACCAGCAGCTCTCCTGGGTGATCGTTGGATCGGAGGCGTGGTCCGGGACCTGGCCGCAGCCTGCCGTGGCGATGGCGGACGCGCACGCGAGATTCAGCATGCGAGACATGGCCCATCCCCGGCCGTCGGTTCCCGCAGTTTCCACATCACCAAGCTATCACGCGATAGGTTGACCTGTGCCAAAATTTCAGCGCAGGTCGCGCATCACCGCGAGGAGCGAGGCGCGATCGGCGTCGTCGAGGGTTTGGCCGTAGCGGTGGCCGCCGTCGACCCGGTCGGGATCGAGCAGGCGCTCGAGGGAGTCGATCGCGCCGCCGGCGAGGAGCCGCCCGCGCCGGGCGACCCCGCGCAGCGAGGTCGTCTGGTAGGCGCCGGTGCCGCGCCACGGGCTCTCGCCGACGGTGGGGTCGGTGGCGACGGCGGCCAGCGCGACCGGCGGGCCGGCGAGCCCGGGGGGGAGGTGGCAGCGCCCGCACTCGCGGGCGAAGACGGCGGCGCCGGCGCCGTCGGCGGGCAGGGCGGGCAGGGCGTCGCCGAGCCCCCACAGGTACCAGGCCAAGGCGAAGGCGAGCTCGCGCGGCGGGCGCACGGCCTCGCGGGAGTTGGTGATGACGGCCGTCTCGAGGCGCACGGTCAGTGCCATCAGGTCGTTGCTGATCGTCGCGGCGCGGTTGAGGTCGCGTTGGAAGCGCACGGCGCGCAGGTCGGCGATGACGGTGGGGTTGTCGACGTCGTCGGGGGTGACGTCGACGCGCCCCGGCCCCCAGCGGCCGGCGCTGGTGTGGGCGCTGTGCGACGCGTCGAGCAGCGCGCCGAAGTCGATGGCGTGGTTCGGGGCGCCGAGGACCAGGCCCGGGCCGTCGTCGCGCGGGATCGCGTGGCAGCTCGCGCAGCTGAACGCCGGCTGCACGCCGCCCGGCGTCTCGGCCCACACCAGGCCGCCGACGCGGTCGCCGTCGACCCACAGGCCGAAGCGCGCCGGGGCGTCGGCGTCGGTCAGGGCCATCAGCAGCGCCGGCTCGACCTGGGCCGGGTAGGCGCTGAAGGCGCGCGCGCCGAGCGCGGAGAGCGCGGCCTCCTCCCACGGGACGTCGAGGTCGAGAGGCTCCCAATCCACCCCAGGGTTCGGGACGGGGCCGCCGAGGTCGGACACGAGGACCGGGCGGGCGCGCGGGTTCCAGACGGGCAGGGCGCCCCAGCTCGCCTCGGTGTAGCGCTCGAGGCGCAGCGCGGAGTAGCCGTTGTCGGGGGCGACGAGCGAGCGCTCGAGCGCCGCCCGGCGGTAGGCCGGGTCGGAGACGTAGGCGGCGCCTCGCTCGAGGTCGCTCAGCGGCGCGTCGGCCGTGCATGCCGCGAGCAGCGCGAGCCCTACCCACGCGGCCCGGGAGCTCACCCGGCGCACTGCTGGTTCGAGCACGCCCACTTGCCCGCGGTGGGGTTGTAGGCGCAGTACGGGCTGCCGAAGGTGCTGGGCTCGCCGGCGCAGTCGGCGTCGTCGACGCACTCGTCGGCGGCGGTGTGGCAGTAGTAGCCGACGGTGCCGGTGTAGTCCCCGCAGCTGCCGAGGCTCGGCGAGCAGTAGCCGCTCGCGCCGCAGTCGGCGTCGACGCGGCAGTTCCCCTCGTGCAGGCAGACGTTGTGGTCGGAGCGGAAGCCGCCGCCGCACTCGCAGACCTTCGGGCTCGGGCCGCAGTCCTCGTCGGCGAAGCACAGGTCGTAGGTGCAGTACCAGCCGTCGTGGGAGTTGCCGACGCAGCGGCCGTTGTCGCCGCTCTGGCAGTCGGCGTGGCTCGTGCAGTCGACGGGCGCGCCGGCGCCGCCCGGGATGTCGGGGCCGGCGGTCGAGCGCTCGTCGTCGCACATCGCGGCGGCGGCGCGGTGCTTCAGCGGGACGCGGCCGGTCGTCGTGTCGGTGACGACGGTGTCGGTGACGACGGCGTCGCCGTCGGCGCGCTGGCCGCCCTCGACGCAGCCGCCGAGCAGCGCGAGCGCGACCATGGCGGCGTAGACGGTCGTCAGTGTCAGGCGCATCGGGGCCTCCTCGGGGCTGGGCGGGTCATCATGCGCACGATCGAGATCGCTCGGGCTCGTGTCAAGGCGTGCGCGTTGCGGCTGGCGTTGCGGGCGTGTTAGGTTCCGGCCCGCTGAACGGCCGGCCCCGAGACGAGGTGGAAAGACATGAGACGTGCGCTCCTCGCCCTGATCCTCGCGACCGCGTGGGCCCCCGCCTGTGGCGGCGACGGCGGGACGAGCGACGCGGACACCGCGGCCGTGGACGGGACCGACGCCACCGCGTCGGACGTCGCTGGGGACACCGGCGGCGCCGTCGACACCATCCCGGGGCTCGAGAAGATCTCGAAGATCACGTTCAAGCTCGGCGGCGTGAACAACACCTTCGACGTCAACGGCGAGGCCGACTACATCCCCAACGGGGATCCGGGCAGCCTGTTCAAGATCAGCGCGAACAAGGCGACCCGGCTCATCGAGATCAACATCCTCCCGGTCGACGAGTTCGCCGTCGGGAGCTGGTCGGACACCGAGTTCAGCGAGGTCGGTGTCCTCATCTGCTACAACGACGGCACCGGCGTGCGCGAGCTGCAGGCTTGCCCGGTCGGCTTCACCCACGAGTCGATCGCCTACATGGTCACCGTCGCCGACAACAACGGGCCGGGGAGCTATGTGCAGGGCACCTTCTCCGGGACGCTGCAGGACGCCGACGGCGGCACGCTCGAGATCACCGAGGGCGTGTTCGACGTGAAGCACCGCTGACGCCGAGCGGGGTGGCGCGGCCGCCCCGGGAGACACACACGATGGCGCGGCTACTGCTCGTCAATCGCCGCCCGGACCAGCGTCGGGTGGCCCTCATCGACAACGGCGTGACGACGGAGCTCTTCTTCGAGCGCCTGCGCGAGCGCAGCATCGTCGGCAACATCTACGCCGGGCGGGTGGTGCGCGTGCTGTCGGGGATGCAGGCGTCCTTCGTCGAGGTGGGCCTGCAGCGCACGGGGTTCTTGTTCGTCGGAGACGTCGCGCTGCCGGACGGCCACGACCTCGGGGTCGACGCCGACGCCGAGCCCGAGGGGCGCGAGGTCGGCGCCGAGGTCGGGCGCGGCGACCGCTACCCGCCGATCACCGAGCTCCTCGCCCAGGGGCAGCAGGTGCTGGTGCAGATCGCCAAGGCCCCGATGGGGACCAAGGGCGCGCGCCTCACGACCCACATCTCGCTGCCGGGGCGTCACCTCGTCTACATGCCGACGGTCGACCACCTCGGCGTGTCGCGGCGCATCAAGGACCCGGCGGAGCGGGCGCGCCTCAAGCAGATCCTCGAGCGGCTCAAGCCCGCGGTCGGCGGCCTCATCCTGCGGACCGCCGGGGAGGGGCTCGACGAGGACGACTTCCGCGACGACGTCGCCTTCCTCGAGCAGCTGTGGGCGGACATCCAGCGGCGCGGGCAGAACGTGAAGCCGCCCGAGCTCGTCCACGAGGACGTCGACCTGACCCTGCGCAGCGTGCGCGACCTCATCCAGAGCGAGGACGACCGCGTGGTCGTCGACGACGACGCCGAGCTCGAGCGCATCGTGCGCTTCGTGCGGCGCTTCATGCCGACCTTCGAGTCCAACATCCAGCGCTGGGACTCGGCCGATCCGATGTTCGAGCGCTACGGCGTGGAGTGGGAAATTACGCGCGCATCACGACGAAAAGTCTGGCTGAAGTCGGGTGGTTACATCCTCATCGACCGGACCGAGGCGCTGACGGCGGTCGACGTCAACACCGGCCGCTACGTCGGCAAGTCGAACTTCGAGGAGACGATCGTCGAGATCAACCTCGAGGCGGTCAAGGAGATCGCCTACCAGCTGCGCCTGCGCGACATCGGGGGGATCATCGTCATCGACTTCATCGACATGGAGTCCGAGTCGAACCAGGCGCGGGTGACGACGGCGCTGCTCGACGAGCTCGCCAAGGACCGGGCCCGCACCAAGGTCCTGCCGATCAGCGGCTTCGGGCTCCTCGAGATGACGCGTAAGCGCGTCAGGAACTCGATCGTACAGGACCTGACCGAGCCGTGCTTCTACTGCGAGGGCAAGGGCTACCTGCAGTCGCTGCGGGTCATCGCCGACAGCATCGTGATGAACCTCCACCAGAGCCTGCGCGGGGCGGACGCCGGCAAGGTCGCCGAGGTGCAGGCGCAGTCGCGCATCACCGAGCTGCTCGTCGAGGAGTATGGCGAGGAGCTCGCCAAGATCGAGAAGGCCTACGGCGCCCGGGTCGACGTGGTCGACAAGCCCGCCATGCACATCGAGCGCTTCTCGGTCCGCGTCGAGTAGCGCCGGTCAGCGCTCGCCGCTGTCGACGCAGAAGACGTCGGTGCGCGTCGGCACGTAGATGCCGGCGGTCACGAGCCCGAGGAGGACGCCGAGCGGGCCGACCTCGGTGTGGACGGCGGCGGCGCCCTCGGGGCAGACGGCGTCGAGGTCGAGCGGCCCCGAGGCGTCGATGATGCCCCACAGCACCTGGTGATTGAGGGCGTGCAGGCGAGCGCCGGGCTCGCTGGGGCGGTCCTCGTTCATGTACACGGTGTGCTGAAAGCAGGCCCCGAGCGCGAAGGTCGTCAGCAGAGCGAGCAGGAGGTGTCGCATGGTCACTCCAGGGTGGGTCTCGTGCATCAGGCTACAACACCGGACGCGGCTGTGAGCGCTACCGTCGATCGAATCTTCGCCGCCCCACCGGCCCGGGGCAACTTGGGGTGTGCGGCTCATCGCATCCAAGCGGCCCGAAGGAAGGCGGGCCAGAGTACCCGCCGAGGCCGGGGAACGCCGGCCCGGAGGGCCAGCGCTCCCCCGCGTCAGGGGGGACCGCCGCAGGCGGGCAGGGGGCAAGCGAGTGAGGGCCGCCGCGACGAACCGCACGAGGTTCCCGAGTTGGTCCGAGCGTGCGAGGGCCAACTCGGGATGCGGTTCGTCGCACCAGAGCGGCCCGAACGAGCGCATTATAGAATGTAGTTCTCGAGCTTCGGATCCTCGACGATCCCGGCGAGCGCCTTGTCGACGAAGGCCTTGTCGATGACGACGCGCTTGTCCTCGCGATCCGGGGCGTCGAAGGACACCTCGTCGAGCAGCGCCTCCATCACGGTGTGGAGCCGCCGCGCGCCGATGTTCTCCTGGCGGTCGTTGACCTCGAAGCCCATGCGCGCGATGGCGCGGACGCCGTCGTCGGTGAAGCTCACCTCGAGCCCCTCGGTGGCGAGCAGCGCGACGTACTGCTTGGTCAGCGAGTTCTCGGGCTCGTTCAGGATGCGGATGAAGTCGTCCTCGGTGAGGCGCTCGAGCTCGACCCGGATCGGGAAGCGCCCCTGGAGCTCCGGGATGAGGTCGCTGATCTTCGCGATGTGGAAGGCGCCCGCGGCGATGAAGAGGATGTGGTCGGTCTTCACCATGCCGTGCTTGGTGTTGACCGTGGAGCCCTCGACGATGGGCAGGAGATCGCGCTGCACGCCCTCGCGGGAGACGTCGGGGCCTTGCTTGGACTCGCGCCCGGCGATCTTGTCGACCTCGTCGAGGAAGATGATGCCGTTCTGCTGGGCGCGCTCGAGGGCCTCGGCGGTGACCTTGTCGGCGTCGACGAGCTTGCCGGCCTCGTCCTGGAGCAGGATCTCGAGGGCCTCCTTGACCCGCAGCCGGCGCTTCTTGGTCTTCTTCGGGAAGAGGTGCCCGAAGCTGTCCTTCATGTTGATGCCCATCTCCTCGAGCCCGCTCGAGCTGAAGATCTCCATCATGGGCATCTTGGTGTCCTGGGTCTCGACCTCGACCTCGCGCTCGTCGAGGTGCCCCTCGCGCAAGAGCCGCCGCAGCTTGTCGCGGGTCGACACCGCCGCGGCCGTCGCGACCTCGTCTGCCGCATGCTCCTCGTAGCCCGGCCGGTTGGACGGGCGGTTGGGCAGCAGCAGATCGAGCACGCGCTCCTCGGCGAGCTCGCGCGCGCGCTCCTGCACGCGCTCGACGGCCTCCTCCTGGACGAGCTTGACCGCCACCTCGACGAGGTCGCGGATCATCGACTCGACGTCGCGCCCGACGTAGCCCACCTCGGTGAACTTGGACGCCTCGATCTTGATGAACGGGGCCCGCGCCAGCTTCGCGAGGCGCCGCGCGATCTCGGTCTTCCCGACCCCGGTCGGCCCCATCATGATGATGTTCTTCGGGGTGATCTCGTCCTTGAGGTCGCCCGTCACCTGCTGGCGGCGCCACCGGTTGCGCAGCGCGATGGCCACCGCCCGCTTGGCGGCGTGCTGCCCGATGATGTAGCGGTCGAGCTCGGCCACCAGCTCCCGGGGCGTCATTTCACTGCTCATGCGGCGTCTCCTCGTCGTCCGGAACACCGAGGGACTCGATGGTCAGGTTCGTGTTCGTGTAGATGCAGATGTCGGCCGCGATGCGCATCGCCTCCTCGGCGATCCGGCGCGCCGACAGCGGCGAGTGGCGCACCAACGCGAGGGCCGCCGAGGCGGCGAACATCCCGCCCGAGCCCACCGCCGTGACCCCGTGGTCGGGCTCGATGACGTCCCCCGAGCCGGAGATGACCAGGGTCTCCGTCACGTCGGCGACGATGAGCAGCGCCTCGAGGCGCCGCAGCGCCCGGTCGGTTCGCCAGTCCTTCGCCAGCTCGACGGCGGCCCGGCGGAGCTGCCCGTTGTACTCCTTGAGCTTGCCCTCGAAGCGCTCGAACAGCGTGAACGCGTCCGCGGTGCTCCCGGCGAAGCCGACGATGACCCGGCCGCCGTGGAGCAGCCGGACCTTGCGGGCCTTGCCCTTCATGATGGTGTTGCCCAGGGTGACCTGGCCGTCCCCTGCGACGACGACCTGGCCGCCCTTGCGGACGGCGAGGATCGTCGTCCCGTGCATCGTGATCTCGGACATCTCGTTTACTTCTCGCGCTTCGGCGCGCGGCGGTGCGCGCGCGGGTGGGCGGCGTCGTAGACCTGGGTCAGGTGCTCGATGCCGACATGGGTGTAGATCTGCGTCGTCCCGACGCTCTCGTGGCCGAGCAGCTCCTGGATGAGCCGCAGGTCGACCCCGCTGCCGAGCAGGTGCGTTGCAAAAGAGTGACGCAGCATGTGCGGGTGAACGTTTCTGGCGGCTGCGGCGCGCAGGACGGTGTTGTCGATGATGCGGCGCACACTGCGGTCCGTGAGGCGCCCGCCGCGGCGGTTGAGGAACACGGCGTCGTGGGGGGCGTGGTGGCCGAGGAGCGCCGGGCGGGCGTCGGCGAGGTAGCGCTCGATGACGCGCACGGCGCGCCGGTGGATGGGGACCTCGCGGGTCTTGCGGCCCTTGCCGGTCACCCGCAAGAACCCCGCGGCGAGGTCGAGCTGGGCGCGGTCGAGGCCGACGAGCTCGGCGACGCGCAGGCCGGCAGCGTAGAGCGTCTCGAGCAGCGCGCGGTCTCTGAGCCCCTGCGGCGTGTCGCCGGGCGGGGCCTCGAGCAGCACGAGGACGCTGTCGACGTCGAGCACCTCGGGGAGCGAGCGTCCCTGACGTGGGTTGGTGATGCCGTCCATCGGCGAAGCTTCCAGGCGTCCCTCGCGCACGAGCCAGCGGAAGAAGCCGCGCAGCGTTGCGAGCTTGCGGCTGATGGTGCGGGCCGCGTTGCGGCGCGCGAGGGACGCAAGGTAGGCACGTAGATCCTGGCGGTCAACGCGGCCGAGCGGCGGCGCGCCGGGGCGCATGACGAGGAATGACGCGAGATCCCGGAGATCGGCGTCGGTCGCGCGGAGGGTGTGGGGGGAGGCGTCGCGGATCGCCCGCAGGAACTCGAGGTAGCCGTCGGCGTCGGCGTCGTTGAGGGGCTCGGGGGCGTCGGCGTCGGGCACGGGTGGTCCTCGGGTGGGTCGCGGGCTCCCATGGTAGCGCCCACGCCCGGCGTGGCGAGTTTCCCAGGCGGTGGGGGGCGGGACGGCCACCGTCCGAGCCCGGCGGGCGGTGGGCGCGCCGTCTCGCCTCCTGCGGCCGCTCGCTCGGCGGTCTTCGGGATTCGCGTGCCCGACCGGCCGTGCTACCGTGGGCCCCGGTCGCATATCGGAGCCCGGCGCACACCCGCGAGCGCCGCTGGCACGCCTCTCGTGGGGGTCTCATGAGCATCTTCGAGCGTCTCGCGCGGCTGGCGCGCGCCGAGTTCAACCACGTCAAGTCGGTGATCGCCGACCGCGACGACGACGCCCCCGCGGAGGTCCGCGACGAGCGGCTCGAGCGGCTGCGGCGCGCCCGCGAAGAGCTGGAGCGGGCCGAGGACGCGCTGCGGCGCGAGGAGCAGCACACCGGCGCCGCCGCCTGGGGGGCGCAGGACCCGGGGGCCGACGGCGGGGCCAGCGCCTGGCGCCGCGACGAGGGCGCGGGCGCGTGGCGCGCGGACGAGGGGGCGAGCGCCTGGGGCGCGAGCGACGCCGCCGCGGGCGCACCGCGACCCGGCACCGGCGCCGGGAGCACGGTGTACCCGCAGGAGATCCGCCTGGCCTACGCCGCGCTCGAGCTCCCGCTCGGCGCCGACAAGGACCAGGTGCAGCGGGCCTACCGCGACATGCTCTCGCGCTATCACCCCGACAAGCACGCGCAGAACCCGCAGCTGCAGCAGGCGGCCAACGAGCTGACCCGGCGCATCCGGGAGGCCCGCGACACGCTCGTGGCCTGGCGGCGCTGATCGCCCCGCCGGGGCGGTCTCCAGCGGACCGACGACGTGGGAAATCGCCTTGTCTCGCCGCCCGAAGGCGAGGACAATCGCGGCGCCCTCAGAGAGGAAACGCCGCCATGACGAACCTGTTCCGCGACACCCCGACCGTCGACCTCGCCGCTCGCGCGGCCAGCCACTACACGAGCAACTACCGGCAGATCCCCATCTTCCTGACCCGCGGTGAGGGGGTCTGGGTGTGGGATCGGGACGGCCGGCGCTACCTCGACATGGTCGCCGGCATCGCGGTCAACAGCCTCGGGCACGCCCACCCGCGCCTCGTCGCCGCCATCCGCGAGCAGGCCGACGCGCTCATGCACGTGTCGAACCTGTACTTCAACGAGCCCGCGCTCGCCCTGATGGACAAGCTCGTCGAGCTGACCTTCGCCGACCGCGTGTTCTTCGCCAACAGCGGCGCCGAGGCCAACGAGGCGGCGCTCAAGCTGGCCCGGCGCTACCGCACGACGGTCAAGAAGCAGCCGAACCGCACCGACGTGCTGGCCTTCGAGAACAGCTTCCACGGCCGCACCTTCGGGACCGTCGCGGTCACCGGGCAGCCCAAGTACCAGAAGGGCTTCGAGCCGCTGCCGCCCGGCGTCCACTTCGCGCGCTTCGGCGACCTCGGCCACGTCGAGGAGGTCCTCGCGCGGGCCGAGGGGCGCATCGGCACCGTCATCCTCGAGCCGGTGCAGTGCGAGGGCGGGCTGAACTTCCCGCCCGCCGGGTTCCTCAAGCAGCTGCGCAAGCTCTGCGACGCCCAGGACATGGTGCTGATCTACGACGAGGTCCAGACCGGCGTCGGGCGCACCGGCGAGTGGTTCTACTACGAGGTCGACGCCGTCAAGCCGGACATCATGACGAGCGCCAAGGGCATCGCGGGCGGCGTGCCGCTCGGCGCCATGCTGTGCACCGACGAGGTCGGCCGGGGGTTCGAGCCGGGGAGCCACGCGAGCACCTTCGGCGGCAACCCCCTCGCCACCCGCGCCGGACTCGAGGTGCTGCGGACGATCGAAGAGGAGAAGCTGCTCGACCACGTCTTCGAGGTCGGCTCCGAGCTGGCGACCGGGCTCAAGACGCTGTGCGACCGGCACCCCGAGCGCTGCGTCGAGGCGCGCGGCATGGGGCTGCTGCAGGGGCTCGAGCTGCGCGGCGGGGCCGACGTGGCGAGCGCGGTGGTCGCCGGCTGTCAGCAGCGCGGGCTGCTGATGAACGCCATCCAGGGGCGCGTGCTGCGCTTCGTGCCGCCGCTCATCGTGCAGTCGGGGCACATCCAGGAGGCGCTCTCCATCCTCGACGCGGTGCTCGGCGAGGTCTGAGCCGGCCCGGGCGGGCGGGCGCGGCTCGTCCGCCCGCGCCTCGTCCGCCCGGGATCCACCCCAGGGTCGAGCGCGCGCGAGCCTACTCCTCCTCGTCCTCGGCGCCGGGCGTCGTGATCTCGATGACGTTGCAGCGGCGCGCCTGGTTGAGGGCGCTGCAGGTCTCGAGCGGGGTGTAGTGCGACTGGCGCAGGATCTCCTGCAGCGAGCGCTCGCCGTCGACCAGCTCGAGCACGGCGTGGACCTTCTCGGCGCGCTCATAGCCGTCCGGCATCGCGTTCTCCATGGTCCGGGGGCGGCGCCGCGGGACCCGGGTGAACTTGCCGAGGAACGACTCGAAGAGGTTGAGGAGCTTGACCTCGTTGAACTCGAAGAACTCCCGCAGGGTGCCCTCGAAGCGCACCCCGACCAGGATGCGCTCGATCGACACCATCGCCGCCTTCCAGTCGTTGATCGACACGAGCCACAGGATGTCTTCATAGAGCAGGCGCGCGGTCTTCGAGTCGGCCGGCAGCGCGGGCATGATGGCGGTGCCGCGCGGGCGCGGGCGCTGCTTGGTCGGCAGCGGCGGTGGCTCGAAGGTGACCCCCTCGGGCAGCGGCGGCATCTCGCGCAGGTGGAGGTCGTCGATGTCGACGTCGGCGCGGCTCGCCGGGATGTCCGGGGGCTCGGGCATCTCGAGGGGGGCGCCGCGGCGGCCCGTCCCAGGCGTGACCAGCGCGCGCGTGGGGGTGAAGGCCTCGACGCGGCGCGCGAACAGCGCCACCAGCCGGTCGATCTCGGCCAGGCGGGTCGCGGCGGCGTTCGACGGGGGCGCGACGGGGGCGACGCTCGCGCGCGCCCGGTCGCCGAGCACCGGCGCCAAGATGCGGTGCACCTCGGCGAGCTCGTCGTCGACCTCGGTCGCCACCCTGTCTCCGCTCATCTCCATCGTGGCGCGATCCCCCTGCGCGTGTCTGGCGCCAGGCCGACGCTGGCTGACTCGTCGCTTCCGGCCATCATCCTCGAAACCCTCCGAAGTTGCGAGCCCGCCCTCTTCAGCCCTCCGGCAGCGGCCCCCACTTCCCGATGAGGCCGTCGAAGATCCGATCGGCCTCGCTCAGCAACGCCTCGAGCGAGCCGTCATTGTGGATCACGAGGTCAGCGCGCGCGAGCCGCGTCGCGTTGTCGGTCTGGTTCTCGAGGCGCTGGCGGACGAGGGTCTCGTCGAGGCCGTCGCGGGCGACGGCGCGGCTGACCTGGAGCTCGGGCTCACAGACGACCGTGACCAGGGTCGAGAGGCCGGGGGCGAGCTCGTTCTCGATGACGAGCGCCGCCTCGTAGACGATCCACGGCATGTTGTCGCGCTGCGCCGTCGCCAGGGCCGCACCGACCCGCGCGAGGATCGCCGGGTGCGTGATGGCGTTGAGGCGCGCGACCGCCGCGGGCTCGGCGAACACCCAGGCGCCGAGGCGCTTGCGGTCGAGGTTGCCGTCGGGGCGCACGAACTCGGGGCCGAACGCCCGCGCGATGGCCTCGAGGGCCGGCTCGCCGGGGGCGACCACCTCGCGCGCCAGCTCGTCGGCGTCGATGACCCGCGCGCCACGAGCACGCCACCGGGCGGCCACCGTGGACTTGCCGCTCGCGATTCCCCCCGTGAGACCGATGACCGCTGTCGTACGACGTTCCATTCTGCAAGCCTTACCACGGCCTCCGGCCCCTTTCTAATTCCTCCACCGGTTCCAGCGCCTCCCTGTCCGGGGGCCGCGGGCGGGTCGAGGATTGCTCGGTGGGGCGTCGGGGTGCTAAGCCAGCAGCGGCGATGGGCGAGTTGGCCGACGAGCAGACGATGGGAGGGGCGCCGGGCGCCGAGCGCCGGCCCGGCGCGGCGCGACGTGCGCGGCTCGGCCACGGCACCCCCGCGGCGGCCGCGGGCGCCGTGACGGTCGTCACCTGGGCGCTCCCGCTCAGCGGTGGGGTGCGGCCGTGATGGGGGGCCGCGATCGGCTGCTCGAGCCGGCGCTGCGTCGTCGTCGGCGGCGCTTCCCGCGCTTCACCCCGGCGCTGCTCGTGCTGGTCGGCGCGGCCGGGGTGGTCGCGCTGTGGGTGTGGGCCTTCTCGCCGATCTTCATCGAGCCCCAGGAGTTCCACGCCCGCCAGCGGCGCTTCGACCGCGCCGTGCGCGAGGTGCTCCAGCCGGCGGTCAGCCACGGCGGGGGCGCCATCCCGGACCTGCCGCCGTGGCCGCCGACGCTCGGTGACGACCGCGTCCGCGTCCTCGGCTGCGCCGAGGCCCAGGTCGCGCGCGGCGTGCGCTACACGCCGAGCTACCACGCGCTCGACTACCCCTGGGGAGACCTGCCGGACCACCTGGCGACCTCGGTCGACGTCGTGATCCGCTGCTTGCGCAGCGCCGGGCTCGACCTCCAGCAGCTCGTCCACATCGACCGCGTCGAGCACCCCAAGCACTACCCGCTGAACCTCTGGGCCTCGCGCCGCCCCGACCGCTCCATCGATCACCGACGCCTGCCGAACCTGTACGCCTTCGCCAAGGAGTACCTGGCCCCCGCTGGGGTCGACGTCGGGACCGCCGAGCAGGCCGCCGACTTCATCCCCGGCGATCTCGTCTTCTGGAGCGCCGGCGGGACCCACGGCTTCCCCGGCCTCGTCGGCATCGTCATCGACCGCCGCGGCCCGGACGGGATCCCGTGGGTCGTGACGGTCTACCCGAGCGAGCAAGAGGCGACGCTCTACCACCGGGTCGACGACTGGCCGATCCAGGCCCACTTCCGCCTCGACGTCGACCGCACCCTCGAGCGCTTCCTCGAGTCCAACCCCGGGGCCGTCCTCGCCCCCAAGCCCCCCTCTCAGTAGCCGGGGGCTAAGAGGGTGGCGGCGATGCGCTCGGCGAGGGGGCGGGAGATCCCCGGGCAGCCCAGCAGCGCCTCGACGTCGGCCTCGCGCACCTGCTTGAGGCTGCCGAAGTGGCGCAGCAGCTCGCGTCGCCGGGCCGGGCCGACCCCGGGGATGGCGTCGAGCTCGCTCGTCAGCGTGCGCTTGGCCCGCAGCTTCTTGTGGAAGGTGATGGCGAACCGGTGCGCCTCGTCGCGCAGCCGCTGCAAGAGGAAGAGCTCGTTCGAGTTGGCCCTCAAGACCACCGGGTTCTTCCGCCCCGGCCGGAACACCCGCTCGGGGCTGCGGTCGATGTCGTCGCTCGACGGCCGCTCGCGCGAGTCCCGCGCCACGTGCCCCTCCTCGTCGAGCACCCGCGACTTCGCCAGGCTCGCCAGCTCGATGTCCTCGATGCCGAGGGCCTCGAGCACCGCCACCGCGATGTTCAGCTGCCCCTTACCGCCGTCGATCAACAGCAGCTCCGGGTAGGCCTCCCCGTCCTCCTCGGACGAGGCGTTGCGGAAGCGCCGCGACAGCACCTCGAGCATCATCGCGTAGTCGTTCGGCCGCGCCTCCCCCCGGATCTTGAAGTGCCGATAGGCCTTCTTGTCCATCACCCCGTCGGTCGCCACCACCATCGACCCCACCGGGTTCGTCCCCTGGATGTTCGAGATGTCGTAGCACTCGATCCGCCGCGGCAGCTCCCGCAGCCCGAGCTTCTGCTGCAGCCGCCCCAGCGTCTCGAGCGCGTCGTCGCGGTCGCGCTTCTTCTCGTCGAAGGTCGTCCGCGCGTTCTCGTTCGCCATGTCGAGGAGCCGCCGCTTGTCCCCCCGCTGCGGGTGACGCAGCTCGCACCGCCGCCCGCGCACCTCGCTCAAGAGCTCCCCCCAGGTCTCCGCCTCCGCCAACCCGAGCGGCGTCAGCACCAGATCCGGCACCGGCCGGGTCCCGTCGTAGAACGCCGCCAGGAAGCCGTCGATCACCTCGTCGTCGGGCAGCTCCGTCTTCGTCATCCGGTAGCCGCGTGACCCGACGATCACCCCCGAGCGCAGGTGCAGCGTCTGCACCACCAGCTCCGCCCCCTCGCGGTATAGCCCCAGCGCGTCGATGTCCGCGTCGTCGCTCAGCAGCACGCTCTGCGGCGCCAGCGACCGCTCGATGGCCTGGATCTGGTCGCGATACCGCGCTGCAAGCTCGAACTCGAGCGCCTCCGACGCGGCCTTCATCTTCTCGTTGATGCGACGCAGCAGACGCTCCCCGCGCCCCGCCAGGAACAGCTTCACGTCGGCCAGGCTCTCCTGGTAGCTCTCCGGCGGCACCGCCAGGACGCACGGCGCCGGGCAGCGCCCGATCTGATGCTCGAGGCACGGTCGCGCGCGGTTCCGAAAGTCGCTGTCGCGGCACGTCCGCAGCTGGAAGTGCCGGTTGATGACCCGCAGCGTGTTCCGGATCGAGGTCGCCGAGTGGTACGGCCCGAAGTAGTCCGCGTCGTCCTTGTTGCGCCGCCGCACCACCTCGAGCCGCGGCCACGCGTGCTCCTTGCCGACGCGGATGGTCAGGAAGTTCTTGTCGTCCTTGAGCTTCACGTTGAAGCGCGGCTGGTGCCGCTTGATCAGCTCGTTCTCGAGGAGCAGCGCCTCCTTGACGCTGTTGGCGACGATCAGCTCGATCTCGCCGAGCACCTGGTCGAGGAGGCCCACGAAGAAGCGCGTGTCTCCGGGCACCGGCGCGAAGTACTGCCCGAGGCGCGCCTTGAGATCCTGCGCCTTGCCGACGTACACGATCTCGCCGACCCGGTCCTTCATCAGGTAGCAGCCGGGCTTGCGCGGGGCGGTCGCGAGGCGCTCGACGAGCCAGTCGGGGAGGGTGCGCATGGCGCCTTGCATACGGCCCCGGGCGCCCGCGGACAAGGGCCGATCGGGGCGACTCTCGGACCGACCCCGTCGTCAGCCGCCGAAGTGCTTCGCGTAAATCCCCATCACCTGGCGCCACGCGTCGCTGAAGTACGCGAAGGTCTCGGGCCACTGGCTGCCCGGCTCACCCCACGCCGCGGCCGGCCACCCGAGGTGCGTCAGCCGCACCCGGGTCCCCGCCCCCTCGGCCGCGAACTCGAGCACCACCCAGGTCCGCCGGTGGCGCGTCTTCTCGAGGTGCGGCGGCGCGTTCCACGAGAACGACAGCATCCGCCCCGGCAGGTAGCTCAGGACCCGACACCCCTCCGAGCCCCGCTGCCCCGCGGGCGCCTCGGTCATGAAGTAGAGCTCGTAGGGTCCGCCCGGGCGCAGCTCGATCCGGGTCGTCTCGAGCCACCACGCCGCGAGCCCCTCGCCGCTGGTCCAGGCCGCCCAGGCGGCTTCGGGAGGGGCGGAGACCCAGGTGTCTTCGCGGATCGCCCGGTCCGAGACGTCGCCGGCGGCGGCCGCGACCAGCGGTGGCGCGAAGTGCGGGTTGTAGATGAGCCCCAGCGCGTTGCCGAACGGGTCGCGCACGGCGCCGAGGACGATGCCGCCGCCGACCTCCTGTGCCGGCTCGAGCGCGGTCGCCCCCTTCGCCACGAGCCCCTCGATCGCGCCGGCGACGTCGGGCACCCCCCAGTAGGCCGTGTCGCCGCCCACGGCCGGGGCGCGCTCCGGGCCCTCCTGCGGGTGCAGCCCCAGCTCGTAGCCGCCGACGTCGAAGCCGACGTAGAACGGCTCGTCGAAGTACGGCCCGTAGCCGAGGAGGTCGGCGTACCACGCCCGCGCCGCGGCTAGATCGGCGACGACGAACCCCACCGTGCGAATCCCCTGCAACATCGTGACTCCTCCTTCCCGTGCCGGTCGCGACAGCGTATACCGCGCCCACGACGCTGGCCAACGCGGCCTCCGGGACGTCCGCGGGGCCGTCTCCGTCCGCACCCGGCGGTTGATGCATGTGCGTGACCCCAGTACGCTCGAACAGCGGTCGCTTCCCCCATCTCCCGGTGCGTTGCAACATGCCTGGCTCCCCTCAGCTCCGACCCCTGCTGATCCTCGGTGCGCTGATCGTCGCCCTCGCCTCGGGCGGGTGCGGGAACGACGCAGGGACGGTCGAGCTCGTGACCAACCCGACCGACACGGCCGTCGGCGAGGTGACGTTCACGGACGTCGTCACCGGTGACACCGTCGTCGCCGACACCGCGCCCGCGGACACCGCGGTCGCGCTCGACACGATCGCCGGCGACACCGCCCCGGCGGACACCGAGCCGCCGCTAGACACCGCGGTCGCGCCCGACACCGCGGTCGTCGAGGACGTCGGCCCGGACACGACGGCGCCCGCCGACACGGTCGTCGCCGACACCACCGAGCCCACCGACACGGCGCAGGCCGACACCACCGAGCCGCCGGGGCCGCTCGGCTTCGTGTGCGACGGTCAGGGCGGGCAGGGCTGCGCCTGCGGAGGGATGGAGGACTGCGGCCTCGGCCTGGCGTGTGCGGAGACCGCGCTCGGGCAGCTGTGCGCCGAGCCCTGCCTCGCGACCTGCGCCGGGGATCGCCGCTGCGCCGCCGCCGCCGCGGGCTTCAACATCTGCCTCCCCACGTGGAGCACCCTCTGCGCCCCGTGCGGGACCCACCAGGACTGCCTCGAGCTCGGCGCGTTGTGCGTCGACTTCGGCTTCGGCGGGAGCTACTGCGCCCCGCCGTGCGCGGACGGTGAGAGCTGCCCGGACGGCTTCGACTGCCTCGCCCTCGGCGGCGGCGGGAGCCCGCTGTGCGTCCCGAGCGACGGCCAGTGCGGGTGCACCGAGATCGCGGTGACGCTCGGGATGTCGACCGTCTGCCACGCCGAGAACGGGACCGCCTGCGCTGGCGAGCGCGAGTGCACCGCGGAGGGGCTGACGGACTGCACCGCCAGCACGCCGAAGACCGAGGTGTGCAACGGCGAAGACGATGACTGCGACGGCGTCACCGACGAGGGCTTCGACCTCGGCGCGGCGTGCGCGGCGCCGAGCGGCGGCTGCGCCGATGGGGTGTGGGCGTGCACCGCCGACGGCGGGCGCAGCTGCCTCGGCGCCAGCGGCCTCGTCCCCGACGTGTGCGACGGGGTCGACAACGACTGCGACGGGACCACCGACAACGGCTGTGACGCCGACGGGGACGACTGGTGTGCCGGCGCGGGCGGCGTCGGGGTCACGAGCCCGGCGTGCCCCAACGGCTTCGGCGACTGCAACGACAGCGATCCGAGTCGCCATCCGCAGGCAGCCGAGGCATGCAACGGCGTCGACGACGACTGCGATGGCACCACCGACGGGCAGACCCAGAGCTGTCAGGGGGGCTGCGGCAGCGGCACTCAGACCTGCACCGCGGGCGGCTGGAGCGCGTGCAGCGCGCCCGGCCAGCTGTGTAGCCCGTCGGATCCGTGCTGTCAGGCGAGCGGCTGCGCCTACGAGGCGGCGACGCTGAAGTGCAGCGCGACCGCCACGGCGACCGAGCGGCGCTGCAGCGGGACCTGTGGCGGGACGGTGCAGAAGCGGAGCGAGTTCAAGTACTGCACCGGCAGCGCGGCGGGGTGCGGCACCAGCAACCTGAAGTGGGACGCGTGGGCCAACGAGACCGCCTGTGGCGCGAGCAACCTCTGCACCCAGAGCGGCACCAGCGCGTCGTGCCAGAGCTGCCCGATGGGGTGCTCGAGCGGCGCCTGCGTCACCCAGCCGACCTACAAGATCTGCATCGACCCCGGCTATGGCCCAGGCGACTCCCCGGTGTCGGGCGGGGTCGCCGGTAACGACGTCACCTGGTCGGTCGCGCAGCACCTCAAGACCTGGCTCGAGGCGGACACCGCCAAGCCGCAGGGGGGCGGCACGTGGTCGGTGGTGCTCACCCGCTCGGCGACCAGCAACCCCTCCTCGACCGCGCGCCGTGACACCTGCAACGCGGCCGGCGCGACCCGGGTCATCTCGATCGGGGTCAACGGCTTCAACGGCTCGGCCCACGGCAGCGAGACCTACCGCAAGACGACCAGCGACGCGACCTGGACCGGCTACGCCACCAAGGTTCAGGCGCAGCTCATCGCCCACGGCGGGCTGACCGATCGCGGGGTCAAGACCTCGACGTTCACCATCCTGAACACGAACGCCCCGAGCGTGTGGGCGTTCCTCGGGTTCCTCGACAACTCCGGTGACCGCGCCCAGCTGGCCAACGACGCCTGGCGCAACGAGGTAGCCAAGGGCTTCCTCTTCGCCATCCAGCAGTCGCTCGGCTACTCCGCCTACACCCCCTGAGAGACCTCCCGGCCGCGTCCGCGCGGGCGTAGGGCGGCGGGTGGACCGGTTCACGCCTCTCGGCGACGCTCGGCGGGAGCCGCCTCAGGCCGGTGTCCGGAATCCCGGACACTGGACCCGGTCGGTGTCCGAGATCGTGGATCCTGCACCACCAAAAGTCCCCGGAATCGCACGAGCGGCCACTCGGCAGGCATCTTGCACTGCACCATGGCCATGACCGACGTCCCCTATCCCGAACGACTCGCCGCTGCGCTGAGGCTCGCCGATCTCGCCGGGCGCCCCGACGCGGAGCAGGTCCGCAAGGGCCTCATCGCCGCCATCCGGCGTGCGGTCCACGCGCACACCGTGATCTACCTCGGCTACGCCGACGCCGGCGACCAGGGCGTGACCTGCACCGGGGTCGTCCGCGTGGGGGCGAGAGACAGCGTGGGCGACCTCGAGGGGGCGCCCTCGCCGTTCGGCGCCGACGCGCTGCTGCGGCCCGCCGCCGGGACCGCGAATCGCTTCGTCCCGTTCGAGGGTGGCGGCGGCCTGCCGCGCGGGTTGGTCGCGACGCTCTTCGCCGGCGACGAGGTGCTCGGCAGCATCGTGGTCGTGATGGGCGACCGGGTCGCGGGGAGGCGGCTCGTCCCGGCCCTCGACGCCGCCGCTAGCCGCTTCGCCGCCGCCTTGGTGCGCGCGGCGGACCTCGACGACGCGACATGGCTCTCGGGAACGGCCGCCGCGGTGATCGGCGCCGACGGTACGCTGGGGGAGTCGACGAGCCCGGCGGTGCGCCATCTCATGGGGCGCAGGGGAGCGCGCCGTGCGAGACGTATCCGCGACGCCGTGCGAGACGGGGGACCGCGCCGCTTCGCGTGCGACGGCGTCTGGATCGGCGTCGAGCCCTTGATCGGGGCCGGGCCGGCGGCTGCGTACCTGGTGACCCTGTCCCAAACAGAGCGCCCGCATCTGGCCTCCGACCACGCCCTCACCCCACGCCAACGCGAGGTGTGCGGCCTCTACGTGCAGGGGTGGAGTCCTTCTCGCATCGCGCCGCGCCTGGGCCTGACGGCGCGCTCGGTGCAGCGGCTCCTCAAGCAGAGCTTCGAGCGCCTCGGCGTGAGCGAGCTGTCAGCGCTGCGTGTCCTCTTGAGAGGGCTCTCGACGCCGCACAAGCGCTCGAGCGCGCGTACGCGGCCGGCGCTGCTCGGGACCTCGCGCCAGCTCCTCATCGAGCGAGCGCGCCGTGGCTTGTTGCACCCCGTCGATTGGGTGTGAGCTCCGTCCGGTCGCCGGGGCGTCGTCCCCGGGGACCGGCGATGGTTGGTGGGTGCCTGAAGGACCCAGGGAGAGGGAGAGGGAGAGGGAGAGTGAACAGGGTCGCGCGTCGGTCCGCCCGGCCGGCGCGCGGCCCTCTCCCGTGGCGTTCGCGCCCGCGATGTGTCGCGTCCCGAGCGGTGGGGCGGTCGTGGGCCGGGCTGCGAAGTGGTCAGGCCGCGACGTGGACCCGGTCGCGGCCCCCGGCCTTGGCGGCGTAGAGCGCCCGGTCGGCGCGCTCGAGCCACGCCTCCGGCGCCTCGTCGAGGCCGCGTTCGGCGACACCGATAGACACGGTGAGGTGGATCCTGGCGCCGTCGTGGACGACGATCATGGCGTCGATGGCGCCGCGGACGCGCTCGGCGACCTTGAACGCGTCGTCCTCGCGGCACTCGTGCAGCACGATGGCGAACTCCTCGCCGCCGTAGCGCGCGATCAGGTCCGTCTCGCGCAGGCCCAGGGCGCGCAGGACGTCGCCGACGTTGCGCAGGACCGCGTCGCCGGCCGGGTGGCCGTGGCTGTCGTTGACGTTCTTGAAGTGGTCTAGGTCGAGCAGCAGCAGCGAGGTGGCGCTCCCTCGGAAGGCGCCGATCGCCGCGGTGCCGGCGAGGTGCGCGTCGAGTGAGGCGCGGTTGGCGAGGCCGGTGAGCGGGTCGGTCTCGGCCTGCGCGGTGACGCGCTTGAGCTCGACCCGCATGGTGCGGAGGATGTCGCGGAGGCGGCCGACCTCGCGGTTGTGCCGCCTGGAGCGCTCCCCGGCGGCGGCCTCGACGACCTCGACGGTCTGGAGGACGGAGCTGCGCAGGCGTGAGACGTCGATGCTCGGGGTGGAGGCGAGCTCCTTGAGGCCGGCGACGCTCTTCGACACCCGCTCGTCGCTGGAGCCGTCGGACTCGACGGTGCGGGTGAGCCCCTGGGCCACGTCGACGAGGGCCTGGCGGAAGCCGCCGACGGTCTCGCTGACGAAGTGGCGCTCGGCGCGGCGGTGGCGCGCGAAGGTCGTCCGGAGGGTGCCCCAGTCGGGATCGAGGGTGGGCGGATCGTCGGCGTCGCTCGGGCCGAGCCCGCGGAGGATCTCCGCACCCCACGACGCGAGGCGCCCCAGGCGGATCTTGGCTTCGGCCTCGGCGAGGTCGATGTCGAGATCGGTGTAATCTTTAAGGACACGCGCCAGCGTCTCCCTGACGGCGGCGTCGTGTGGCCCTGGGGCCTCGTCCGCTGCGCGCCGCCTGCCGAACCACCGCTGCCAGACGCTCTCGGTTCTGTCCGTCACTGCGCCTCCTCCTCCTCCTCCTCGCGTCCTGCCGCGCGCGCACCCGCTCATCGGCCTGACGACATCTGCTCCAACGGTCGCTCAGTCGCGATCCTGAAGTGTAAACGTGAGTAAGCGCGCGCGGCGGCGGCGGCGGCGGTCCGGCCGGTGTGACCGGTTCTGCTTCACCCCCTCTGGCGGCCGCGCTAAGGTCCTGCCCATGAGCAAGTGCGACGTCATCGTCATCGGCGGGGGGATCAGTGGGCTTTCGTTCGCGTGGGGCGCCGCCGCCCGGGGGCGCGAGGTGACCGTCCTCGACGCCGCCCCCCGCCTCGGTGGGTGCCTCCACTCGCCGCGGACCGCCGACGGCTACTGGTTCGAGCTCGGCGCCCACACCGCGTACAACTCCTACAGCGGGCTGCTCGCGATCCTCGAGGGCGTAGGCCTGATGGACCGGCTCCTCCCGCGCGAGAAGCTCCCGTTTCGCATGCTGGTCGCGGGCGAGCTCCGCTCGGTCGCCAAGGAGCTGAGCTTGCTGCGGCTGTTCGGCTCGCTCCCGCGGATGCCGTTCACGAAGAAGGACGGTCGCACGGTCAAGGAGTACTTCTCGCGCCTGGTCGGCAAGCGGAACTACGAGCGCGTGCTCGCTCCGATGCTCGCGGCGGTGCCGTCGCAGCCCGCCGACGACTTCCCGGCGACGATGCTCTTCAAGAAGCGCCCGCGGCGCAAAGACGTCCTCCGCAGCTTCACCGTCGACGGCGGGCTGCAGACCGTCACCGACGCCATCGCCGCGTCCCCCCGGGTCACGACCCGTCCCGACACCGCGGTCGCCGCGGTCGCGCCAGACGGCGCGGGCTTCGCGGTGACCCTGGCCAGCGGCGAGCGCCTCGTCGCCGAGCACGTCGCCGTCGCCCTGCCTCCGGACGCCGCCGCGCGCGTCGTGGCCGGCGCCTGGCCCGCCCTCGCCGAGGCCCTCGCGAAGGTCGCCGTGGTCGCGGTCGACAGCCTCGGCGTGGTGGTCGCGTCCGACCAGATCGGCCTGCCGTCGGTGGCCGGCGTGGTGCCCAAGGAGCGGGACGCCTTCTACTCGGTCGTGACCCGCGACGTGGTGCCGGACGCGACCCATCGGGCCTTCACGTTCCACTTCGCCGCCGGCTCCGCCCCTGGCGATCGGCTGGCCCGCGCCCTGTCGGTCCTCGGCGTCGGCGAGGACGCCGTCGCCGCGACCTACGAGCGCCAGAGCCGCCTGCCCTCACCGAAGCCCGGTCACCCGGCGCTCGTCGCCGCGATGGACGCCGCGCTCGCCGACTCCCGCCTGGCGCTCACCGGCAGCTACTTCGCCGGCCTCGCCATCGAGGACTGCATCGGTCGCTCCAACGCCGAGCTCGCCCGGGTCTCCCGACAGTCGGGGTCAGTCTCCTGACAGTCGGGGTCATGACAGTCGGGGTCAGGCACCCTCACTTTTTACTTTCGCAGCTTTGTGACAGTCGGGGTCAGGCACCCTCACTTTTTACTTTCGCAGCTTTGAGCCGCCTGGCGGCGTAGGCCCCCAACTTCGAGGGGTCAGGCACCCTCACTTTTTACTTTCGCAGCTTTGAGCCGCCTGCGGCGTAGGCCCCAACTTCGAGGGGTCAGGCACCCTCACTTTTTACTTCTTCGGTCTCGCCGAAAAAGTAAAAAGTGAGGGTGCCTGACCCCTCTCCCGACGATCCCGACGATCCCGACCCTACAGCCGCTCCCAGACGGTCATCTCGCTCAGGGTGTGCTGGTGCTTGCGGGGGGTCTCGCGGATGACGAAGGGGACGTCGCGCGGTGCACCGACCCGCCGGAAGTGGCCGGAGAGCGCGGCCTCGAGCCCCTCTAGCGTCGTCACCTCGCGCCCGTCGACGACCCGCCCGCCGAGCCAGTTGGCCTTGGGCGTGAACGCCTCGAGCCAGGTGTACGGCGACAGCAGCACCAGCAGCCCGCCGGGCACGATCCGCTCGCCGATGTGAGCCAAGAAGTGCGCGGGGTCGTGCAGCCGATCGATGAGGTTCGCGGCCAGCACCAGGTCGTAGCCGCTGAAGCGCGGCTTGAGGTTGTGCGCGTCCCCCTGCCACAGCTCCACCCGGTCCGCGACGTCGGCCAGCCCGAGCGCGTCGAGGCTCACCGACTGCGCGCGCGTGAGCTCACCTTCCCCAGCGACGACGTAGCGCACGGTCCCGTGCTGCTTCAGCTCGTGCGCCACCTTGATGAAGCGCGCCGAGAAGTCGACCCCGGTCACGTGCTCTGCGAAGCGCGCCAGCTCGAAGGTCGCCCGCCCGGTCGCGCAGCCGAGGTCGAGCACCCGCCGCAGCGGCCGCTCGCCAGCCACCTCGCGGCACAGCTCGGCGCAGCGCCGCGGGAAGTTGGGCACGCCGAGCTGCTCGGGCCCGTAGTGGAAGTCGCAGTACTGCGCGACCGCCTCGTCGCTCTCGTAGACGCTCTCCGGCACCGACACCTCCTGCTCCGACGCGATGACGCGAAAGCCCGCGTGCTGATAGAAATGCCGCCGAAAGGCGTAGCGCGCCGCCCGCGTCGCCTCGTTGCCGGTCGAGATCCACGAGCCGCCCTTCATCAGGTTGTGGCGTCCGTCGAAGGTCGGCGTCGAGAAGTCGTCGTACAGCGGGTGCACCGCGAACCCTGGGAAGCCGTCGATGGGCGTCTCGGTCCACTGCCACACGTTTCCGACGACGTCGCCAAAACCGCCATGGACGTGGCGGTCGACGGGACAGGACGACGCCTGCCGCGCCAGCGCGATGTTGCCCGACTCGCCGCTGAAGACGTCGCGCTCGGGGAGCCCCGCGACGTCGAGCAGGCGGTACCACTCGGCCTCGGTCGGCAGCCGCAGCGATCGTCCCAGCTCCGCGGCCTTCCAGGCGCAGAAGGCCTTCGCCTCGAGCTGGTTGACCTCCGCCGGCCAGCTCCACGGCATCGGGATCTCCTCGGTCAGGCACCGCAGGCGCCACGCCCCGTCGCCCGCCCCCCGGACCCAGAAGCGCGGGTGCTCCGCCTCGGCGTAGCAGCGCCACGCCCACCCCTCCTCCGACCACCAGGCGCGCTCACGGTAGCCGCCCGCGTCCACGAACCCGCGGAGCTCGGCGTTGCTCGTCAGGTAGCGCGCCGCCTCGAACGCCGGTACCCGCTCCTCGTGGCGCGGGTACTCGTTGTCCCAGCCGTAGAGCGGCGCCTCGCGGTCCTTGCCGAGGGCCACGGCGCCGCCGGGCACGGCGAGCAGCGTGTTGTCCGGGGCCGCTCCGCGCTCGCCGCACAGCGGCCACGCCGGGTGGGGGCGGACGAGGTCGAGGGGGAGCTGACGGATCAGCACCGAGCTCGTCTCGAGGTGGATCCGCTCGTGCTCGATGCCCATCACGACGGCCCAGAACGGGTGGTCCCAGGTGACCGGGCCGCTCAGGGGGAGCGTCTCGATCGCGCGCTGCACAAGTTCCTTAACCTTCCGTCTATACGCGAAAACATCAGCAATCGCGGGCCAGTCATAGTGCGTTGCGTCAAGGTCGTCCCAGCTCATCTCGTCGACGCCGATGGCGAACAGCGACTCGAGGTGGGGGTCGACCTGCGCCGGCAGGATCCGCGCGAGCACCAGCTTGTTGACGAAGAAGGTCGCCGTGTGCCCGACGTAGAAGACGAGCGGGTGCCGCAGCGGGTCGGCGCGCTGGTAGAAGGCGCGATCGGACGTCAGCACCGCGAAGAGCCGCTCGTACGTCTCCCACGAGTCCTCGAAGTAGGCCAAGACGCGCGCGCGCAGCGTCTCGGGTGGCTGGTCGAGCCTCGGCGTGTCCATGGCGTTCCCCGTATCAATCCCGCTCGGCAGCGGCAGCATAGGGCAGGTACGGGGGATCGGCCGCGATGGTTTCGCGGGTTTTTTGTGAAATGCTCTCGGCCGGCGCCGGATAGGCGGGGGTAGAGAGGCTTGCGGAGACCATGCGATCCGAAGAGGTGCCCGATGCTGTGCTCGCGAAGAAGGCCCGCCGGGGTGACCCCGCGGCGTGGCGCGCGCTGGTCCGCCGGCACACCCCGATGGTGTACCGGCTGGCGCGGCGGCTGCTCGCGACCAACGAGGACGCCGAGGACGCCGCCCAGGAGGTCTTCGTGAGGATGCACCGCTCCATCGACAGCTACGACACCGCGCGCCCGCTGCCCGCGTGGCTCGGCCGCATCACCTACCACGTCTGCCTGCGCCGCCTCGGCCACGCCGCGCGGCGCTCGTCCGAGGGGCTCGATCCCGTCGCGCTGGCCGACCTCCCCGACCCCGACGGCCCAACCCCCGAGGCGGTGACCGCCGGCGCGGAGTCCGACGCCATCGTCAACCGCGCCGTCGAGCAGCTCGCCGCCCAGGACCAGTTCCTCATCGCCCTCCGCTACCGCGAGGGGCTCGCCGACGGCGAGGTGGCCGAGGCCACCGGGATGAACATCAACACCGTCCGCACCCGCCTCTTTCGGGCCCGGCACACGCTGCGCCGGCTCCTCGCGCCGGTGCTCGGCTCCCCCGCGACCGAGGAGGTGACGCCGTGACCCCGATGACCCTCGAAGAGCGCGTCGACGCCTACCTCGAAGGCACGCTGTCGCGGACCGAGGCCCGCCGCCTCGAGGCCGAGCTGACCGAACCCGAAGCCGGGCGCGCCCTCGCCGAGGCGGTCGCGCTGCGCGAGCTCCTGATGGGCACCGGCTCCGACGAAGTCCCCGACGGGCTCATCGAGCGCATCGAGGCGAGCCTCGGCGTGGACCACCACACCCAGCTCTTCACGGCGCCCCGCGACGCGCCGCGGCCGCGGCGCTTTCGGGCGATCCGCGGCGTGCTGAGCGGCTTCGCCTGGAGCTACCGCGGGCCGGCCCTGGCCGCGGCCCCGGCGTCATCCGCGGGCGACGGCTTTCGGACCCTCTCCTACACCACCGCGCCGCTCGCCGCCCTGCCGCACCCGGCTCCCAAGCCGACCCCTTCGCGCCCGCTGTGGAAGCGGGTCCTCAAGATCGGAGGCTGAGCCGTGGCGGTCGTCGCAGACATCCTGCTCGCTCTGCTGACCGTCGTCGGCGCGCTGGCGCTGCTGGTGCTGCTGATGCCGCTGTCGGTGCGGGCCCGCGGCGCCGCCGACGGGCTCGACCTGGTCTTCGAGGTGCGCGGGAGCTGGGGGTTCGGGTTCATCTCGGTCCGGTGGCGGGCCTTCGAGGCCGCGACGCTGCACATCCTCGGGATCCGCGTGGCCCGCTTGCGGCGGGCGACCCCCGAGGCGCGCGAGGCCAAGCGCCAGAAGGCCCGCGAGCGCGCCGAGGCGCGAGCGCGTAAGGGCAAGTTACCGAAAAAGAAGAAAAATCGTGGGCTGTTCTGGTCCGTGCGCCATCGCCGCACCCTGTGGCGCGCGGCGCTGCGCATGGTCCGGACGCTGCACCTCGAGGGGCGCGTCGCCGGCGTCGTCGGGATGCCGGACCCGGACGAGACGGCGTGGCTCGGCCTGGCCCTCGGCGAGCTCGAGGCGCGCCTCCCGCCGGGCGTCCTGGACGTGGCGGTGGACTACACGGACGAGGTGCTCGCCGTCGGTGGGCACCTGCGGAGTCGCATATGGCCGGCCGAGGTGCTGGTCGTGCTGGCGACGGTTCGGTTCGGTGGAGAGATGCGGCGCGCGCTGCGCGCCGCGTGAGAACGACAGGCCCATGACGGGCCGAGGAGGTTCAGATGCAACTGCAGCAGATCAAGGGGCTGTTCGCGACGGTGACGGAGCGCCTCAAGCTCCTGACCCGGCGCAACGCGGTCGTCGCGAAGCCGGTGTCGGTCGGCGACCGGCACATCATCACCCTGTGTGAGCTGCGGCTCGGCTTCGGCGGCGGCGGCGGCGAGGGAGAGGGCGGCGAGGACGGCCAGTCCATCGGCAAGGGCACCGGCGGCGGCGCCGGGGGGATGGCGCGCGCCTGCCCGGTGGCGGTCATCGTCATCGACAACGGCAAGGCGCGGCTCGAGAGCCTGGACCAGTAACAGCACACACACTCGGAGGATGAATCATGGACGGACTGATCGAGCTCATCGAGCTGGTGGCCGGGGGAATCGAGGACGCCGCGCAGAGCGACGTCGTCGTGGGCGAGCCCATCGTCGTCGGCAGCCTCACGCTGGTGCCGCTGTCGCGGCTCTCGCTCGGGCTGGGCGGCGGCGGGGGCGAGGGGGAGGGGGAGATCCCCGACGACCCGCGCCGCGCCAAAAAGCACAACTCCAAGACCGGCCGCGGCAAGGGCACGGGCGCCGGCGCCGGCTTCGGCGCGCGCGTCCGCCCGGTCGGCGTGGCCATCTTCAGCGACGACGGTGTGGAGGTGTTGCCGATCGCCGACAAGAAGGGGATCTTCGACAAGATCTTCGACAAGGTCCCGGAGGTCATCGACATGGTCAAGCAGGCCCAGGCGAAGGCGACCTGACCGGCGCCTCGGGGACGCCGGCGTGAGGTTGCGGTCGTGGGGCACCATCGGGCATCAATAGGCGATGCACGGAATCCAGCGCGCGTGGGCAGGGTGGTTGGCGCTGACCCTGGTGGTGTCGGCCTGTGGCGCGAGCGGCGGCGGCGGCAGCGCGGACGCGGCCGACACCACGGCGGACACGCAGCCGCCGGCGGACGACACGGCGGACACCGTCAACCCGGTTGACACCGGCGGCCCGGTCGACACCACCGAGCCCGCCGACACCGTCGCGACCCGCGCCGAGTGGCCGCCGCCGAGCGCGATCGGCCCGGCCGCCCGGCCCGCTCCGGTGCTCGCCCCCGCGGGCTACGACGGCTACGCCGCCGTCCCGGCGATCTTGCTGCTCGGGGGCTACGACTACCTCTCCGAGGACCTCGACGACTGGATCAAGCTCTCGGGGCGCGTCGACAGCGACGGCTTCATCCTGGTGCTCCCCGACGGCCTCATCGACGCGGGCGGCTCGCCGTACTGGAACGCGACCGACACCTGCTGCGACTACGACGAGAGCGGCGTCGACGACGTCGCCTGGCTCACCGGGCTCATCGACGAGCTCGAGGCGCGCTTTCGCGTCTCGGGCGTCGGCCTCGTCGGCCACTCCGCCGGCGGCTTCATGGCCTACCGCATGGCCTGCGAGGTCCCCTCCCGCCTCGGCGGCCTGGTCAGCATCGCCGGCTCGGGCTACCTCGACGAGGCCCTCTGCGCCGTCACCGACGTCCCGCTGTCGGTCCTGCAGGTCCACGGCGAGGACGACGACGTCATGCCCTTCTTCGGCGACGACGAGGCCCCGGGCGCCTACGAGATGCTCGACCGCTGGGGCGCCCGCGACGGCTGCGACCCCGACGGCTGGGTCGAGGAGTACGGGCCGACCCACTACGCCAACGACGGCGACACCGAGCTCGGCTACTTCGACGGCTGCCCCGCCGGCCTCGACGTCCGCCTCTGGTACCTCGAGGGCAGCGACCACTACCCGGACTTCAGGCCGGCCTTCACCGTCGACCTGCTCGCCTGGCTGCTCCCCCACCTGCGCTGACCCCCGCCGCAGCGGGTCAGAAGGCCTCGTTGAACTTGAAGAAGAGCCCCCACTGATCGGGCGCGAAGGCGACGTCGAAGCGCAGCCGCACGAGCCGATCCGGAGGCAGCCCGACGCGGAGCCCGGCGCCGCCGCTGACCGCCACGGCCGGCCCGCCCGACGCCCCGCTCGCCCAGACGCGCCCGACCTCGCCGAAGGCCGCCGCCGACAGCGCCCACACCAGCGGCGCCCGCACCTCGACCGTCCCCGCGACGTAGTGATCGCCGCGAAAGCGGTTCGAGACGTAGCCGCGCAGCAGCTCGCCCCCACCGAGCGCGAAGTCGGTCGCGTAGGCGCGCCGCCCCACGCTGAAGGCGGCCTCGGCGCGCAGCGCGAGGACGACGTCGGGGGCCCACAGCGGGACGAACTGCGAGAGGGTCACGCCGGTCCGCTGGCGGTAGGCCGCGTCGCCGGCCTCGACGCCCCAGGCCTCGGTCCAGAGCATCCGGCGACCGCCGAAGCGCGTCGCGAAGGCGTTGTCGCGGTCGTCGTGGACGAGCTCGAGCCGCAGCCCCGCGGACACCCCGTTCACCGCCCCGGCGGTCCCGGGCGCCTGCGCCGCGATGGCGCCCGCCGCGTCGTCGTCCCGCGCGCCGACGAGCGCGTGTACACCGACGTCGAGGTGCGGCGCGACGCCGATCCCGACCCCGAGGCTCGCGTCGAGGGCCAGCGGCTTGGTGGTGACGAAGTCGTCGGCGTCGGTGCCCATGCCGCGCCCGAAGTAGCGGTCCTCGAGGCTGTCGGCTCGCAGCCACAGGCGCGGCGACACCTCGCCGAACGCGCGCATCGCGATGAGCTCGAACTCGGCCCGCGCCCGGAGCTGCTCCGGCGATCCGTAGAGCTGGAGCGAGCCGCGGATCCCGCGCGGCTCGTACGGATAGAAGAACCAGGCGCCGCCCACCACCAAGCCGGTCACCGGGTCGTAGCCGATGATCGGCGTCAGGGCGTCGCCTCGCGGGGTGCTCGCGTAGCCCTCGAGCCCCGGCGGTGGCGCCCCCGGGTCGGCCGGGCGCACGCGCTCGCCGCCGATCCACACCTCGTCGGGGTCGAGGCGGTAGAGCGCGACCGGATCCACCTCGAACGGCGAGCGCGGCAGCACCACGAAGTCCGCCATCGTCCCCGGCGCGATGCGCCCGACGTCGGCGCGGCCGAGCGCCGCGGCTCCCCAGGCGGTGACCCCGAGGAGCGCCTGTCCCATCGTGACCGTCCGCGTCTCCGCCCCGGGGATCGGCCGCCCGTCCGGCCCCGCGCCGCTCACCGCCACCGCGACGCTCGCCAGGGGCGCCAGCCCGAGCCGGGTGAGCCCGTCGGGGACGTCGGGGTAGCTGACCTCCGCGCCGTACGGCCAGTCCGAGGTGATCGCCGGCTCGAGCCCGACCCGGAACAGCTCCCGCAGCGCCAGGACCTTCTCGCCCTGCTTGGCGGCCGTCGTCGCGAGGATGTGCGGGAGGTCGTGGAGCTGTCCGGGCAGGACCGTCACCTTCAGCCCGGCGTTCAGGAGCCGCTCGGGCAGCCCGCCGCCGCCGCAGCGCCCGCAGTGGTCGAGCACGTCCGGCAGCGCCCCCGAGCGGCGCGCGACGATCGGGGCGCGCGCCGCGGCCAGCCGCTCCGCACCGGCGCGCGACTGGGTGTGAAAGGCGCTGCCGAAGGGGCCGGCGAAGAGCATCATGTCGCGGAGCTCGGCCACCGTGTAGCGCGGGATCTCCTCGCTCGGCGCGAGCTCCCCCTGCGCGCCGGCGTTCGAGAGCGCCCCGTCCACGAAGTACTTGTCGCCGAAGTAGCGCACCTGCGGGTTCTGCTTGCCGAAGAGGCCGCTGCCCTGCGCGCGCATCGTGAACCGCGTGGCCGGCTCGAGACCGTAGGAGCGGCAGCTGACGCGGAGCTTCAGCGCGCCGCCGGCCGCCATTCGCACGTACTGGGCCATGTGGCTCGGGTAGAAGGTGTTGTCGGCGACGGTCGTGAGCCCGTAGCGGAGCGCGACGTCCTGCGCGGCGAGCAGGGTGCGGGCGATGGTCTCCGGCGCGAGCGCGCTCCCGACGGCGCGCATCGCGTTCCAGGCGGCCTCGTCCACGAGGAGTCCCGTCAGCTCCCCGTCGGCGCCACGCCCAAGGGTCCCGAAGGGCGGATCGACGCTGTCGCGATCGAGGTCGAGCCGCGCGAGCGCCACCGGGCTCGCGTAGGCGTGGTGGCCGCCCTTGAGCAGGACGAGCAGCGGGCGCGCCCCGGCGAGCGCGGCGTAGCGCGCCATCCGCGCGTGGGTCGGCGGGTCCCCGTCGAGGACGTCGAGCCCGAGGTTGCGCACCACCACCCAACCGTCGGGGCCGCCGAGCGGCGCCGCCGCGGCTTGCTCTACGGCGGCGGCGAGCGCGTCCTCGCCGCGCGCGTCCGACACGTCGATCTGCAGGAGCGAGAGCCCGCCGTCGACGAAGTGTACGTGGGCGTCGACGAACCCCGGCGCGACGAAGCGCCCGCCGAGGTCCACGGCCCGCGCGGCGCGCCAGCGCTCGGGGAGGTCGCCGGCGCCGACGTCCGCGATCCTGCCGTCGCGCACGACGAACCAGCTGGCGTCGGGGTGATCGGTCGCCCCGGTGAACACCGTCGCGTGCTCGAACACGACCGGCGCGGCGCGCGCCCTCCCCCCGCCCGGGCCGAGGGAGAGGTGGAGCACCACGGACGCGACGAAGAGGAGCACGAGGCGCGGGGCTCTGCCGCGCCTCGTGTGACCTCCGGCTGGGGACGTCAGACACGCGCAGGGGGCGATCATCGCGAGACGGTGAGCGCGCGTGCGCGACCTGTCAATAGTCTCCGGAGCCCCTCCCCGGGGCGCGCCCGGGCGGTCGCTCCCGCGCCGGGTCAGCGGGTCGAGGCCGCGCGCCGGGCGGACCAGGCCCGCCACTGCTCGAGGGCCTCGCGGTTGGCCGCCGTCGTCGGGGCGTCCCAGGGATCGAAGCCGAAGTCCTCCCCCGTCACCTCGCGGAGCGCGCCGAGGGCCTCGTCCCGCATCAGCGGCGACGTCCCTCGCGTCATGAGGGCGATGAGGTGGGGCGCTCCGCGCAGGGTGTCGAGCTGCAGCAGCCGCCGTCCCACCACGAGGGTCAACTCCTCGTCGCCGGGGTCGACGTGCTCGAGCAGCTCCTCGACCAGCACGGCGTCCTCGAGGGCCGCCGCGCGCGCGGTCTTCGACTCGATGTCGAGGGGCGCGAGCTCGGCGATGAGGCGGTCGATCGGGCAGTCCCCCTCACAGGCGGCCGCCCCCTCGCCCGACGGGCCGGCGTCCGCGTGGTGGTGATGGTGGTGGGTGAGCGAGGGCCCGTCGGCGCCCGCCCACTCGGGATCGGCCCCGAGGACGCCGCCGAGCTCGTACATGCCGAGGCCCACGAACCCCACGACCGCCACGCCGACGAGCAGCTGGGCGACCGAGCGACGCCAGCGCGGCCCCGACCGGAAGATCCATACGCCGATCGCCGTCGCGAGCAGCACCCCCCCGTAGAGGCTGACGACCGTGGGGCCGGTCGCGCTGTCCGCCGCGTAGCTGAGGGTCAGGCCGCCGACGCTGACGAGGGTGCCGACGACCCAGCCGATGGCGAGCTGCACGCCCACCCGGCGGGTGACGAGCAGCGCCATGATCGCCGGCGCGACGAGGAAGACGAAGACCAGCAGCACGCCGGCCGTGCGCACCGAGTGCGTGATGACGAGGCCGAAGGAGACGTAGAACAAGAAGTCCCACAGCCGCACGTTGACGCCGGCTGCGCGGGCGGCCTCCGGGTCGCGGGAGATGGCGCTGAACTTGCGGCGGAAGACGAAGTGGAAGGCGCCGACGAGGCCGTAGACGGCCGCCGCGGCGGCGACCTCGTCGCTCTTCACCCACAGCAGCGACCCGGTCAGGATCTTCTGGATGTGCTCGGCGCCGTGGGGAGCCTGGGCCACGATCAGGATCCCCAGGGCGGCGGCGATGGCGTAGACGAGGCCGATGATCGCTTCCTGGGGGATCTTGTTGTCACGGAAGCGGGTCAGCGAGAACACCGCCGCGCCGATGACGGTCGCGATGAGCGAGAAGACGTACGCCCCCTTGGACAGCGGATCGATGCTGAACAGGAAGGCGATGGTGGTCCCGAGCGCCGCGATCTGCGCCAGGGCCAGGTCGACGAAGATGACCTGGCGCTGGAGCACGTGGAGGCCCAGATAGGAGTGGATGCCGACGAGCACCAGGCACTCGGCGAAGGGCAGGAGCATCAGCTCCAGCGGTCCGATGGCGTCACCCATGGCTCACCTCCCGTAGGCCGCCAACAGGCGGTCGAGCCAGTGGTCGACGAGGGCGAAGTAGTCGGCGGCGCCGGCCGCGCCACCCACGTACAGCGGGACGATGACCGCCTCGGCGTCGACGGCCTTGCAGATGCGGCGCACCTTGCTCTCGTCGAAGTAGTTCGCCGCGAGCACCACCCGCACGTCGAGCGTCCTCATCAGGTTGATGATCTTCTCGACGTGCTTGGGCGTCGGCGGGATGGCGGGCTTGGGCTCGACCTCGCCCACCACCTCGAGGCCGAAGAGCCGCGCGAAGTAGATCCAGTTCTTGTGGTAGGTGACGAGCTTCCGGCCGTGCAGGGGGAGGGCCTTCTTCATCCAGCCGCCGAGCAGCTCGAGCATCGGCCTGCCCTTGATCTGCTTGTTCTCGAGGAAGCTCACGAGGCGCCCGCGTTCGGCGAGGCGGATGAGGGTCGGCGCGCCGATGACGTCGAGCAGCGGCTCACCGAAGAGGGACACGTCCATCTTGTGGCGGAACGCGGCCAGGCGCTGCTCGTAGAAGGCTCGGTGCTGCGGGTCGACCTTGACCAGGCCGATGGTGATGTTCTCGGCGACCTTGCGGACGTTGAGGGGGCTCGTGAGGATGTGGGGGTTGCCGTAGATGTGGACCCCGCCAGCGCTGCGGTCCGCGACCGCCGGGATCTCCAGCTTGGTGACCCCTTCGGCGACCGCCACGTAGCCGACCTGCCCCTCGCTGATCTTGGCGTTGCCGGCCTTGTCGATGAGCGCCGGCAGCCACAGCTCGAGGTCCATGCCGGTGGTGAGCAGCAGATCCGCCTCCGCGAGCTTGGGCGCGAAGCTCGGCTTGGGGCGAACGAAGTGTACGTCCTGGTCCGGTGAGGCGATGGTGAAGACGGTGACGTGCTCTCCGCCGATCTCCTCGGCCAGGCTCGCGTAGGTCGAGGTGGTCGCGACGACCTTGATCTGGGCCGACGCGGTGGAGGTGAAGGCGCCGAGGCTCGCGATGGCGGCGAGGGCGGCGAGGGTGTTTCGATGAGACATGGTGTTCTCCCTTGGTGCCGACTCAGTAGCGCTCGTGCTTGTGGGGGCCGACGGCCGCGACGAGCTGGAGGATCACGCGGTGATCGATGTCTCCGCCGTCTGCGAACCGCGCTTGGTACTCGAGGTGCAGGCGCACCCACGGGCTCTGCCACCAGGTGATGTAGGGCGTCGCGCCAAAGTCCCATTGGCCGCTGTTGTCGACGGCCAGCGGCTGCGTGGCGTCGCCGCGCAGGCCGACGAGCCAGCTCCGGTCGAGCTTGTATTCGACGTAGCTGTAGGCGCCCATCCAGGTGAGCTGGGTGTCGTCCTCGAGCTCCTTGACCAGATAGAGGAGCTCGCTGCGCCAGGTGAAGTGGTGGTACTTCGAGCGCTCGAGCGGCTCCCAGTTCACCGTCAGGTCGAGGCCGCCGATGTAGGTCCCGCGGAGCGCCTCGTCGATGACCTCACCCGAGCCGCCCACCAGGCCGCGCTGGTTGTTGGCGCCGAGCATGCCCGTGAGCCCCAGCTCGAGGTAGGTGTCATCGGACAGGTCCCAGTAGTTCTGGAGGCGGAGCAGCCCGCTGGGCACGCTGAAGAACGCGCCGGAGAAGGCCGCCTCGTTGCTCCCGTTGGTCACCTCCAGCGTGAGCTCGAGGCCGTCGCTCCACACCGGCGGCAGCGTCGCGTGCAGGGACACGCCCGTCTGGGTGAGCCCGCCGCCGCCAAAGGGGACGGTGATCATCGGTGGGTGGTCGAACTGGTCGAGGCCGTGCTTGTGCCAGCGGTTGACCACGCCGAGCTGCTGGCGGAAGCGGCCGGCGGTCAGCGACACCCCGGGGAACACCGACGTCCAGGTGACGTAGGCCTCGCCGATGGCCGCGCCGGTCGGTGAGAAGGCGGCGGTGATCTTGGTGAAGGAGAATGGGTCGAGGTTGGCCTGCAGGTGCAGCCCCATCACCCGCAGGAACCCGCCGGAGCGCTCCCCGCCGATGTAGTCCTTGCCGGTCTCGGAGTGGATGTAGCGGGCGAAGAAGTCGCTGACGGCGCTGATCTCGGGGTTGAGGGCCTGCAGCGCGCGCTGCCCGCCCGAGTAGGCCTTGAGCTCGACCTCGGAGGACTCCTCGGGCGCGTCCTCCTGGGCCGCTTGCAGGCGCAGGATCGTGAGCTCGAGGGCCTCGATGCGGGCGGCGTTGGCCGCCGCCGCGGCCCCGGCGGAGGGCTCGACGCCCTCGGCGTCGGGCGCGTCCTCGGGCGGGTCGGCGGCGCTGGCGGGTGAAGTGGAGATGAGGAGCGCGGCGCCCAGGGCGCCGAGCACGAAGGCGCCGTGGCGCCAGTCTCGATGGAGCATGGAGCGAACCTCTCGCGGCTGCGGTGTGTCTCTGAACGGTCTCGAGGGATGGAGGAGCGCTCAGGCCGGCGGCGAGTGGGAGGGGGCGAGGGCGATGAGGGCGATCGGCGGGTGGGGGACGCTAGCGCGCGCGGTGACGGGCGGCGCCGGGTAGGCGGCGGGGGCGAGCTGGAGCGGCGCGGGCGTCGGCCCGGAGGCGTCGCTCAAGAGGCCGAGGGGGCACCGCTCGTCAGCGCCGTGGGGGCGCTCTGGCGCGGCCGGCTCGGAGCCCTCGTCGCAGCCCCCGGGCCGCCTCGCGGCGTGGGGGTGGTCCTCGGGGCTCGCGTGGACGAGCGCGCCGTCGATGGGGCAGAGCATGTGCGGCACGACGAGGAGGTGCAGCTGAGGCACCACGGTCAGCGCGAAGATCGCGAGCACCGCGGGCATCGATCTGGACCGTCTCTGCGTCATCGCACCATCCAAGGCGGTGACGCTGCGCTCGGTGATGACCGCGCGTCGAGTCCGCACAGCGACGCTAATGCAATGAGTATGCAAAAGCAAGCCTGTTCCATGTCGTCGGGGCGGCCCTCCTGGCGCCCGGAGCGAGCGACGCTCATCACGCGCTGGCCCACGCCGGCCCCGACCCCGGCGCGGCGCCGGCCGGGTCGGCGCCGGCCCGGCGAGCTCGCAGCGCGGTCGCAGCACACGCGGTCAGGCCCACCGCCCGCGTCGGGGTCAAGATCTCTCGGGGCGACGACGTGGCCGCGCGAGCGCCCTCCAGCGGGGCGCGCAGGCGCGGCGCGTCAGCTCCGGACGACCAGCCACGCCTCGGCGCCGAACAGCAAGAACAGCCCTGCCAGGATGTAGGGCCACAGGATCGTGCTGCGCGTGTCGCCGCCCGCCGCCGCCGCCGTCAGCGTCGGCTCGTCCACGCCCACGTCGGGCAGGACCCCGTTGTCCCGCGTCAGCTCGGCGATGGCGGCGCGCTCGGTCTCCGCGGTGACCGGCGTCAGGTCGCTCTCGGCCCGGTCCGCGTTCACCGCGAAGTGCACCCCGTGGCGCCGGTCCCCGGCCCGCATCAGGAGGTACTGCCCGACCTGATCCGGGGCCTCGACGTACAGCGTCCCGGCCGCGGTGTCGTCTGGCGTCTCGTCGCGCGGCACCTCGGTCCCGTCGGGCTGCACGAGCACCAGCGGGCCGACGCCCTCCGGCAGCGGCACGTGCAGCCCCTCGCCGACCAGGTGTCCGGGCCCTCCCGGGCGGTCCAGCGCGCGCCCGAGGTACTGGCACACCCGCTGGACCAACGGCAGGAAGCTCGACCGGATCGCGAGGTCCGACCAGTCCATGTCCAGCGTCGTCGTGAGCAGCATCGTCCGCCCGCGCCCGAGGCTCCCCTCGACCAGCGCCGGGATCCCCCCGGTGTAGCTCGCGATGACCTTCGATCCCGGCCGCTCCGCCGTGTCGATGAGCAGATACGAGAACACGTGCGCCTTGAAGAGGCTCGCGTCCTCGACCCCGTCGAAGACCTGCATCACCGGGTGCTCGAAGTCCGCCGTCGCGATGGTCAGCGCGCTCAGCACCGCCGACGGATCCCCCGCCCGCGCCACCGTCTTCGTGTCGCGGATAGGGTAGGGCAGGAGATCGCCGTAGGACGCGTTGGAGTCGTCCCCGAACGCGTCCCCGCCCGTCACCAGCAGCCCGCCCCCCTGCTCGACGAAGTTGTGGAGCGCCAGCTGCTGCTCGCGGGTCAGCCCCCCCACGTTCGCCAACACCACCACGTCCGCGGCGTTGATCTGCCCGGGCTTGAGCTCCGCCGACGTCGCGAACATCGGGTTGAGCGACACGTCGCCGACCTGGCGCGCCCGCAGCGCCGCGCGCAAGAAGAACAGCTCGTCCTGCCACGGCACCGACCGCGGCGCGCCGTTGACCACCAGCACGTTGATCGCGTGCGTCTGGCCGAGGGTGAAGACCCAGCTGTCGTCCACCGGCAGCGCGTCAGGCACCAGCCGCGCGACCCCTCCGGTCACGTCCGGTGGCGCTCGCAGCTTGAAGGTCACGCTCGTCTGCTCGGAGGCCGGGACGGTGACCGTGTCGGCGACCACCTTGTCGCCCAGCTCCAGCTCGAGCTGGGTGGTGCGCGCCGCGATCCCGTGGTTGATGACCGACACCTCGACCTCGAGCATCGGCTCGGTCGCCGGACCGCTCTTGGTGACCACGACCCCGGTCAGCGCCAGGTTGTCGATGGGCTGGCCGTCACGAACGTCAATCAGGTTGACGTTCGACACCGGTACGTAGTTCCACGGCAGCGCCCCGAAGCGCCACGCGTGCGCCGCCTGATCGCCGATGACGTAGACCTGCCGCCGCGGCTCGGGCGACTCGCTCAGGACCCGCCCCGCCTCTTTCAGCGCCGCCGCCAGGTCCGCGCTCCGCGGCCGCGTCCCGCCCTGCTCGACGCGGTCGAGCGCCCGCGCGACCGCCTCCTTGTCGTAGCTCAGCCCCTTGGTCAAGAGCCGCGCCGGCGTCCCCGCCGTCAGCACCGCGAAGCTCGTCCGGTTGCCTCCGGACGCCACCAGCTCGCGCGCCGCCCCGAGGGCGTGGTCGAGCAGCGTCCGCCCGTCCGCGGCCAGCGTCTGCATCGACGTCGAGTCGTCGATGATGAGCGCCACCCCGCCGGGATCGGACGCGTCGGGCGCCGCCACCACGTCGGGGGCGACGTAAGGCTTGGCCAGCGCGAACGCCAACGCCATCAGCAGCAGCACCCGCAGCGCCAGCACCAGCAGCTGCTTGAGCTTGAGCCTGCGCGCGAGCCGCTTGTCGCTCAGCAGCAGGAAGTCGATCGCCGCGAACCGCCTGAGCCGCGCCCGCTGCCGATTGATCAGGTGGATGATGACCGGGATCGCCCCGAGCGCCATGCCCGCGAGGATCGCGCCGTTGCCGAACTCCATCAGCCCCCCGCCTTCGACGGACCGTTGGCGCGCAGATACCGCAGCACGATCTCGCCGGGCGCCTCGCGCGTGTCGACGAGCTGGTAGCCCACCTGGGAGTCGAGGCAGCGCTTGCGGATGAGCGCCTGGTGCTCCGCGATGCGCTTGAGATAGGCGCGGCGCACGAGCTGCGGCTCGACCAGGAGGCGCCGCGTCGACTCCATCCCCTCAAAGAGGGTCATCCGCTCGAAGGGGAAGGTCAGCTCGTCACCGTCGAGGACGTGGAACACCGTCACCTGGTGCCCGCGCCCCACGAGGTGCCGCAGCATGTTGAAGGGCTTGTCGCTGTCGCTGAAGAAGTCGCTGAACACGAACACCAGCCCGCGCTTCTTCGAGAACTCCACGACCGCCTCGAGCCCCGCCTCGAGGTTCGTCCCGCCCTTGACCCGGGTCGTCTCGAGGGACGTCGTGAGGTGTGTCAGGTGATTGAGCCGCGAGCGTGGCGGCAGCACCTCCATGACCTCGCCGGCGTACTTCACCAGCCCGACGGCGTCCTGTTGCCGCAGCAGCAGGTACGCCAGCGTCGTGATCATCACCCCGGCGTACTCGAACTTCGTCAGCGTCCCGTCGGCGCCGTAGCCCATCGACGCCGACGCGTCGAGCACGCAGAACGCCTGCAGGTTCGTCTCCTGCTCGTACTTCTTGACGTAGTACTTGTCGAAGCGCGCGAACGCCTTCCAGTCGACGTGGCGGATCTCGTCGCCCGGCGCGTACTCCTTGTGCTCGGCGAACTCGATCGACGCGCCCTGGTGCGGGCTCTTGTGGAGCCCCTGCAGGACGCCGTCGACCACGCGCCGGGCGCGCAGCGTCACCCCCCTGAGGCGCGCCAGCGCCTGGGGATCGGTCAGCGACCGCTTGCCCGCGGCGGGGACGGCGGCCGCCACGCTACACGTTCGAGGCGGGGATGGACTTCACGATCTGCGCGATGATGTCCCCGGCCGTCACCCGGTCCGCCTCGGCCTGGAAGTTCATCAGCACGCGGTGCCCCAGCACCGCCTGCGCCAGCGCGCGCACGTCCTCGCGCGACGCCTGCGGCCGCCCGTGCAGCGCCGCGCGCGCCTTCGCCCCGACGACCAGGTACTGGCTCGCCCGCGGCCCGGCGCCCCAGCTCACGTACTGCTTGACCGCCTCGGGCGCGCGCTCGGCGTCCGGCCGCGTCCGCCGCGTCAGCTCGACCGCGTAGCGCACGATGTCCGGCGCCGCGACCACCGCCAGCACCACCTGCTGGAAGCGCAGCAGCTCCTCGCGGCTCAGCACGTGCTCGAGCGGCGCCTGCGCTGCGCCCGTGGTGCGCGTCACCACGTCGATCTCCTCCTCGAGCGAGGGGTAGTCGACGCGGATCGAGAACATGAAGCGGTCGAGCTGCGCCTCGGGCAGGGGGTAGGTCCCCTCCTGCTCGATCGGGTTCTGCGTGGCGAAGACCAGAAACGGCGGGTCGAGCGGGTAGGTCGTCCCGGCCGCGGTCACGCGCTTCTCCTGCATCGCCTGCAGGAGCGCCGCCTGGGTCTTCGGCGGGGTCCGGTTGATCTCGTCGGCCAGCAGGATGTTGCAGAACACCGGGCCCTTGATGAACTTGAAGAAGCGCTTCCCGGTCGAGTGATCCTCCTCGAGGATGTCGGTGCCGGTGATGTCGCTCGGCATCAGGTCCGGGGTGAACTGCACCCGGTTGAAGTCGAGGCTCACCGCCTCGGCCAACGTCGAGATGAGGAGCGTCTTGGCGAGCCCCGGCACGCCGATGAACAGCCCGTGGCCCTGGGCGAAGAGCGCGATCAGCAGCAGGTCGATGACGTCGTCCTGGCCGATGATGCGCTTACGCAGCTGCTCGAGCACGCGGGCCCGGGCGTTGGCGACGGCCTGGACGTCCGCCACGGTCACGTCGCCGGCGCCCTGGGGGAGGGCGGGGGGCGACGGTTGAGCCTCCATCATCCGATTGTTCTCCAAGTCATGTGGGGGAGCGGTGCACGCGCCTACTGTGCGTTCACGAGCTGGTGGGCCTTGCGCTCGGCGGCCGCGCGGTCGTGCTCGCCGAGCTGGTCGTACACGATCGCGAGGTTGCCGTGAACGTCGGGATCGAAGGGGTTGATGGTCAGGGCCTCTTCGAGGTGCTCGCGCGCCTCCTCGTAGCGCCCCATCTTCACGAGCGCCTCGCCGAGATAGACCTGCAGCACGACGTGGCGCGGATACAGCGCGATGGGCTTGAGCAGCTCGGCCGCCGCCTGCTCGAGCGCGCCGGTGCGCAAGAGCGCCAGCCCGAGCTTGCCCTGGACCAGCGGTGACAGCTCACCCACGAACTCGGTGGCTCGCCGGTACTCCTTCGAGGCCGCCTTCCAGCGCTTCTTGAGCCGCAGCTGGTCGCCGAGCCACACGAGCTCCTTGGCCTTGTCGACCTTCAGCTCGGCGAGCTCGTCCTGCTCCGAGTGCTTGCCCTTGAAGAGCAGCCGCTGGTCGTAGGCGAGGTCTCGCGGCCGGTATCCCTGCTGCTTGAGGAACGCCTTCCACGAGCGCCCGAAGCGGTCGAACGGCATCCCGGCGACCTTGCTCACCGCCTCGCGGTCGCTCTCGCCGCTGCCCATCGCCGCCACCAAGGGCGCCGCGACGTCGCTCCCGTGGCGCTTGTTGAGGAACTCGATGACCGTGTAGACCTCGGCGAAGGCCGTCGCCGTCGCCTCCTGGCTCGGGAGCTTCGCCATCGACGGGCTCATCTCCTCGAAGGTGATGAGCTTGTCGTCGGTGATGGCCTGCGCCAGCAGCGCCTCGCTCTGCCGGTCCAGCGTCGGCGGGACGTCCCGCCACTTCACCTCGTAGTACTTGGCGAGCCCCTCGTGGAGCCAGATCGGGACGTTGTTGTGGCTCTTCTTGGTGATGAGCAGGTGGATGAACTCGTGCGCCAGCGTGTCGAGCCAGTCGTAGCCGTACACGAGGTCCCGCGGCGAGGTGATCATCAGCCGGTTGTACTTGCACAGCGCGATCGTCCCCGAGGTCCGGATCTCGGCGACCGTCAACGGGCTCACCGCCCCGAGGACGTCGACGGTCGGGTAGATCTCGATGCGCACCGGCCGCTCCGGCGTGTAGTCGAGGATCTTCGTCAGCGCCTTCCACGCCCGCGCCATCGTGTCCTCGGCGTAGGGCACGAGCACCGCGTCCACCCCGGGTGGGTAGCTGATGAGGAAGTTCCCGTCCGCGGTCAGGTGACGCGTGTAGCCCGACGTCTCCTCGAGGGTCGCCTTCGCCAGCGCGAAGTAGTGGGCCGCGAGCGGGTCGGCGCTCGCGTGGACCGACTGCCCGAGGTAGTCCACCGCCTGCTGGTAGTCCCCCTTCATGAGGTGGAGGTGCCCGGTCAAGAACAGGTTCTTCGCGTCCCCGGGCGCGCCGGCGTTGAGCCGCGCGACGATCTGCTCCGCCTCCGGGATGTCCCACGACGCCAGCGCGTCCTCCGCCGCCCGCTGCTCCGCGCTCTCGGCGTGTGCGTTCGCACCAAGCGAGATGACGATTAATATCGAAGCGATGGCAGTGCCAATGCTGCGGTGCGTTATCACTTGATCAGCTCCTCGTAGAAGCGCTGGATGGCGTCTCTGTACTTATCGGGTGCGCGCTCCTTCATCGCCTTGAGCACCTCCTCACGGAAGGTCCGCGGCGCGGCGTAGGGGTCCTCCTCGGGGATGTCCACCTTGGCCTTGGGGTCGTTGATCCCGGTCTGCTGCTCGTCGCCGCCGCCGCCCTTCTGCTGCATGCGCTGCTGCATCGACTGCTGGGCCTTCTCGAGGTGCTCGAGGGCCTCCTGCTGTTTGCCGTTGGCCTCGCCTGGCCGCTGCCCGTCGAGCTCGCCCTTGGCCTCGCCCATGGCCTTGCCGGCCTGCTCGAGCGGCTCGCCCATCTCCTGCTGGAGGCCCGGCATGTCCTTGTCGAGCTCCTTGAGCGCGCCCTCGAGCTCGCTGAGCTTCTTGCCGAGCTCTCCCTGACGCTCGCTGAGGCGCTGGGCCTCGCCCTGCTCGCCCGGCTCGAGCCCCTCGCCGGGCTTCGGCTTGAGCCCCTCGAGGGTCTCGGCGAGCTGCTCGGCCTTGCCCTCGCCTTCGCCGAGCTTGTCGCCGCCCGCCTTGAGCCCGTCGAGGCGTCGCTGATCGAGCTCCCGCTCCTCGCTCTCGTGGACCTCCGCCTTGAGCGCTCCGGCCTGCTTGGCGACCTTCTGCGCGAGCTCCGCCGCCTTGCCGACGTCGCCCCGGGCGATCTCCTTCTCGAGCGCGGCGGCGTCCTCGCGCAGCTGCTCGAGCGCGTCCCGATCCGACGGGTGGAGCGGCTGGTCGTCGACGCCGTCGAGCTGCTCGCGGAGCTCCCGGGCCTGCTGCTTGGCGCCCTCGAGGGCCTGCTTCGCCTGCTCCTGGAGCTCGCGCGCCTGGCGCTCGTCGATCTGCCGGTCGAGCTCGCCGGTCTCTCCCTTGAGGCCCCGCTGCCCGTCGGCGAGCTCGTCGAGCTTGGTCGAGAACTCCTGCGCCTTCTGGCGCGCGGCCGCCGACATCGAGCCCCCGGCGTCGAGGTCGTTCTGGAGAGCCGCCATCAGCTCCTGGGTGTTCTTGCCGAGTTCCTCGAGGAGCTTCATGGCCTCGTCGACCTTCCCCTCCGCGAGGAGCTCCTGGATCTTGTCCATGGTCGACTTCATGTCGGCCATCGACTTCTGGTTGTCGCTCGGCCGGCGCGTCGCGTTCTGGTTCTCGTAGGGCGCCCGCTCGCGCAGCTTGTCGAGCTCCTGCTGGAGCTTGGCGAGCTTCTCCTGGAGCTTCTTCAGCTTCTTCATCGCGGCCTCGAGGGCCTTCGGGTCCTTCGTGTCCTTGAGCTGCTTGAGGAGATCCATGATCTCGTTCTGGGTCTCGAGCAGCTCCCGGCCGGCGTCGAGGACGCTGTCCTTACGGCTCTCGTCGAGGAGCTTGTGGAGCCGCAGCACCCCGCTCTCGAGCTCGCTCGCGCCCTCGTTGTTGGCCTCGAACAGCAGCATCACCATCACGTCGTCCTCGACGTTCGCCGTCCCGAGCACCGAGCGCCGCAGGTGCGCCCCCTCCTGGTCGGCGATCTCCTGCTGCCGCTCGCGCACCTCGCGCAGGGCCGTCCGCAGCTCGTCGCTCACGAGGGCGTCGGTCGAGAAGCCGTTGACGAGGGTCGTCATGTCCGCGACGAGGCGCAGCGTGGCGGCGTTGATCCCCTGTCCGGTCGCGACGTAGTTGGCGAGCCGCAGCGTCTCCTTGGCCTCGATCGGGCTCTCGAGCCGGTCGGCCAGCACGTCGATCATTCGATCGATGAGCCGGTCGAGGTCCTCGAGCAGGCGATCGTGCTCGGCTTCGGGGCTGTAGAGGGTGATCCGGCGGCTCGCGCTCTTGCCGATGCCCGGACCGGACAGCGAGTTCAGGTCGAACGCCTCGAAGTGAAGCTCGGCCGAGTCGCCGGGCTCGAGCTCGAGCCGCGCCACCGCGACCCCCTCGTCCCCGCGGCTCAGCCGCTCGCCCCGCGGGCTCCGCACGACGTGCCGATCGAGCTCGTGGCCGGTCTCGTCCTCGATGACGAGCTCGACCCGGTCGAGCCCGTAGTCGTCGGAGGCCTCGAAGAAGAAGGAGAGCTGGTCGTCCGGCTTCACCTCGAGGTCCGACTCGGGCAGCAGCAGCTCGACCTCGGGCGCCGCGTCGCTGCGCGAGTCCACCGAGCGCCACGCCTTCTCGTGGATCGTCGCGCCCTGCTTGTCGACGAGCACGAACTGGTAGCGATCGCTCGCGCCGACGCGGAAGGCGCCCTTGACCGCGCCGTCCGCCGAGAGATCGAGGGCCCAGCGCCCCTCGGGGTCCGACTCGAGCGCGAGGTAGGCCTCCTTGGCGTCGTAGAGCGCGGTGCCGGCGAAGCGCACCTCCGAGCCGGCGAGGGCCTCGAAGTCCCCGGCCGAGCGGTCGAGCTTGCGCGGCTTGATGCCGGTGTACTCGGGCGGCACGATCTCGAGGTTCAGCTGGCTCATCGCGACCGGGACGAGCCGGACGCCGTCCGCGAGGGCCTCCTCTTCGGGCGCGGCGACGAGGAGCGCGCCGCCCTCGGTGTAGAGCTCCGGGGTCGCGACCGCGAGCAGGCCCATGCAGGCGCCGACCCCGGCCGCCACGCCGAGCAGGCGCTTGAGGCGACGCCGCTCGGGCAGGGTCCTCGGGATCACCTCGGCGATCCCGCGCGAGGTCTGGGCCGCCGCTTCGCGCGCGAGCGTCGCGGAGAACCCGAGCGGCCGCGCGTCAGGGGCGGCCACCATGGCCCGGGTCTGGACCGCGGTCACGAGCCCCGACTGGAGCCCATCGATCCGCTCCTCGACCCAGAGCGCCAGCTCGTCGTCGGCCGCCCGCCGCCCCCGCGGCCGCAGCCACAGGCGCCACAGCGCGATCCCGGCGCCCACCAGCCCGAGCCCGATCGCCGCCCAGCCCCAGCGCCCCGGGCCCAGGCCGAGGGCGGCGGCGAGCGCCAGGGCGGCCACGGTCGCCACGCCCAGGATCGCCAGCGCCGCGAGCGCCGCCTCGCCCAGCGAGACGCGGTTCAGGGCGCGCCGGACCTCGCGCAGAAATCGGGTGATGCGCTCGTAGGGTTCCATGTAGGGCGGGATCTCCTGCGCCGACCAGACCTGGTAAGAGTCGGGACTCTCGATTCCCATTCCCGGCCGGCGGCGTCGCGGGATCATCCGCACCGCGGCCCTTCAGGTCAACCGATGTCACCGGGCCCGAGCCGGAGGTCGGGCCCGCGATCGGCGGCTGGACGTGCTTGCCCGGGGAGCCGACCTGTGGTGCTATCCGCTGCGACGAACCTGGGGTTACGAACCGATACAATCGCCGCCGCTTCAGTGAATAGCCGGCCGCGGACCCCGTCTACCCGCCTGCTTGGGAGAGCCGCGTTGGCCAACCAGGATGAACGGAAGCACGAGGACCAGGCGCTTGTCGATCGGGCTGTACAGGGCGACCAGAAGGCGTTCCGCCAGCTCGTCGAGCGCTATCAACGCAAGGTCTACACCATTGCATACGGAATCGTCAGGAACCCGGATGCCGCGATGGACGTCGTTCAAGACGCGTTCGTCAAGGTCCACCGGCACCTGCCGAACTTCAAGGGGGACTCGAGCTTCTACACGTGGTTGTACCGCATCGTGGTCAACCTCTGCATCGACAGGAAGAGACGTGCAGCGCGAGCCGCGGAGGTCGACTACGACGACGCCCTCGCCCACGAAGGCGGATTCACGAACGGCCCGACGCTCGCGTCGACCGGGATCGAAAACCCACTGAAGGCGGCCCAGCGCAAAGAGCTGGTGGAGCACATGGACAAGGCCCTCGAGACCCTCAGCGACGATCACCGGGAGATCCTGCTCCTGCGTGAGGTCGACGGTCTCAGCTACGACGAGCTGGCGGAGACGCTAGACATCGCGAAGGGCACCGTGATGAGCCGACTGTTCCATGCCCGGAAGAACTTTCAGAAGTCACTGACTCGCTACCTGAAGAAGTGATGAGGATGTCGCGATGAACTGCAACCAGGTCAAAGAGCTGCTGATGCCGTTCCACGACGGCGAGCTGGACCCGACGGCGGCGGCCGAGGTCGAGGCGACCCTGGCGGGTTGCCCGGAGCTCCAGTCGGAGCTCGCGGAGCTCTCGCTCATCCACGCGTTCGCGGCGGACGCCTTCGCGGCGACGGCGCCTGAGGTGGACCTCTCCGGCGTGTACGGCGGCGTGATGGCTCGCATCGCGGCAGAGGACGCCGAGGCGGCGGCCTCGCCCGCCATGATCGAGGGGGTGCGGGTGCAGCGCGAGGACGCCGGGCCGGGCCTCGTCGAGCGCATCGGCGCCTGGTTCAACGAGCTCTTCCGGCTCCAGCGTCCGCTGACGGCGCTGGTGGCGGCGGCGGCGGTCATCGCCCTCGTCGCCGGGGTCTGGTTCACCGGCAGCCAGTCGAACTCCGACGGCGACAAGGTCGACGGCGGCGACGGCTTCGCGACCATCGATAACGGCGCCAAGCGGCGCGGTCGCGAGGGCGAGGTGGCGGTGAAGAACGCGCGGGTCGAGGCCATCGCCTCCAAGGGCGAGGTCAAGGTCATCACCTTCGACGACAGCGACGACGAGCCCCTCGTGCTGTGGCACGTGGTCGAGGGCGAGGGCGTCAGCATGCCCGACGGCAACAGCAACGGCACCAAGGGACTCTGATTCACCTGCACCCAGGCTTCGGCCGCCCCCGGAGACGATGAGATGTTCAAGACCTTCATCACCGTAGCGCTGACGGTCGGGCTCCTGGGTGCCCCCGGCGCGGTCCTCGCGAGCGACGGCGGCGAGCTGACCGCGGTGACGATGGCGGGCGCCCGCGCCGACATCGACGTCGTCGTCATCCACGCCACCAAGGCGGGCGCGGTCGATCCGGCGCTGGCGGGCCTCGCCAACACCCTCAAGCGCGCCTTCAAGGGCTACGTCGGCTTCCAGAAGCTCGACGAGCAGCGCGCCGCCCTCGACGAGGGGGCCTCGCACAAGCTGACCCTCGCGAACGGGAGCGAGCTCGCCTACAAGTTCGTCGGCACCGACGCCGAGGGTTTCCTCCAGGTCCACATCGAGGTGGGCGGCCTGCGCTCCACGGTCCGCGTCAAGGACGGCGGCACGTTCTTCCAGGCGGGCCGGGGTTACCAGGACGGCATGATCGTCCTCGCCTTCCGGGCCAAGCTCGCGCGCTGAGCCGGAGGCGACGGCGGGTGGGGACCGGTCTCCACCGACCGGCCGACGCGAGGCGGGCCAGGCTCGCGAGACCGAGGCGAGGGGCCACCGGGCGGGCTCAAATTGACACGAGAGCGGCTTCTGGCTAGCTTCCGGGCGTTCCGAACGGTCGAACGAAGTTGCTGGAGGCGTCGATGTCCTCGTACCTGTCTCGCCTGGCCACCTGCGTGGTGGTCGTGGTCGCCGCCTCGGCGCTCGGTCCACGCGACGTGCGAGCTGCGGCGCCGCCGACCCAGGATCAGATCAAAGCGTGGACGGCCCTCTACGACGAGGGTCAGCGGCTCTACGAGCAGGAGCTGTACGCCGCGGCCATCGAGAAGTTCAAGGCCGCCAACACCGTCATCGAGCACGAGTACTGCTACTACAACATCGCGCGGTCGTACGAGAAGCTGGGCGCCGCGGCCGAGTGCGTGGCTGGCTACCAGAAGTACGTCGACTTCACCAAGCAGAAGACCGGCGCGGATCCGAAGGACATCGTCGACGTCCGGGCCAGCATTCAGAAGTGCAAGCTCCAGATGCGTCCCGAGGTGACCATCGGGTCGGATCCGGTGGGCGCCAAGGTCTACATCGACAGCCGCGACAAGCTGCTCGGCCAGACGCCCTACGTCACGACCCTCGATCCGGGGACCTACTCGCTGTTTCTCGACCTCGGCGGCTACCAGCCCTTCGAGCAGCAGTTCGAGGTGCGCGCGGGCGAGCCCATCAAGCTCTACTTCAAGCTTCAGAAGCTCCAGCGAGTCGGCACCGTCACGGTCAAGAGCAACGTCCGGGGCGCGGCCATCTTCGTCGACGGGCGCAACATCGGCTTGACGCCGTACGCCGACAAGATCGTGCTCGATGAAGGGCAGCACCAGATCACCGTCCAGAAGGATGAGTACCTGTCGTTCTCGCGCGGGCTGAACGTCGAGGTGGCGCGCGACGACGTCGTCGTGAGTGAGCTCTACCTGCGCGACCCGCCGATGACCTGGAAGGGCTACGTCGGCTACGTCTCGCTCGTGCTCGGCGCGGGTGGCGTCGGCTTCGGGTACTTCGCGAAGACCAAGGCCGACGTCGAGTTCACCGGCACCGACGAGTTCAACAAATGGGAGACGCTCCAGAACGTCGGCTACGGCGCTGGCGGCGGACTCATGGGGGTGGGCGTGTTGCTGTTGGTGCTCGAGGCGCTCGACACCGACATCGTCAAGCCCGAGGACGCCCTCGAGGAGGCCGGCACCTCGCCGCGCGTGACGCCGTTCTTGACGGCGACGCCCGGCGACGGGGCCATGCTGGGCGCCGATGTGCGCTTCTGAACACCGAATGTTCACACGCCCGCGGGTGTGTGTGTTGCGGGGTGATCCATGCGTAGCGCGTTCCTGATCCTGCTCGCTGTCTCGACGACGGGCGCCGCGGCGTGCTCGACCGGCGTGACGCCGCCCGAGCCGACCCCGATGGCCGAGGTCACGACCAACCTGACCTTCGCCTTCGGGACGGACTTCGACACGGATGGCTTCTGCGTCGACCCGCGGACGCCGGCGAACCAACGGCCGAGCTGCTCGGCGAGCAACGGCGTGCAGCTCCCGCTGGTGTGGCCGCAGGTGCAGGTGAAGCTCGCGCCGTTCGCCATCGACGTCCACGAGGTCACCAACATCCAGTACCAGTACTGCGTCGCCGCCGGCTCCTGCACCGAGCCGCGCGCCGGCAACGCCGTCAGCGAGGACCAGCAGCTCTACTACGACGTCGACCGCTTCGAGCAGTACCCCGTCGTCAACGTGACCTGGGAGCAGGCGCGCGACTACTGCGCGTTCATCGCCGAGGAGACGGGCACGGCGGTGCGGCTGCCGACCGAGGCCGAGTGGGAGCGCGCCGCCAAGGGTCCCAACGCCAGCAGCCCGCGCCCGTTCCCGACCGACGCCATCAACAGCTCCATCACCGAGTGCCAGCAGGCCGGCTTCAACGGCCAGTACTGCCGCGGCGACCAGCGCATGGACAAGGTCACCGAGACGACCGTCGACTTCATCGACGAGGGGCCCACGCGCATCTACAACATGTTCGGCAACGCCGCGGAGTGGGTCGGGACCAGCTACAAGGAGGACGTCCAGTGCCTCGCCGCTGCGCCCTGCACCCTCGAGCACGAGTGCCCGTCAGGGGACGCCCAGTGCGTCACCGACGCGAAGGCCTGCCCCGCGTGCGGGACGGGAACCGACTGCTTCTACCTCTGCGAGGGCGAGTCGAAGAAGACGATCCTGTGCGAGCCGTACCCCCCCGGGACCGTCATCGACGGCGCCGACTTCGAGACGGCCTCGGTCGGCGTCAACAAGATTTACAGAGGGGGCCACGTCGCCCTCGTCGGGGCCGCCAACTCCTACGCCCTCTGCCAGTTCCGCACGAGCCGCTCGAACGCCAAGCCGGAGCCGAGCTGGGCGCCGACGGCGAGCCAGCCGTGGCTCGGGTTCCGCTGCGCCAGGAGCCTGTAGCGGCTCTCCGGGACACCTCAATCAAGACTCGCTTCGCTGCGTCTTGCTTGGTGGCCTAGCGAGACTGATCCGGCCGCTCGCCCGGCCTGGGACATTGCCCCGGGGCCTCGCTAGTTCGGCCCCGGATCATGTCTCAGGGGAAGGTGGGGGTCGGCCTGAGGTCGCTGCTGGGCTTCTTGTCTTTGCCCTTGAGCGGGTTGACCTTGATGTCACCGACCTTCGTCGGGTTGAACTCGAGCGGCGTGTCGGGCTTGGCGACCGGGGGCCTGTCCACCGCGGACACCGGGGGCTTGTCCACCGTGGTCGGGGGCTTGTCGGTCGCGACCACCGGCGGCCTGTCGACCGGGGGCTTGCCGACCACCGGGGGCTTGTCGACCTTGGGCACCTCTTTGGCGACGAGGTCGAAGCGCACGGTGTCGTCACGCTCGAAGGTGAACGAGCGGGCGTAGTCCTCGAAGCCCTTCAACCTGAAGGTGTAGGACTCGCTCTTGGCGTTGGCGTTGCGGCGCAGGAGGTAGGGGGTCTGGCCGACGATGTTGCCGCCGCTGTCCACCACGTCCGCGCGCTGTGGCTCGCTGATGACCTGAACGAACACGCTCTTGACGTCGAACTCCGGCACGGTACCGACGTTCGCGTCGCCGACCGCCGTGAAGCCGGTGTACTCCGCCGGCAGCTGGTCGAAGCTCGCGTAGATGGCGCCGGCGCCGCCGAGCAGGACGAGCAGCGCCGCGGCGACGAACAGCGGCCACTTGCGGCGCCTGCCGACCGAGGGCGGCGCGAGCACGGTCTGGTCCGCGAACTGGCCGATCGTGTGGGTCCCGAGCCCGCCGAGGTCGGTGTCGAGCGCCGTCCGCGAGCTGGTCGTGATCTCGATGCCCGCCGCCTCGGCGTCCTCGCGCGTGACCACCCGCCGGAAGATGTCCGGCAGGTCGGCCATGAGCTTCTCGATCTCGCGGATGACCGCCTCCGCCGTCTGCGGTCGCAGCGCGGGGTCCTTCTCAAGGGTCCGCATCACGAAGTCCTCGACCTCTCCGGGGATGACGAGGTCGGGGCGCATCTCCTGGAAGGTCGGCGGGAGCTCCTGGATGTGCTTGATGAGGATGCCGAGGGGGTTCTCGGCGTCGAAGGGCACCCGGCCGGTCACGAGCTCGTAGAGCATCACGCCGATCGAGTAGACGTCCGAGCGCGCGTCGATGTCGCCGCCGCGCGACTGCTCGGGAGACATGTACTTCGGTGTGCCGAAGATCGAGCCGGCCTTGGTCAGCGTCTTCTGCTGGCCGTCGCCCTCGGCGAGCTTGGCTACGCCGAAGTCGAGGACCTTCACGAAGTCCGACTCCTCGCCGACCGTCTCGAGCACGACGTTGTCGGGCTTGAGGTCGCGGTGGACGATGCCCTTCGAGTGGGCTTCGCGCAGGCTCCGCGCCATCTGCAGCGCGATGTTCAGGCCGCGGCGGACCGAGACCTGCTGCTCTTCCTTGAGGATCCGCTGGAGCGGCTTGCCCTCGAGGAACTCCATCGCGATGTAGAGGAGGCCGTCGTTGGTCTCGCCGAAGTCGAAGATCTGGATGGTGTTGGGGTGGCGGAGCTTGGAGACCGCGAGCGCCTCGATGTGGAAGCGCCGCAGCACCGTCTCGTTGTCCGTCAGCTCGCGCAGCAAGACCTTGATCGCGACGTCGCGATCCATCCCCTTCTGGCGGGCCCGGTAGACGGCGCCCATGCCGCCTGCGCCGATCTTCTTGTAGATCTGGAAGCGGTCGGCGATCTCGCGACCGATGAGCGGGTCGATCTTGGGCCCGGTCTCGCCCTCCGCGTCGCTCGCGTGGAGGCGCTTGCGGATGCGGTCCTCGAGGCTGTCTTCCCCCTCGAGCTCGGTGTCGCGCCCGTGCTGCATCGTGGCGGCGGTCTGTCCCTCCGCGGGCTCACGGCGGGTCTCCTCGCCGACGAGGCGGTGGGTCTCGTCGCCGCCGTCGGGAACTGGTAGCGTGGGCTTTTCGTTCATGATCCGAAACGTAGGGGTTGGGCTCGAGCGGGTCAACGCGGAGCACGTCGTGCGCGGGCAGCCGGTCCAACTTGCATACGCACCAGGGGCCATCTCGATCTGAAGTCGGGGCCATGACAAGGGGATCATGTTGATTCCCACCTCACGGGTCCATACGCTCACGCCCGTGACGTCTTGGTGGTCCCGGCTCGGTCTCGTCCTGGCCTCAGCAGCGTGGTGCGCCAGCTGCGGGGGTGACAGCGCCGCGTCATGCGAGGACGCCGCGTGCCCGGCCGGCTGGGTGTGTGGCGCCAAAGGCTGCGAGCCGCTGCCGCCGGCGCCCAGCACCGGGGATCTCGGCCGCTTCACGTCGTCCGCTCTCACGAGCGACGGCCGCCTCCTCGTCGCGACCTACGACGAGACCCACGGCAACCTCATCGTCAGCGCCGAGCAGGAAGACGGTCGCGACGCCCTGCAGCCGGTCGACGGCTGGCGCGTCGAGGGCGGCTCCCTCATCGACACCGACAGCGGTCGCTGGACCGCGCTCGCGGTGGACCAGCAAGACAACGCCCACCTCGCCTGGTTCGACGTCGACGGCGGTCAGCTGCGCTACGCCCGCGCCAGCCGCGCCGCCGGCTGGCAGGACTGGAGCGTCGAGGTCGTCGACGGCACCGGCCCCGAGGTCCGCGGGACCCACGCCAGCATCGCCGTCGCCCAGGGCATCGTCTACCTCGCCTACCGCGATGAGACCGCCCGCCAGCTGCGCTACGCCCGGCGCGACGCCGACGGGACCTGGACGAGCCGCACCATCGATGGCTGCGCCGGCGAGGCCGCGTGCCCCGAGGCCGGCCTCGAGGACTACGGCGAGTGGGCCCGCATCGCCATCATCGGCCAGCGCCCGCGCATCGCCTTCTACGACCGCCTCCGCGGTGACCTCAAGATGGCGTCGCGCACCGAGATCGGCGCCTGGGTCACCACCACCCTCGACGGCCGCGACCTCGCGACCGACGTCGACACCGGCGACGTCGGCCGCTTCATCTCGCTGGCGCTCACCCCCGAGCGCCACCCAGCCCTGGCGTACTACGACGTGTCGCGCGGCGCCCTGCGCTACCTCGTCCCGGGCAGCGACCCGCTGGTGGTCGACGCCGGCGTGCGCCAGGACGAGGCCCGCGGCGCCAAGCGCAGCGACCCCGTCGGCGAGCACGCCGCCCTGCGCTTCGACGCGCGGGGCCGCGCCATCGTGCTCTACCTCGACGGCGGCACCCCGGCCGTGAAGATGGCGGTCATCGCCGCCGGCAAGGTCGTCGCCACCCACTCCCTCGACGGCCTCGCCCCCGGCGCCTTCTTCAGCTTCGACGCCTACGGCGACGGTCAGCTCCGCGGGGCCTACGGCGCCTGGATCGACGGCGAGGCGCCGCGCACCCGCCTCGTGCGCTTCCTCATCCCCATCTACACCACCCGATGACGCCGAACCTCCCACAGCCCGTAGGTCGCATGCTGCAGCGCAGCATGGCGGTCTCGATCGTGGTGCTCGGGATGTCCTGGGCGGCGGGTTGCACCACCTTGCCGTGGGGCAACGGTGGGCTCGGTGATGAGGTGCCCGCGGAGGCCATCGATCCCAACGGGCTCGTGCGCGTCCTCGGGCCGAGCGACCTCGTCGCGGCGGCCGCCCGGCTCACCAACCTGATCCCCGTCCGCTGGGCGGACGGCCTGACGATCGAGGGGTTGCTGTCGCTAGACGCGGGGGGCGCGTCGATCGACGCGATGATCGACGGGGTGGTCATCGAGCCCGGGCCGGTTCAGCTGGCGCTGGGTTCGGCGGGGCTCGCGGTGAGCGTGGGCGTCACCATCGCCCCCGCTCCGCTGGCGGATCGCGACGCGACGGTCGTGCTATGCGCGCCCAAGCTGTCGGCCGACGGGGCGCTGCTGGCCTTCGATCTCGGGCTCGTCACCGACAAGCTCGGGCGCGTGCAGGCGGTGCTCGTGGGGGAGCCGCGCTTCGAGGGGGCGGCGCTCAGCGTCGACTGGTCGGGCTGCGGCGACGTGGTCGTGGCGACCGCGCTCGACGAGCTGACCGACGAGCTGTGGGGCGCCCTCGCCGACGTCACGGCGGACGCTATCGCGCCCGACTTGCTGCTGGCGGTGCCCCCCGCCCTCGGGCTCGACCTGGCGACGGGGATCGCCGGGACGGTGGCGGCCGACGCCATGGGGTCCGGCTACGCGCGCCTCTCGGTGGCGGCGGACGAGGCGGACGGAGACGCGGTCTGGCGGTCCGTCGGGGACGTGCTGGTGGTGCCTTTCGGCGTGGGGATCACCGCCGACACGCACCCGTGCATGCCCGCGCTGGTGCTGCCCCGCATCGGGGTGAGCCCGCTTCCCGGCTCCGGCTCCGCCGAGCCCGGCACGGCGCTCCTGAGCGCCGCGGTCGTGCGCCAGGCGATCACCGCCGGGTGGCTCGCGGGGGCGGCCTGTGGCTCCCACGCGACCCGCGGGGTCGAGGTGCCCGCCGAGGAGCTGGCGGCGATGTGGCCGGCCTTGGGTCGCCTGCCGGCGGCGACGCCGCTGTCGCTGCAGGTGTGGCCGCGCGAGGCCCCCTCGGTGGGGTTGGCGATCGGGGGCGCGGATCGGCTCGTGATCGGGACCGGGCTCGTCGACATCGACCTCTACGCCGAGCTCGACGGGGCCCAGGTGCGCCTCGCGTCGATGACGATCGACGCCGACACGGTGCTCGGGGTCCGGATCGGGGCGACGGGGTTGGTCACGCTGGCCCCCTCGGAGGTCACGCTGCGGGCGAGCGGCGCGCGCGCGGGGCTCCTGGCGGCGCCGCCGCTGGACGCGGCCGAGGCGCTGCTGCGGCCCGTCGTGCTCGCCCTGCTCGACGGGCGCCCGCTGCTGTCGTTGCCGGCGCGACCGGCGACGACCGGGAGCACGCGGGTACGCGTGACCGCCGAGCACATCGTCGTGCCGATGTAGGCCGCAGGTGCGGGCCGCGGGCATGGGGCCCGCCGGGCTATGGTTGACACAGGGCGAGCTCGCCGCGTAGGAGGTTCGAACGCGTGCGTGCGGCCGCCCAGACGGAGGACGGAGTCGATGGCCAGGTGGGTCCAAATCGTGATGATGGCGGGGGTGCTGGTCGGGGTGGCCGGTGCGTCGCACGCGGCGCCGCCGGCGCTGGTCGCGTACGAGGGGCAGCTCCTCGACGCGCACAGAAAGCCCCTGAGCGGGATCTATCCGCTGACCTTCAGCCTCTACCGGAGCGAGAAGAGCACCCGCCCGGCGTGGTCCGAGGCGCACTTCGTCGCGGTGCAGGACGGCAAGTACGCCGTACACCTCGGTGACACGCGGCCGATCCCGCCGACGCTGCACCTCGAGCGGCTCTACATCTCGGTCGGCGTCACGGGCGGCGCCGAGCTGGTGCGCGAGAAGCTCGCCGTCGGCCCGGCGAGCGCCGCGCCGGACGTCGCTCCCGCGGTGGCTCCCGACCTCGATCCGGCCGCGGCATCGGGCAAGGCGCGCGCCGCTGGCGACAGCTACGCCGAGATCGCCGGCTTCGCCTACGAGGCGGACCGGGCGCACACCGCCGACGCCGTGGGCGGGCTCACCGCCGCCGAGCTTCGGAAGATGGTTAAGGAGAGCAAGAGCGAGATCACCATCGGCACGCGCACGCGCAACAGCGAGGCCGCCGGGGGCACCGGGGGACAGCCGTACACGCTGCGCTGCCCGAAGGGCTACGTCGTCACGGGTATCCAGGGCGGCGCGGCCGCCTTCGTCGACTCGATCTCGATCATCTGCAGCCCGCTGGAATAGCGCCCCTCCCGTGCGACCCTCGCGGTCGCCGTCGGAGCGCGCCGATCGTCGGGCGGCTGGCTGCAAGCCGAGGCAGGCGCCGCCAGGTTTGTTTCGCGCTGCCGAGTCTCGGGGTATAGGTGGCCTGTGATCGCAGCCGAGAGGACCGGGATGCAGAGACTCGCCGCGTACTTGGGGGTGTTCGCCGCGCTCGCGATGGCGACGGCGCCGGCGCTCGCGGCGGCGCCAGACCGTGACCGGCAGCGGGCCGAAGCGTTGGTCGCCGAGGGGTTGAGCTACGCTCGCGCCGCCAAGGCCCTGCAGCAGAAGGGGACGGCCGGCTTCCGTGCGGAGTACGGCAAGGCGATCGCGAAGTTCGAGGAGGCCAACCGCCTCTACCCGCACCCGGAGATCCAGCACAACCTGGCGCGGGCGCACGAGGAGCTCGGTCACCTCAAGGTCGCCTTCGAGTGGTATTCTCAGGCGCTCAAGCAGGACTACACCTACGCCAGCGACGGGCGGGCGCGGCTCGGCAAGATCGAGCAGCAGCTCCGCGAGTCACACGCCATGCTGACGGTCCGCACGACCCCGAGCGACACCAACGTGCGCCTCGTGTTCAGCGACGGGACCGAGGAGACCCACGTCTCCACGCCGTTTCAGACCTGGGCGCTGGCCGGGACGCTGAAGATCGTCGCGTCGAACCCCGAGTTCAAGACCGGCAACAAGGACTACGAGCTCAAGGCCGGTGAGGACCGCCAGGTCAACCTGGTGCTCGAGACCCTGCCGCGTCAGGGGTTCCTCGAGGTGAACGCCAACGTTCCCGGCGCCAAGGTCTTCCTCAGCGAGGTCCTCATCGGCACGCTGCCGATGCAGAGCGTCACCTACCCGGCCGGGATCTACGAGCTCAAGGTCACCGCCAAGGGCTACCTGGACCACAAGGAGCAGCTCGTCATCGTGAAGGACCAGCTGGCCGCGGTCACCGTGGCGCTGCTCCCCGACGGCGAGCCCGATGACGGCGGGGAGGTCGGCGGCGGCAGGGTCACCCGCGACGACGGGCCTCCGACCTGGATCGGGGTCACCTTGATCGGCCTCGGCGTCGGGACGGCGATCCTCGGCGGGGTGTTCCACGGGAAGGCCTTCGACTTCAACGACCAGGCCAACAAGATCCCGATCTCGGACCCGCGCAACGAGATCGACGACGCCCGCTACGACAGCCTCTTCGGCAAGGCCAAGGACAACCAGACCTACGCCTGGGTGTCCTACGGCGTGGGCGCCGTCCTCGTCGGCACCGGCATCGCGCTGCTCGCCATCGGCGGGGACGACGAGGCGCCGCCAGCGTCGAGCGTCGCCGTCCCCCCTCGGTTCGTGCCGAGCGTCCAGGCCGGACCTGGCTACCTCGGCGCCGGCGGCACCCTCACGTTCTGATCATTGCGACGCGAGATCCCGCCTCGAATTATTAGTTAAAACATGGCGGTACGCGCGTTGCATTGCAGCAAAGCCGCGCTCAGCGCTTGGCGCTGAAGCTGCCGCTCCGGCGCTTGCTGTCGACGACCCCGTTCCAGGTCCCCGAGATGGTCCGGGCCTTGCGGTCGATGCGGCCGGTCATCTGGATCCAGTCGCGCCCCGCGGCCACCGCGATGTGCACCGAGTCGCGCTTGTCGACGCGGCCCTTGAGGCGGTAGCGGCGCCCGTCGATGGTGGCGTTGGCCGGGTCGATGGTGCCGCTCGCCGTGACGCTGATGCGGATGCGGTCCTTCTTGCCCATCGAGCCGTTGTAGACCCCGCGGATCGGCAGGACCACGGGCTCGGCGGGGACGCCGCCCGGGACGCCGTCGGGCTCGCCCACCTCGCCGGGGTCGCCCGCTTCGCCGGGGTCGCCCACCTCGCCGGGGTCGCCCGCTTCGCCGGGGTCGCCTACCTCGCCGGGATCGCCCGCGTCGGCGACCGCCTCGGCGACCGGGCACTCCGCGGTGGCCTTGGCGACCTCGTCGAGGAACGCCGTGTTCGTCGCCAGCCGCGTCATCTCCTTGGAGTACGTCTCGAGGTCGAGGCCGTTGGCCTTGTAGAGGGCGAGCATCGCGGGGGCCATGTCCTCCGAGCTCGCCCCCGCCTTGCGCATGCACTCGGCGGTGATGGCGAGGGTCTTGATCTTGTCGCGCAGGCTCGCCTCGGGGTCGTCGGCCGGCGCCTCGCCGGTCGCGCCCGAGCCGGCCGCGCTCCGGCACAGGCTGGCGCTCTGCTCGCGGGTCGCCTGGAAGGTCGGGTCGTCGACCAGCTTCGTGGCCTTGTCGTGGTACTGCTGCAGGGTGACGCCGGCGCGGGTCAGGATCGCCTCGATCGCCTTGTCCCGGGCGATGGGATCGTCGAGCGCCTCCGCGGCGCAGTCGATCTGGGCGGCCAGCACGGCCAGCTTCGCGACGTTCTCGGGGCGCATGTCGGGATCGGCCGCGGCGACATCCGGCGCCGGGGCGGAGGCCGTGTCCGCCTCGGCCGTGGGCGCCGGCGTGGCCGTGTCCGCCACCTCGCTCGGTGCGGTCGTCGTCGCCGGGGCGACGGTCGCGGGGGGCGCCTCCGGGGGAGCCTCGTCCTTGTTGCACCCGATGGTCAGCAGGGCGGCGGCGAGCGCCACTCGAGCGATCCACGACGGTAGTTGATTCACGTCCTCACCTCGCGCTGTGTGGGCTCCCATTTCGGCACGCGGCCCCGACAAACGCAACCCGCGCCACGCCCCGTCTGGCCGCCCACGCCGCGGCCCGCGGGATTGTCCCGAGCCCGCGCCGTGTGCTACCGAGAGGCATGTCACCCCGCGCGCTCGTCCCGCTCCTGCTCGCCTCCCTCGCAGCCTGTGGCGGCGACAACCAGCCCCCGTCGCTGGCGATCGTCCCCGACCAACAGGTCGTCGTCGGCGACAGCCTGGTGCTCGTGGTCATCGCCTCCGACCCCGACGGCGACCGCCTGGACTTCAGCGCCAAGGGCCTCCCCGACGCCGCGCAGCTGACCCCGCGCTCTCGCGACGAGGCGGTCCTGACCTACAGCCCCGCCATCACCGACACCCAGCCCGGCGGGCGGCGCTACGCCGTCACCCTCGAGGCCGCGGACGGCAACGGCGGCGTGGCGCGGCAGTCCTTCGGCCTCGTCGTCTACCCGGCCTTCGGCGTCCCGACCTTCGACCTGCCGAGCGGCGTCGTGCTGAACCTCGCCCAGGAAGACGACCTGTCGCTCGCCATCACCGTCAAGGACGACGACAGCACCGACGTCGACATCGCCCTGACCGAGGCGCCCGAGGGGGCGAAGCTCCAGCGCAGCGGCCACAAGACCGCGCTCTTTCACTGGCGCCCGAGCGACGCGCAGCGCCTGGTCGCCGTCCACCGCGCCGTCTTCTCCGCCCAGGACGAGGCCCACGCCCCGGTCACCTTCGTGCTGACCCTGGTGCTGCTCAACGCCGAGAAGCAGGCCGGCTGCGACGGCACGCCGCCGACGGTCACCCACCACGTCCCCGCCGACGCCGCCTCGAGCGGCAGCCTGACGTTGAGCCTCGACGCCGCCGACGCCGACTCGAAGGTGCGCGCGTCGAGCGTCCGCTGGACCCGCGGCGATCCCGAGGGCGCGTACCAGGAGGCCCCCCTCGAGCGCCTCAGCGCCGACGGCCCCACCTGGCGCGCGACCGTCGACGTCGGGGCGCCGGCGAGCGGCGGCACCCTGGTCCACTACTCCTTCACCACCACCGACAACGATGACCCGACCGGGGTCGCCTGCGACCAGACGAGCCGAACGCCGAAGTCGGGGTGGTTCACCGCGGCGATCTACCCCTCCGGCGGCCCGTCAGGCGCGTGCGTGGATGACGCCGCCGAGCCCGACGACAACCCGGGGGCGGCCCGGGCGGCGACCACCGGGACCCTGTCGGGACGCCGCATGTGTGGGGCCGAGGCCGACGTCGTGCGCGTCGTCGAGTCCGCCGGCGCGCAGGTCTCCGCGACGGTGCGCTACGAGGCGACCCAGGGCTCCCTGGCCTTGCGCCTGATGGACGCGACCGGCGCGACCCTGGCGGCCGGCGCCGTGACGGAGCCGGGCGTCGTCACCGCGCGGCTCGAGGCGGCGTCGGGGGACGTGTTCATCGAGGTGAGCGCGTCCGATCAGGCCACCCGCCTCAGCTACAGCCTCGAGATTGGCGTCGGGATATTGCAATGCGAAGCGGACGCCCAGGAGCCCAATGACTCCGCTGCGACCGCAAAAAGTATCGGTATTGGGGTCTACGCGGATCTCCGAGTGTGCGCCGGCGACGTGGACTTCCATCGCATTGCAACATCGCCAAACCAGGCGCTCCGCTTCGCGGTGGCCTTCGACGCGCGCTACGGGGACCTCGACCTGGAGCTGCGCGGGGGCGACGGGACGACCGTGCTCGCCACGGCGGCCAGCGCGAAGTCCGTCGAGGAGCTGACGTACACCTCAGCGGCGGGCGGCGACGTGTTTCTGCGCGTGTACGGGGTCGATGGGGCGCGCAACGGCTACACGCTGACGGTCAGCGCTGTCGGGAGCGGCCCCGGGGTCTGCCCAAGCGACGGGCTCGGCGACAACCGCGTGCCCGAGGACGCGGCGGTGCTGTTTCAGGGGGTCTATGAGGGCTTCACCGTGTGCTCGGGCGCGCCGGATTGGTTCGCGGTGGATCTCAACGGCGGGGAGACCCTCGACGTGCTGACCGAGGGCGTGGGCGGGCCGGCGCCGAGCGTGGCGATCTACGTGGATCCGACGGCCGGGCCGGTCGCGAGCAGCGCCGTCGGCTCGGACGGTCTGGGCGAGGCGAGCTACACCCTCGCGGGGGCGGGCCGGCTCTACTACGCCATCGAGACCACCGCCGCCCAGGTGGGATACGCCATGCTGCAGGACGTGTCCGACCCCCCGGGCGCGTGCCGGCCCGACCGGTTCGAGCCGAACGGCGCCGGCAGCCCGGTCCCGCTCGATCCCGGCGTCACGACCTGGCTGCGGCTGTGCGGCGGCGACGACGTCGACGCCTTCACGCTGGAGCTGCCGCCGTTCACGGTCGTGACGGTCATCACCGGGCACGCGGCGGGGGGCGGGTACACCGACCTCAAGCTCCTCGGGCCGACCGGGGCGGAGCTGAGCGCGGCGGTCGATCAGCGAGACGGCGCCTACATCGAGGTGCTCGTCGAGGCGGGCGGCGCGGTCACCCTGCTGGTCGAGCCCTACGAGATCGGCGCGAGCGGCCTCGGCTACGACCTCGCCGTGTTTATCGACTAGGATCGCTCGTTCGGGGCGCCTCGGTGGAACGCCCCACGCCCTACCACCGCGGACCTCGCGAGCTCGGCCCACAACAAGATCCCTCTGCGCGAGACGTTCCAGGCGCCCCTCACTCGCTCGCCCCCAACCCGCCTTCGGCGGCCCCGCGCTGGCGCGGGCGTCAAGCCTCGTCGAGGGCGGCGTCGAGGCGGGCGCGCAGGGCGGGGTCGACGGCGGCGTCGGCGAGCCCCTGGCGCAGCCGCCCGAAGGTCGCCGCGAAGGCGCCGCCGAAGCGCTCGCACCAGTCACAGCCGGCCAGGTGCAGGTCGATCCGGGCCCGCTCGGCGGCGGCGAGATCGCCGTCGACGTAGTCCGAGAGGCGCTCGAGCACCTCGGTGCAGCGGATCCCCGCCACCTCCCGATCATGCGCCATGATCTCCTCCTGCGTCCGTCACGCCCCTGAGCTCCGCCATCAGCCGCAGCCGCGCCCGGTGGAGCCGGGTCTTCATCGCCGCCAGCGTGAGCCCCAGCTCCGCCGCGGTCTCCGGTCCGGTGAGCCCGGCCAGGTCGCGCAGCGCGACCACCTCGCGGTCCGGCTCGGCCAGCCTCGTCAGGGCGCGCCACACCTGCTCGCGCGTCTCGGCCCGGGCGGCGGCGGCCTCCGGCGTGAGCTCGGGATCTCCCCAGCCGGCGTCGACCCCCAGCCCGTCGAGCGCCTCGAAGCGGGCGGGCTGGCCGACCCGCCGGCGGCCCTGACGCAGCGCGGCGTTGCGCGCGATCCCGATGATCCAGGTCCGGACCGGGGCCGCCCCGCGGAACCCCGCGGCCGCTCGGTAGGCCGCGAGCAGGGCGTCCTGGAACGCGTCCTCGGCGCTCGCCTCGTCCTTGGTCAGGGCGCGGGTGACCGTCATGACGATCACCTGGTGGCGGGTGACGAGGGCGTCGAACGCCCGGCGGTCGCCCCGGCCGGCGCGGATCAGCAGCGTCAGGTCTTCTTGTTCTGCTCCATCGGGCATGTGCGCATTCCGAGCAGGGTGTAGAGCGGGCAGCTGCCCAGCAGACCGGTCGCGAGCGGGATGACGCCGACGAGCCCCCACAGCGTCTTGGGGCCGACGAAGACCATCAGGATCAGCGCGACGCCGACGATCACGCGGAGCGCGCGGTCGACGGTACCTTCGTTCTTGGGGAGGAGCTTGTCGAGCATGGGAGGACTCCGGGGATCGGGGGCGGGGGGTGGCCGCCGGTTCGGCACCAAAGAGCCAGCGCCGCGGCGGAAGGGTTCACCCCGGGTGCTGTTTCTTTTCTCCGGACGTCGCCGTAAGGATGTTGTGCCCCGCCGTCGGGGCCGAGCCCGAGGAGCAAGCCATGGAGCCCGTCATCACCTTTCCGAGCGCCGACGCGATCCCCGCCGAGGCGCGCATCGACGCGTCGCCGTACGCCTCGCGCTGGTTGTGCAACGGCGAGATCAGGACCTGGGATGGCCCGAGTCAGGACGTCTTGTCACCGATCTGCACGCGCGGGATGGATGGTGCGTTGCAGCAAGCCGTGGTCGGGAGGTCACCGCTCCTCGACGGGGCCGCGGCGCTCGAGGCCCTCGCGGCGGCCAAGGCGGCGTGGGCCGAGGGCCGCGGAGCGTGGCCGACGATGCGGGTCGCCGGGCGGATCAACGCCCTCGAGCGCTTCGCGGTGGCGATGCGCGGGCGTCGCGAGGAGGTCGTGCGGCTGCTGATGTGGGAGATCGGCAAGGCGCGCAAGGACGCGGAGACCGAGTTCGACCGCACGGTGCAGTACATCGGCGACACCGTGGACGCGCTCAAGGAGCTCGACCGGAGCTCGGCGCGCTTCGTCATGGAGGAGGGGTTCCTCGGGCAGATCCGGCGCTCGCCGCTGGGCGTCGTGCTGTGCATGGGGCCGTTCAACTACCCGCTCAACGAGACCTTCACGACGCTCATCCCGGCGCTCGTGATGGGCAACACCGTCGTCTCGAAGCTGCCGAAGTACGGCGGGCTGGCGCAGGTGCCGCTGTTCGAGGCGCTGCGCGACTGCTTCCCGCCCGGGGTCGTCAACGTGATCCAGGGGGACGGGGCGACGACGGTCGGGCCGATCATGACCTCGGGGGAGGTGGACGTGCTCGCGTTCATCGGGACGAGCCGGGTCGCCAACATCCTCAAGCGCCAGCACCCGCGACCGAACCGCCTGCGCAGCATCACCGGGCTCGAGGCGAAGAACCCGGCGGTCGTGCTGCCGGACGCCGACCTGGAGGTCGCTGTTCGCGAGTGCGTGAGCGGCGCGCTCAGCTTCAATGGTCAGCGATGCACGGCTATCAAGCTGATTTTGCTGCATCGCAGCATCGCGGACGCCTTCGTGGCGCGCTTCGCCGCGGCGGTGGACGCGCTGCCCGCCGGGATGCCGTGGGAGGCCGGGGTCAAGCTGACGCCGCTCCCGGAGGCCGGCAAGGCCGAGTGGCTCCAGGCCTTCGTGGACGACGCCGTGGCGAAGGGGGCGCGGGTGGTGAACGCCGGCGGGCGGGCGACGGGGACCTTCTATCGGCCGGCGGTGGTGTACCCGGTGGCCCCGGGGATGCGGCTCTACGGCGAGGAGCAGTTCGGGCCGGTGGTGCCGATCGCGGTGTTCGAGGAGGACGGCGAGATCGACCACTTCATGCGCGAGAGCGAGTACGGCCAGCAGATCGCGCTGTTCGGCCAGGACCGGGCGCGGCTCGCGGGGCTCGTCGACGCGCTGGTCAACCAGGTCGCGCGCATCAACCTGAACAGCCAGTGTCGGCGCGGGCCGGACACGTTCCCGTTCACCGGCCGCAAGGACTCGGCGGAGGGGACGCTCTCGGTGTCCGATGCGCTGCGGGCCTTCTCGATCCGCACGGTGGTGACCACGACCGCGACCGACGAGCACAAGCGTCAGGTCAGCGACATCGTCACCGGGCGCCTGTCCCGCTGGCTCTCGACCGACTTCATTTTCTGAACGCTCGTTCGGGGGGCTCGGGTGCGCCGGCCGCGGCGGGAACCCTCATGCGGGGACGGCGCACGCCCCCTCACTCGCTCGCCCCCCAACCGCCTACGGCGCCCCCCGCTGGCCGGGGGGGAGAGGTGTCGGCTCCGCCGACGGAACGCTCGTTCCGCGGGCGCGGGTGCCACAACCCCGCATCCCGCCGCGCGGACGGCGCACGCCCCCCTCGCTCGCCTCCGCCTGCGGCGCGGGGTCAGCGCTGGGGGCGCTGGGGCATCGTTGGGGCGAGGTGGCGCGGGGGGAGCGGGCGGATGCGGCGCACGGTGCGCGTCGCGGCGAGGCGCTCCGGGAAGACCAGGCGCTGGGTCGTCGGGTTGGCGCGGCCGTCGGCGCGGTCGGTCTGGACCCGGTCGAGGGCGGCGCGCAGCTCGGCGGCGCTCTGCCAGCGGTCGTCCGGGGACTTCGCGAGGCAGCGGGCGACGGCGATCTCCAGGGAGAAGGGGAGCTCGTCGCCGACCACGTCCGACAGGCGCGGCGGCGGCGAGTGGAGGTGGGCGCGGTAGATGTCGTGGCGGTTGTCCGCCGGAAACGGCAGCTCGCCGGTCATCGTCCGGAACAGCAGCACGCCGAAGCCGTAGATGTCGGCGCGCGCGTCCACGGGCTGCCCGAGGATCTGCTCGGGCGCCATGTACTCGGGGGTGCCGACGATGCGGTCGGTCGGCGGCGAGGCGCCGCGGGACACGTCGACGGCGATGCCGAAGTCGAGCAGCACCGGGCGCCACTCGCCGGGGGACGTCGTGGCGATGAAGACGTTGCCGGGCTTCAGGTCGCGGTGCACGATCCCGGCCGCGTGGACCAGCTCGAGCGCCGAGAGGAGGCGCTCGGCGAGGCGCAGGGAGTCGACCGTGGAGAACGGGCGGCGCTGCAGGAGCTGGTGGAGGGTGCGGCCGTGGAGGCGCTCCATGGCGCAGTAGAAGGTGCCGTCGTCGGTCTCGCCGAACTCGATGACGCGGGCGATGTTGCGGTGGTCGAGGCGGAGGCTGACGTGGGTCCCGTGGATGGTGCGCTCGACCGTCGCGAGGTTCAGCGCCGGGGACACCTTGAGGGCGACCTCTTCGTCGGTCTGGAGATCCCGCGCCTGCCAGACCGTCGCCTGAAACGATCCCACGCCGATGAGGCGCTCGGCGACGAAGCGCCTGGCGAAGACCTCGCCCTGGCGGTCCATCACCCCGGCCAGGCCGTGGAGGGCGCAGCGGCCGTCAGGGCCGGCCGGTGTCCAGCACTGGGGACACACGCGGTCGGACGGCGGGGGCGTCGGGGGCATCTGGATGGCTTCGAGCATGGTCCACCGTCTACAGAGGTGAGTCGTCCTCCCTCCCTTCGGCAACGCAGCGAGAATCCCCAGGGGAAACTGTCTGGCCCTGGTTACCGGCCGGCTTCGCTGTAGCAGCGGTTGCGCAGGTCGGCGTCTCGGATGAGGCCGCACTCGGAGCGCGAGCCGCGGACGACGGCGTAGCAGTAGTTGCGCTGATCCGAGTCCCGGACCAGGCCGCAGCTGGAGCTCTCCCCGCGGGAGACGGCGTAGCAGAGGTTGCGCGCGTCGGCGTCGCGGATGAGCCCGCACTCCGAGGAGGAGCCGCCGGTCTCGCCGTAGCAGCGGTTGCGGAGATCGGCGTCGCGGATGAGCCCGCACTCCGAGCGCGAGCCCCGGACGACGGCGTAGCAGTAGCTGCGCTGGTCCGAGTCGCGGATGAGCCCGCACGACGAGGCCTCGTGGCGCTGCCGGGCGTAGCAGAAGTTGCGCGCGTCCGGGTCCGAGACGAGCCCGCACTCGCTGGCCAGGGCCGGCGTGGGCGCGAGGGCGAGGGCCGCGAGGGCGGCGGCGAGGGCGAGGGTGAGGCGGCGCATGGCGGCTCCCTGGGCGAAGTCTGGACCAGGCTACACCCATTCGACCCGCGACCGGGTGGCCGGGGGCACGCGCGCGGAGCCTCTTGCGCGGGGCACGGGGGCGGGTCACCCTGGCGATCGCGCGCGGCGAGCGGAGTAGGTCGAGCGCGCGCACGAGGGCGTCGCCGAATGGCCGGTCACAGACAACTTGGGCTATCTGCCGCTGCGCCGCAGCGAGCGCGTGAGGGAGGTCTCGATGGGTGATGAGAAGCCGAGCTCGAAGAACGACGAAGGGGTGTTCGAGCCGTTCGAGATCGCGGCGGTACCGTGGGACGGCTACGACCACGGCGAGCGCTTCGGTGTCCGCTTCCAGGAGCTCGGGGCGTTCGGCGGCGGCACCCACGTCGGGGTGTGCCTCGAGGAGCTCGCGCCAGGCAAGCGCACCTATCCGCTGCACTATCACATGCTCGAGGAGGAGCACGTCTACGTCCTCGAGGGGCGGATGACGTTGCGCCTCGGTGGGCGGCGCTTCGAGCTGCGGCCGGGGATGTACGTGTGCTTCCCCGCGGGCCAGAAGGTCGGCCACAGCCTCGACAACCACACCGACGCGCCGTGCCGCTACCTCATCATCGGCGAGCGGAACCCGGCGGAGGTCGTGGTCTACCCCGACTCGGGTCGGGTCGGGGTGCGCCTGCTGGGCGAGGGGTATCGGGGGTCCGCGACGATGGGGTACTGGGAGGACGAGCCCGAGGACGACGCACCCGGCTCCGACTGAGCGCCCCGGAGCGAGGCGCGCTACCCTCGGGGGGTGAACGTCACCGTCCGCCCCGCCCGGTCCTCGGACGCGGCCGCCATCGCGCTGATCCACCGCGTGACCTGGCGGCTCGCGTATCGCGGGGTGCTCCCCGACGAGTACCTGGCGAAGATGCGCCACGACGTCCTGATGGAGCGCTGGCGCGAGCTGATCGCCGGGCGCGGCGCGCGCGACTCGGTGTGGGTGGCGGACCGTGGCGGCGAGGTCGTCGGGTTCGCCCAGAGCGGCCCGTCCACGGCGACGGACCTCGAGCCGGGCTTCGCCGGCGAGGTCTACATGCTGTACGTCCACCCCGCTCACCAGAGGCAGGGCGCCGGGAGGAGGCTGCTCGCGGAGGCCCTCGAGCACCTGCAGATCCGGGGTTTTCTGTGGGTCGTCATCGGCGTGCTCGAGGCCAACGCCCCGGCGCGCGCGTTCTACCGGCGCGTGGGCTTCCTCCCCGACGGTTTCCGCTGGTTCGACCGCTCGGGGGGCGGCCGACACGTCGTGGTGCGCTACGCCAAGGCGCTGAACTCGCTGTTGCCGGCGCGCGACCCCGCGTAGACTCCGCGCGGACCCTCGAGGAGGCGTGACGTGGACGAGCGACCGCTGCAGCTCATCGACCTGATGGTTCGGACCGGCTTCTACGATCGGGACCAGCTGATCGAGATCTTCTGCCGCGAGCGCTACGCCCCGGGTGACCTCGACGAGGCCGAGGTCACCGCCGCCGTCGACGCGTCCGTCGCCGCGCTGCGCGTGGAACAGGCGAGCTGGGCGCACCCCACCGACTGCGACCGGCTCGACGCCGCCTTCGCCGCGATGCGCGCGGCCGGCGTCGTCGCGCTGCAGAACGCCGGCTTCACTCAGAGCGACGGCTACGACGACGTCCGGGACGTCGTGCGGCTCACCACCGACCCGGCTCGGCTCGTCGGCTACTGCTTCTATCACGGCCAGGATCTCGAGCGCGCCGTCGAAGGCCGCGACCTCTACCTGGCCTTCGGCCCCCTCGACCCCAAGCTCGAGCAGTCCGCGGGCCTCGCCGTTGGCCACACCATCGTCGCCGCCCTCGAGGCGCAGGGGCTGAGCGTCGCATGGGACGGGACCTTCGAGCAGCGCATCGCCGTCCAGGACCTCGTGTGGCGGCGACCCGTCGGCTGGTGACCGCGGCGCAGGCGCCTCAGAGCTCGACGCACAGCGCGCTGACGCAGGTGAATCCAGGGTCGCAGGCGCCCCCCACGCACGGCGGGCGGCGGCAGTAGCCCCCGTCGCATGCGTACGGCGAGGGGCACGGGGATCCCGCGCTGCAGGCCAGCAGCACGCAGACGTCCTGGGTCGGGTGGCAGCGGAGCCCCGTCGGGCAGTCGAGGTCGTTCGAGCAGTCGCGGTTGCACGAGCCGAACTCGCTGCAGGTGTGGCCCGCCGGGCAGCTCTCGCCGCCGCAGCCGATGCACAGCCCGCCCGGCGCCGTGCGCGAGCAGGTGAGGCTCCCGGGGCAGTCCGCCGACACCGCACACTGTCCCGCCGGGGTGGTGGGACCGGTCGTGTCGGTCGCGGCGGTGTCGGTGACGCTCGTGTCGGCGCCGCTCGTGTCCGCGACCGCGGTGTCTTCGGCCGCCGTGTCGGCCGTCGCCGTGTCGGCGACGCTGGTGTCCGCGGTCACCGTGTCGGCCGCCGCCGTGTCGGCGCCGCTCGTATCGGCGCTGCTCGTGTCGGCGACGCTGGCATCTTCGGCCACGTCGGGCGGGCTGGTGTCCTGCGCCGCGGTATCCTCGGTCGCCGTGTCGGCCGCCGCGCTGTCGGGGCCGGCCGTGTCATCCGTCGCCGCGTCGTCGGCGGTCCCGTCCCCGGCGACCGTGTCGGCGATCGCCGTGTCGGCGCCGCCGTCGGTAGCGCCGTCGCCGCAGGCCGCCATCGCCGCCCCGATCGCGAGCGTCACCATCCACCGCCGTATCATCGCTGCCTCCTGTGCGCGCCAATAGCGCTCATACCCGCCTCGCTCCGCGCTGACAACGGTCCTTCGCCGCCGTCGCGCGTCTCCTCGACCGCGACTGTGCTACCCTCGCCCCCGCGCAAGCGCACCGGAGGCCACACATGAGCGATCGCGTCGACGTCGTCGTCATCGGGTCGGGCTACGGAGGGAGCGCCGTCGCCGCGCGCGTCGCCCCGCACGGCCGCACCATCGTCCTCGAGCGCGGTCGGGTCTGGCGCCCAGGCGACTTCCCGAGCCACCTCCCGGGGCTCGCCGGCGCCTACCACACCCGCCGCAACCCCCTCGGGCTGTGGGGGATGCGCCTCGGCGAGGGCACCGGCAACGCCTACGTCAGCGGCGTCGGCGGCGCCAGCCTCGTCAACTACGGCATCACCCAGGCCCCCGAGGACCACGTCTTCGACGACTGGCCGCTGTCCCGCGAGGCGCTGGCGCCGTACTACGCCCGCGCCCTCGAGGTCCTCCGCCCGGCGCCGTCCCCGCTCGCCGACGCCCTCGGCGACAAGGACTTCCTCGATCACGTCGAGCCCGGGCGCCGGGTGGACCTCGTCAACACCATCGACTGGGAGCGCTGCACGCACTGCGGCCTGTGCGTTCCTGGCTGCAACGTCAGCGCCAAGCGGTCTCTCGACGTTACGTATCTCGCAATTGCGAAAAGCCACGGCGCCGAGATCCGCGCCGAGCGGGAGGTGGTCGCCATCGACCCCGACGGCGACGGCTGGCGGGTCGTCGTGCGCCAGACCGGGCGCGGCCGCTCGGACGCTGATGAGGTCATCCCCGCGCGCCACGTCGTCCTCGCCGCGGGCACCTTCGGGACCCTCGATCTGCTGCACCGCCAGCGCGACCGCCTGTCGACGACGGCTTGGTTCGGTCGCGCCATGACGATGAACGGCGACGGGCTCGCGTTCCTCTACAACACCTCCCACCCGCTGTCGGGCCACCACGGCGCGCCCATCACGACCTCGGTGCACCTCCCGTTCATCGACCCGAGCGGCCGCGAGCGCACGCTCAACGTGATGTCGGGCCGCATCCCGAAGGTCGCCATGCGCTTCTCGGCGCTGGTCCTGGGCCTCTTCGGCGGGGCGCTGGGTCGTCGCCGCGGCCCCCGCGACCCCGCGACCGCCCGCGCGCGGCGGCGCCTGCTCGATCTGCTGCGCACCGACCCCGAGGGCGCCCTGGCGCACACCTTCATGTACAAGCTCGACGCCGAGGACTCCTCGGGCGGCCGCGCCGTCTTCGACGCCGAGGGGCGCTCGGCGCTCGCCTGGCCGGGCTACCAGGACGACCCCATCGTGCGCTTCGCCGCGGGGCGCCTCGAGGCGTGGGCCGCGCGGGTCGGCGGCGTCCTCGTGCCCGACGTCTCGGGGCTACCCGGGATGCGGAGCTTCGGCGTCCACCCCCTCGGCGGCGTCCGCATGGGGCGGGGCCCCGAGGACGGCGTCGTCGACCCGGCGGGGCGCCTGTTGCGGCCCGACGGCGGCGTCTACCCCGGCCTGCGGGTGGCCGACGCCTCGATCATCCCGAGCTCGCTCGGGGTCCCGTCAAGCCTGACCGTCGCCGCTCTCGGAGAGCGCGTCGGCGAGGACCTGGCGAACGAGCTGCGCGCCGCCGCCTGAGCCGGGAGGCGCGCCCGGTGCCGCGGGGTCACTCCCGCGGCGTCGCGGCGGGGCGCAGGGCGAAGCGCGGGTGGAACGGGAGGCGCGCTGGTAGCGGCGCGTCCGCCCGTGGCATCCTGCGCCCGTGCCCCGCCGCCCGCCGCGCCCCGTGACCGCCCCCCAGCCGATCCCCTATCAGGGCTCGAAGCGCCGCCTCGCGCCGATCATCCTGCGCCACCTGCCCGGCGACGCCGCGACGCTCTACGAGCCCTTCGTCGGGTCGGGGGCCGTCACCATCGCGGCCGCGATGGCCGGCCGCGCCCGCGCGTTCGTCGTCGGCGACACCCTCGCCCCGCTCGTCGGGATCTGGGACGCCATGCTGCACCGCAGCGCGCTCCTCGCCGATCGCTACGAAGCGATCTGGGAGGCGCAGCACGTCGATCCCCGGGCGCACTTCGACGCCGTGCGCGCGAGCTTCAACCGCGAGCGGGACCCGGCGCAGCTGCTCTACCTCGTCGCGCGCTGCGTCAAGAACGCCGTGCGCTTCAACGCCGACGGCGACTTCAACCAGTCGCCGGACAACCGCCGGCTGGGGGTGAAGCCGGCCGCGCTGCGCCGCCGCGTCGACGCGGTCCACGCCCTGCTCGCGGGGCGCGCCCGGGCCGTGTGCGCGGACTACGGCGACAGCCTCCGCGCCGCCGCACGGGACGACGTCGTCTACCTGGACCCGCCCTACCTCGGCGTCAGCGGCGGGCGCGACGGGCGCTACCACCAGGGGCTCGACTACCCGCGCTTCGTCGCCGATCTCGCAGCCGCGAACGCGCGCGGCGTCTCGTATCTCGTCAGCTTCGACGGGCGCTCCGGGGCCAAGACCTACGGGCCCGATCTGCCGGAGTCTCTCGCGTTGCACAAGAGCGAGATCCACGTCGGCCGCTCGTCTCAGGCGACCCTCAATGGGCGCACCGACGAGACCGTCGAGTCCCTCTACCTGTCGCCGGCCCTGGTCGCCCGGCTGCGAGCCGACGGGGTCGCCCTCCGAGACCGCGAGCGCGTTCGCTCTCGGCCCCTCGAGTGACGCGCTCGCCGACAGGGGGTGTCGGGATCCCGACAGGGGACCGTCACCGCAGGCCGTAGCGCGCGAGCTTGTCGAGCAGCGTGGCGCGGTTGACCCCGAGCTGCCGCGCGGCCTCGCTCTGGTTGCCGCCGGAGCGGGCGAGGGCCTCGGTGATGAGCCCCTTCTCGAAGCGGGCGACCTGCTCCTTGAGCGGCGGCGCCTCGGTGGCGCCGCCGCCGTCGTCGAAGACCAGCGGGTCCACGTCCAGCACCGGCCCGGTGGCGAAGACGACCAGGCGCTCGACGACGTTCTCGAGCTCGCGGACGTTGCCCGGCCACGGTCGCGCCGTGAGCGTGGCCTCGAGGGCCGGCGTGAGCCGCACCTCGCCGAGCCCGTAGCGCCGGGCCGCGCGCTCGGCGAAGTGGCGCGCCAGCGGCAGGACGTCCTCGGGCCGCTCGCGCAGCGCCGGGAGGTGCAGCGGCACGACGTTGAGGCGGTAGAAGAGGTCCTCGCGGAACTCCCCCGTGCGCACCATCGCGACCAGATCCTTGTGCGTCGCAGCAATCACCCGCACATCGACTTTTTCTGACTTGTCGGAACCAACGGGGCGAATCTCTCGCTCCTGCAAGACGCGCAGCAGGGCGGCCTGGACGGAGAGGTCGAGCTCGCCGATCTCGTCGAGCAGCAGGGTGCCCCCGTCGGCCTCGCGGAAGAGCCCGCGGCGCGGCCGGTCGGCGCCGGTGAAGGCGCCGCGGAGGTGTCCGAAGAGCTCGGCCTCGGCGAGCTCGCGGGGCAGCGCGGCGGCGTTGAACTTCACGAAGGGGCGCCCGGCGCGCGGCGACGACTCGACCAGCGCCCGGGCGACGAGCTCCTTGCCGGTGCCGCTCTCGCCGGTGAGCAGCACCGTGACGTCGCGCGGGGCGACGCGGGCGACGCGCTCGGCGACCCGGCGCATGGCCTCGGAGGTGAAGACCATGCCGCGGGACAGGGCGAGCTCGCCCCGCAGGCGCAGGTTCTCGGCGGCCAGGCGCTGTTGGCCGAGGGTGCGCAGCACGACGCGGCTGATCTCGTCGGGGTCGAAGGGCTTGGCGAAGTAGTCCAGGGCGCCGGCTTTCATCGCCTCGACCGCCGTCCGCTCGTCGCCGTGGGCGGTGATGACGATGACCGGCGGCGCCCCCGGCAGCGCGCCGATCTGCGCCAAGAGCCCCATCCCGTCGAGCCCCGGCATGCGCAGGTCGCTGATGACCAGATCGGCCCCCGCGTCCCTGACGACGGCGAGCCCCGCCACGCCGTCCGGCGCCTCCACGACGTCGATGTCGTCGTGCTCCTCGAGGATCGCCCGGAGCGTGAAGCGCACCGCCCTGTCGTCGTCGACCACCAGCACGCGTGAGGTCATGGATCGCTCCCGTTTCATTCACCCTGCATGGCACGGCAGCACGAAGCGTGCCAGGCCCCGACCTCGCGCGCGCCCGCCGTCGAGCCCCACCCGCCTTGCGCGGCGGCACGGATCGTGCGACCGGGTGGCTGGGCGACGCGCCCCCCGGTCGCGCGCGCCAGGAGTCGCGATGTCCCACGAACCCACCGCCCCCGGCCGCTCGCTGGTCTGGGCCCTCGCCCTGGTCCAGCGCCTGCCCCTCGTCGGCGTCGCGATCAGCCTGGTCCTGCTCGTCGTGCTCATCGCGATCGACGCCGAGCCGTGGCGCTTGGGCCTGGTCGGGGCCGGGGTCGCGACCGCGATCACCCTCGCCGTCGTGCTGCGCCGCCTCATCCGCACCCCCGGCCTCGTGTCGCTGCCGGCCACCGTCGCCTTCGTCGCCGCCGTCTTCGGCGTCCAGACCCTCGTCATCACCGCGACCGGCGGCATCGAGAGCCCGCTCATCGTCATCTACATCCCGGCGTCCATCCTCGTCGCCGTCGCCCTCGGGCGCCCGCGGGCCTGGCTCGCCTCCATCGCGCTGCCGCTGACCGCGCTGATCGGTTTGACCCTGGCCGACCTCCTCGCCCCCGAGATCCCGCTGGTCCTCCCGGTCATCGACCGCGACGGCGCAGGCTCGGCCCACGTCGCCGGCATCTCGCTCTTCGCCCTGCTCATCGCGCTGACCGTCGTGTTCGGCGGCCTCCTCGGCGCCATCATCCGCCACCGCCTCGACCGCGCCTGGCAGGCCGCGACCGCCTCCCAGGCCGCCCTCGCCGACACCCTGCGCGAGCGCAACGCCGAGCTCGTGGGGCTCGCGGGCGCCATCGCCCACGAGCTCAAGAACCCCCTCGCCGCCATCTCGGGCCTGTCCGTGCTGCTCGCGCGCAAGGCCGCCCCCGGCTCCCGTGAGGCCGAGCAGCTCGACGTCCTCGTCGGCGAGGCCAAGCGCATGGGGCGCGTCCTCGAGGAGTTCCTGAACTTCTCGCGCCCGCTGTCGGACATCGCCGTCACGCCGACCTCGCTCACCGCCCTGCTGCGCGACGTCGTCGCCATCCACGAGGGCCTCGCCGAGCGCGCCGGCGTGAAGGTCCGCCTCGCCGCCCCCGCAGACGTCGTCCTCGCCTGCGACCCCCGCAAGGTGCGCCAGGTCGTCACGAACCTACTCCAGAACGCCCTCGAGGCCTCCCCCGCCGGCGGCACCATCACCGTCTCCCTCGAGCCCGAACCCGGCGGCGGCGCCCACGTCTCCGTCGACGACGCCGGCTCGGGGCTCGCTCCCGGGCTCGCCGAGCAGGTCTTTCGCCCCGGCGTCACCACCAAGGGCGGCGGCAGCGGCCTCGGCCTCACCGTCGCCCGCTCCATCGCCGAGCAGCACGGCGGCGGCGTCGCGCTCAGCGCCCGCCCCGGCGGCGGCTGCCGCGCCACCCTCACGCTCCCGGCCAGCGCCGCGACCGACCTCGCCCCTCAGCTGTCGCAGGCGGTCTCGACCGCGAGCGCGTAAGCCCCGTCCTTCGGCAGCAGCAGCCCGGAGCGCTCGCTCGGCCACGCGGTCACCCGCACCGTCAGCGTCGTCCGCTCCTTCGCCTCGACGACCACCACCGCGCGCTCGCTCTTCTTGCCCGACTCGCGCCGCGTCACCTTCAGCGGCCCGCCCTGGCCGGCGCGGGTCGCGCTCGAGCCGTTGTAGACCGTCGTCCCGTCGCCGCCGCTGACCGCGATCTGGGGGCGCCAGCGGCCGCCGGTTCGCTGCAATGCAACATTGATCTTCTGTCCCTTCTCGAGGGTCAGGAGTACGTCGTGAGCGTAGTACTCGCCCGAGGCGAAGTCCTCTTCGCGCTCCCATTTGCCGCAGCGCGGAAGGGTCACGGCCCGGGTCCACACCCGCGCCTCCTTGCCGGCGGCGCTCGGCTCCGGGCACTCGCGGGCGGTGGCCTCGAGGCCGAGCAGCGGGGCGACGTCGATCTTCTCGCCCTCGGGGTTCTCGATGTCGAGGTGGAGGTGGGGCGACGACTCCTGCACGGCGGTGCCGCCGAGCACGCCGAGCTCCTCGCCGGGCTCGACGATGTCGCCGACCTCGAGCCCGGGGCGCACGGCGCCGAGGTGCATGTAGCGGACCTCGTGGCGATCGAGGGGGCCGCCGATCCCGACGGTCACGACGACGTTGCCCGAGCGCCAGCGGCCCCTGTCGCGGGTGAAGAAGTAGACCTTGCCGTAGCCGTCGACGACCCGTGAGCGCGGGAGCTCGTGGCCGCCGCGCTTCACGGTGCCGCCGCGGGTGTCGGGGCGGCCGAACTCGCCGGGGTCGTCGGCGCCGCGGCCGATGAGGGTGACCCGCGCGCGGTTCATGGAGCGGATGGGCGTCCCGATGCCCTGGTCGGGGCCGAGCCCGCCGATGTCGATGGCCTCGTGGTAGTGGCGGTTGCCGCGGCACGCGCCGAAGCCGCGGAAGATGCGGGTGACGGGGTAGGGCAGGACCACGTCGCCCGTCCCGGGCGGCGTGCGCGGCTCGACGGCCGGCTCGAAGTCGTGGCGGCTCGGGCCGGGGTGGACGTCGACGGCGGAGGCGGTGACCGACCGCGGGAGCTGGGCGTTGGTGCGCGCGACGGGGCCCTCGCGGCGGATCGGCTCGACGCGCACGACCCCGCCGCGGGAGCCCGAGCGCCGCTCGGGGGCGACGGCGGTGCGCGTGCCGCCGGAGGTGATCATGAGGTACTGCACCGACGAGCCGGTGTCGGACTCGCCCGTCGTCGCGCAGGCGGCGAGGAGGACCATCGTGAGTAGCGGTGCGAAGGCGCGCATCCCCGACTCTTTACAGGCGCTTGCGGCGCGGCGGCAAGAAATCGTGCGCATCGGGGCGGAGACCTCAGGTGCGGAGCAGCCGTCGCATGCCGGCGTTCTTCTGTGGCGCGAAGCCGAGGCGGGCGTAGAGGGCGCGGGCGCGGGCGTTGTCGGGGGTCACCTCGAGGTCCATCGCGACCGGCGCCTCGAAGCCCGGGGTGCGCCCGTCGGCGATCGCGGCGATCAGCGCCGTCCCGAGCCCGCGGCCGCGCGCGGCGGGGGCGACGTAGAGCTCGTCGAGGAGCGCCACGAGCCCGCCGAGCTCGTTGGACCAGAAGGCGATGACGAAGGCGTAGCCGAGCAGCTCGACCCCGTCGTCGAGGACCAGCGCGCGCCCGCGCTCGGGGTGGCGGCGGAGGTGGTCGAGGGTGCGCGCCACGTCGGCGGGGGTGATCGGCCGCGCGCCGGGATCCTCGACGTAGAGCGCCACGCTCAGCGCGGCCACCGCGTCCTCGTCGCCCACCGCCGCCGCGCGCAGCGTCACGCCGCCCGCGAGCCGCACCTCCTCACTCATCGTCCCCCTCCTCTTCGCGCAAGAGCCCGCGCAGGCGCTCGCCGAAGCGGGCGTAGAGGAAGCCGCTCGCGAGGAGCAGCACGCCGAACGCCACCAGGATCACCGTCCGCGCGACCGGATCGAAGTCCCACAGGTCCACGGCGAGGACCTTCAGGACCACCGCCGCCAGCAGCCCGAGCCCGAACCAGCGCGCGTGGACGTCCCGCCGCACGAAGCCCCAGGTCAGCACCGCCGCCCCCCACCCGCCGAGGGCCAGGGTGGTCGCGAGGCCGCGCAGAGACGCCGCGCCGCCGAGCAGCGCCTCCGCCGCCAGCGCCTCCGCGCCCGTCCGGACCGGGAACGCGACGGCGCCACGGTCGACGAAGAGCGCCGCTTCGGCCGTCAACGCCAGCCCGAGCGCCGCCAACCCGACGAAGCGCGCGACCACCCCAACCTTGCGCCAGCGGGTCCGTCTGCTCGCAAATGCAAAGACGAGAATCCCGATTCCAATCGCGATCAACGAGAGCGTCCGGGCGCCCGTGATGTGCAGTGCAAAAAAGGCGCCCTCGGCCCCGTCGGAGGCGATGAACTCGGCCCGAGCGAAGTCGGGGGCGGGCCAGCCGACGACCGCGGTGTGGGCGAGGGCGAGGCCCAGCGCGGCCAGCGACCCCAGCTCGAGCCGCGGCAGCGCGGCGCGGGCTGCCAGCAGCGCGCTGAGGGCGCCGAGCGCCGACCAGGCGACCGCGACCGCGACGCCGTGCAGCGTCAGGGGGGCGACCGTCGCCAAGAACGCAAGCGCCACGTGGAGGGCGGCGGAGGCGCCGACGCGCTGGCCCTTGCCGAGGAGCCAGGCGCCGGCGACGCCGTAGGCGACGGTCATGCCGCCGGCGGCGACCGCCAGCGTCGCGCGCGCCCCGAGGCCGAGCCCGGCGATGGCCAGCGCGGTGAACGCGAGGCCGCTGACGACGAGCTGCCACAGGAGGTGTTCGGCTGCGGTGGCGCGCTCGCTCTTGTGGGCCAGCGCGGTCGCGGCGTCCAGCAGATAGACGACCGCGACCAGCCCCAGCACCGCCACGGCGGCGGGCTCGGCCGGCGCGCCCCGGACGGCGATCGCGGCGGTCGTGACGAGCAGCGCCGCGAGGTTCGCCCAGCCGACGTCGCTGGTCAGGCGGGCGACGGTGAGGCCGACCGCGACGCCGCCGCAGGCCGCGGCCATCAGGGGGTCGGCGTCGCGTGGCATCAGGGCGGCGATGGCGATGACGATGATCGATGCGCCGAGCGCGAGGAGCCCGTGGCGCACCGGCGCGTTCTCCCAGCGGAGGGCGGCGGTCATCACCACGCCGCCGAGGGCCGCGACGCCGGACAGGGCCGTCCAGCGCATGTCGGTGGGGACGACGCCGTCTCGGGTGAGCCACCAGGCGACGCCGACCGCGAGCCCGCCGGCCGCCGCGCCGAAGGCCGCGAGCGCCCAGCGCCGGCGGACGGCGACGGCCAGGGTGGCGGCGGCGATGACGTCCACGTAGGCGAAGCGCAGGCCCTCGTCGCCGATCGCGTCGCCGAGCAGGATCGGGTTGGCGAGCGCGGCGAGGGCGGCGGTCACGAGCAGCGGCTCGCTGTCGAAGGCGACGGCCAGGGCGCCGCCCGCGACGACCAGCGCGAGGAAGGCCGCGAAGGCCGCGATCGGCGGGACCAGGCCGTAGAGGGCGTGGCTGGCCCAGGCGACGACGAGCAGGATGGCCAGGCCGACGCCGGCGATGATGTCGACCCACGACTTCGAGACCCGACCGCGCAGGCGAGCGGCGACGGCGATGGCGACGCCCCCGGTGCCGGCGCCGAGCCCGACCCGCGCCCAGGGGCCGAGCCAGTCGCGGTCGACGGCGTACTTGAAGAAGAAGATGACCCCGGCGAGGAGCAGCGCGCCGCCGACGCGGGTGGCCCAGGTGAGGCCGATGGCGGCCTCGACGCCGCGCGGGGGCTCGACGTGGGGGCGTGGGGTCAGGGGCGCGTCGGCCTCGTCGGCCGTGACGCGGCCCTCGTCCTCGGGTGCGGGGAGCGAGGCGACGTCGCTGGCGGCCGCGTCGGCGTCGAGCGTGACGCCGGTCGCTCCCATCGCCGCGGGCGGCGCCTCGGGTGGTCGCTTGGTCCCTGCCGGTCGCGCGGCGAGCTCGGAGTGTAGCCGCGCGAGCTCGTCCTCGAGGGTGCGGGCGCGCCGGTTCGCCGCGCCGGCGCGGTCCAACGCGACGACGGCGAGGATCAGTGCCGCGATCGCGAGGACGACGGCGAAGACGGTCATCGCGGTACGAGCGCCTCGATCTCGGAGCGCTGGCGCCGCCAGACGTCGGCCAGCCCCTCGCGGTAGCTCGGGAAGCGCAGCTTCACGCCGAGCGCGGCGAGCGTCTTGGCGGGATCGAGGCGCTTGGACCCGGTGACCATCGCCAGGACGTTCTTGTCGAGGCGGATCCGCGCCTCCGCGAGCGGCATGTCGGTCGGCACCGACAGCCCGTAGGTGGTGACGACGTGGTCGACGACGGCGCGCTGGGTGGCCGGCTCGAGATCGCTGCCGAGGTAGACGGCGCCTCGCTGTCCGCGGTTGATCGCGGCCTCGATGAGCGCCGCGAGGTCGGTCACGTGGACGCGGTTCGTGAACGCCCCGCCGCCGCCGACGAGGCGGTACTTGGCGGCGGCCATGCGGTGGAGCTGCGAGCGCCCGGGGCCGTAGATGCCCGCCGGGCGGATGACCATGCCGGTGAGCGGCGCCGCGAGCACCTGGCGCTCGATGGCCAGGCGCGCCGCGCCGCGGGGGCTGTCGGGGTCGCAGGGCGTGTCCTCGTCGGCGACCTCGCCGCCGCGGTCGCCGTAGACGCTGGTCGACGAGATATAGACGAAGGCGTCGAGGCTCCAGTCGGCGAAGAAGTCGAGGAGAGCCGCGGTGAGGTCGGTGAAGTCGCCGTTCGGCGCGACGTCGGGCGGGATCGAGCAGACGACGGCGTGGACGCGGCCGCGCCACGGGGCGAGGGCCTGCACCTCGCGGCCGTCCCAGACGATGGGGTGGGCGCCGCGGGTGCGGATGATGGACGCGCGGGCCTCGGTCCGGGTGGTCCCGACGACGGGCTGGCCCTTGAAGGCCAGGCGCTGGGCGAGGGCGACCCCGGTGTAGCCGCAGCCGAGGATGAGGACGTGCTTGTCGTTCACGGGATCCAGTCCGATACGAGCTGCTTGATGTTGTCGGGCAGGGCGCCGAGCTTGCGCAGGCGCACGGTCCCGTCGCCGGAGACGATGTAGTGGAGCGGCAGGTCGGTGACGGCGCCGCCGAAGTGGGCGGCGAGGCTGGCCTGGTCGACGTCGACGAAGACGTCGTAGGTCGCGCCCAGGTCGTCCTTCCACGACGCGCACAGGGCCTGGGTCGGGGGGAGGCCGGGGTCGTCCTCGACGAGGAGCTGGGCGACGCCGACGTTCTGGCCGGCGAGGCCGTCGACGAGCTCGGCGTTGAGGATCGGGACCTCCTCCTGGCAGGCCTGGCACCACTTGGCGCCGAAGCCGATGTAGACGACGTCGTGGGCGGCGATCCAGTCGCCCAGGGGGACGGCGTCGCCGGCGCAGTCGCGGACCGTCGCGGCGGGGTAGGGGTCGCCGGCCTCGGGGAAGGGGGAGGTCGTCGTCCCGCCGCCGGAGTCGCAGGCGGGGGCCGCGAAGGCGAGCAGCAGGGCGGGCGCGAGGGCGAGCAGGGGCGTCTTCATTCGGAGGCTCCTCCGGTGGTGTCGGGGGGGGCCGCGGGGGCAGCGGCGTCGGGTGCCGGCGGGGGCGGGGTCGGAGTCGGAGTCGGCGGCGGGGGGGGCGGCGCGAGCTGGCTCACCTCCACCCGCAGCCCCGGGAACAGCTCCCGCAGCGCGTCGGCCAGGGGCTGCCAGGCGGTCTCGTGACAGCTGATGACGCGCAGCTCGTGCGGCCGCACCGCGCCGCCGCGGCGGGCGGCGTAGGCGCCGTCGAGGAGCTGGTGCACGGTGCCGGTCTTCTCGACGACGAAGTGCGTGCCCTCAGCGGTGGCCGACAGGTAGCGCAGGACCCCGCCGAGGTCGCCGCCGGTCCGCTCGACGCGCAGCAGCGTGACGGACGCCGCCGGGCGGCGGGTCGGGTCGAAGCACAGGACCTCCGGCCCGCCGTCGCGCTTGGCGGCGTCGCGCTTCATCTGGCAGCGGACGAAGAGGTCGAGGTGGGGGTCGTGCATCAGGAACGGCGTCACCGGCTCCTGCCGGTCGGCGAAGATGACGGCGCCGTCCCTGCGCGCCGGCGGGGCCGTGTCCGCAGGCGCGACGTCCGCCACGGGGGGAGCCTGGCTGCGCTCGCCGCACCCCGGCACGATCCACAAGAGCGACATGATGACCCCCAGCTTTCCGACCGAACGCACGCGCTGTACTCCGTTGTGTCTAGCCGCGGGCGCCCCGCCCGGTTACGGGGGACGCCGCCGCGGGGGCGAGACCCGGCTATAAGCGGCCCGCGGTGCGCGCGTCAACGGCCCGCGCGTCGGGAGCCCGCGGCCACGCCGTCCTGGTCGGCGCGGGGAGTCCTTGCAAAGACCCACCGATTCCGATTTGTTGTGGCCCGCCCGACCGACCCTGGAGCCTTGATGAAGCGGATCGCCTACCTCCTCGCCGCCTTGACCGTGGTGCTGTCGCCGAGCCTGGTGCTCGCCTGGCCGAACGGGCCGACCGACGACCCGCGCCTCGATCCGCCAAACGACCCCGGCTTCGGTGGCCAGTGGAACCTGTGGTCCTACGTCCCCGAGGCGTGGACCCAGACCCCGGGCTTCCGCACCGAGGAGATCGCCATGGGCACCGGCATCCACGCCGACCGCGCCTGGCAGATCACCACCGGCGACCGCCGCGTCATCGTCGCCATCCACGACTCGGGCGCCTACTGGGACAACCGCGACCTGGTCAACAAGTACTACCTCAACCGGGGCGAGCTCGGCGGCTGCAAGCCCGCCGCGATGACGACCCCGCCCGACGGCGCCGACGAGTTCGATGTCGACGGCAGCGGCTGGTTCGACATCCGCGACTACTGGGCGGCGGCCGGCACCGAGGCGGCCGCGCTCGCGGACTGGGACGAGAACGCCAACGGCATGATCGACCCCGAGGACCTCATCCTGAAGTGCTCCGACGGCGTCGACGACGACGGCAACGGCTACCTCGACGACATCTCGGGGTGGGACTTCATGCAGGACGACAACAACGCCTACGACGAGACCCGCTTCGGGCACGGCAACGGCGAGGCGCGCGACTCCTGTGCCGAGGGCAACAACGGCATGGGCGACATCGGGGTGTGTCCGAACTGCACGGCGCTCATGCTCCGGGTCGGCGACTCCTTCGTGACCGACTCGAACAACTTCGCCCAGGGGGTCATCTTCTCGGTCGACAGCGGGGCGAGCGTGATCCAGTCGGCGCTCGGGGCCATCAACATGACCCGCTTCGCCAACGAGGCGGTCGAGTACGCCTACAACAACAACGTCGGCTTCGTGGCGAGCGCCGCCGACGAGCTGAGCTACCACCACAACTTCCCCGGCTCGGGCGAGCACTCGATGTACGTCCACGCCATCCAGTACGACGAGGCCTCGCCGAGCCAGTCGACGACGTTCCTGAACTTCAACAACTGCACGAACTTCGGGATGCAGCTGCTGCTGTCGACCCCGGGGACGGGCTGCTCGTCGGAGGCGACGGGGATCACCAGCGGGCAGGTGGGGCTCATGTACTCGGCGGCGCTCAAGGCCGAGCTCGACCCGCCGATCAGCGCCGAGGAGATCAAGCAGGTCCTGGTCGCGAGCGCCGACGACATCAACGTCAACCCGGATGACAATGATCCCGAGAAGTTCCAGAGCGGCCCCGGCTGGGACTGGCACTTCGGGTACGGGCGCAACAACGCCCGGGTGGCGGTCGAGATGATCGTCGCCAAGCACCTCCCGCCCGAGGTCGATCTGCTGATGCCGCGCTGGTTCGAGGTCCTCGACCCGGCCAAGACCCCGACCTACGAGGTGATGGGGCGCATCAACGACCGCCGCGACGGGCGCGACGCGCGCTACACCGAGGTGACGTGGAAGCTCGAGTACGCCCTCGGGCGCGCGCCGAACGACGGCTGGGTCGAGGTCGGCAGCGGCACCACGGCCGGCTTCGAGGGCAAGATCGCCGACTGGGACCTGTCGGCGATCGCCATCGACCTCGACAAGAAGGTCACCGATCCGCACCAGAACGCGGTGACCCTGCGCCTGACCGCGACCGCGCAGGCCCCCGACGGGACGAGCGTGACGGGGCAGCACCGCAAGGGCTTCCTGCTGCACAAGGACCCGACGGCGATCAGCGGCTTCCCGAAGTACCTGGGGGCGTCGGCGGAGTCGTCGCCGATCTTCGCCGACATCGACGGCAAGGACGACGACGAGGAGCTGGTGCTGTTCACCGCGGACGGCCTCATCCACGCGTGGCAGGCCGACGGGAGCGAGCTCACGGGCTTCCCGGTGTCGGTCGGCGCGCGCGACGCGATGAACGTCGACAAGGCCGGCAACGTCCTCGGCGCCTGCGCCTACCGCGCCGACAAGAGCGGCTGCACCAAGGTCGGCGGCGTCGACCCCGTCTACGGCCGCAAGACCGGGATGATGCCGGTCGCCATCGGTGACCTCGACCTGAACGGGACCCTCGAGATCGTCGCGACCACCTGGGACGGCTACCTCTACGTCTTCAACAACGACGGCAGCGTCCGGACCGGCTTCCCGGTGTCCGTCGACCACGACAAGTCCGCCCTGCGCGACCCCGACCACGTCGTCGATCCCGGCTTCTTCGCGTCGCCGGTCCTCTACGACCTCGACGGCGAGCCCGGGCTCGAGATCATCTGCGCGGCGATGGACGAGTACATCTACGTCTGGCACGCCGACGGCACGCGGATGGCGCCCTGGCCGGTGCGGGTGACCGACACGACGAGCGACTCGCTGAGCAACCAGGACCGCATCATCGCGACCCCGGCGGTCGCCGACATCGACGGGGACGGCGTCCCCGAGATCGTGACCGGATCGAGCGAGGTCTACGGCGGCTCCGGCTTCGAGAACGAGGCGGTCGTGTACGCCTTGGACGGGCGCACCGGTGCCATCGAGCCCGGCTGGCCCGCGTCGATCTTCGGCCTGACGGTGAACGTCTTGCCGGTCGTCGGCCGGGGCATCGTGGGCAACCCCATCCTGGCCGATCTGGACTTCGACGGGACGCGCGAGATCAGCGTCGACGCCACCTCGACCCAGGGGTGGATCTTCAACCACGACGGCACCGTCTGGAAGAAGATGAACAACGGGACCTTCGGGGCCAACTCGAACTCCCAGGACAGCCCGTCCTACATCCTCATGAACAACGGGGCCTTCGCCAACATCGACAACGAAGGCGGGATCGACCTCGTCAAGGGGACAGCGGGCTTCAACTTCGCGCTGGCCTTCGCCGGGGGCGGCAAGCGCGGCGACTTCGACCACCAGATGAGCGGCTGGGACACCGAGAGCGGCAAGATGATGGCCGGCTTCCCGCGGGTGCACGATGACTGGCAGTTCTTCAACACGCCGACCATCGTGGACCTCGACAACGACACCAACCCCGAGGTGGTGATCGGCTCGGGCGGCTACCTCGTGCACGCGTGGAACCACGAGGGGGTCGAGCCCGAGGGCTTCCCGAAGCAGACCGGCGGCTGGATCATCGCGTCGGTGGGCGTGGGCGAGTTCGACGGCGACGGCAAGTTCGAGATCGCTGTCAGCACGCGCGACGGTTGGGTCTACGCCTGGGACACCGAGGGCAAGACCGGCAGCGTCTTCGAGTGGAACGGGTTCGGCCATGACCCGCACCACACCAACGACTACGAGGCGGACCCGACCCCGTACAAGGTGTGGACCGGCGGGGGGACCAACCCGAACGAGGACACCCACACCGGCGACGTCGACGAGGACGTGGCGGGTGGGGACACGAGCGCCGAGACCGACACCGGGACGACGCCGACGCCGCCGAAGAACGACGGCTGCGCGGCCGGCGGGGAGGGCACGCTGCCGGCGCTGCTGCTGCTCGCGCTGGCGCTGCTCGCCATCCGGCGGCGGCGCACCGCCTGACGGGCGGGGCGCTCGCCGGGCGAAGGGGATGAACGCAGAGAGGGCGCCCGAGACTCACGGTCTCGGGCGCCCTCTCCGCGTTTGAGAGCTCGTCTCAATGGCGATCGAGTGGCGTCAACATGCTGTATTAAAACAGATCTTCACCGCGGAGGGCGCGGGGAGCGCGGAGAGGAGGACAGCGGATGGAGCTGCCGTCTTCATGCAGGCTCCTGCCGCCGCGTCCTCCGCGCTCTCCGCGGTGAGAAATGTCTTTTCAGGATAGCCACTTGTAAGCTGAGCTAGGCTGCGGCTTCCGCGAGGGCCATGAGGCCGAACTGGCGAGCGTGGTCCTGGAGCTTCTTGCGCAGGGTCCGGCGGGCGCGGAAGAGGCGCGACATCACCGTGCCGATGGGGCAGCCGACCAGATCGGCGATCTCCTTGTAGGCGAAGCCCTCGAGGTCGGAGAGGACGACCACCTGACGGAACTCCGGCTTGAGGTCGGCGAGGGCCTGGGTGACCGTCGGCGACAGGTTCTTCTTCTCGTAGCCGGTCTCGGGGCAGGCCCAGCTGCGGACCGTGTCACGACAGAAGAAGCGGTCTCCGTAGGCGCCGACCTCCTCGGCGTCGAGGATCTCGCGCTCCTTGGTCTTGCGGCGGTAGCCGTTGATGAAGGTGTTGGTGACGATGCGCAGGAGCCACGCGCGGCAGTTCGTCCCGTCGGTGAACTGTGCCCAGTTCTGATAGGCGCGGAGCAGCGCCTCCTGGACGAGGTCCTCGGCCAGGCTGGGCTCGCGGGTCAGGCGCAGCGCGGCCCCGTAGAGGGCGTCGATGTGGACGAGGGCCTGGGCCTCGAAGGCCCCGCGGGGCGAGGTGGCGCTGGGCTTGGCGGGGAGCAGGTGCATCAGGGAGCCTCCGGCGTGTCGTGTTCCGTGGCGAGCTCACGTTCCAAGTTCCGTGCCAGCGCTCGCGGCGGCCTTTCACCGTGGGACCGAGCGCCGATCGTGCGGCCCTGGCCACAGCGCCGTGTCCATTTGGCCACAGTGGCGCGACGGCGCGGGTTACCCGGGGCTGAGGCCCGCCGGTGGACGGGCGCGGCGCACTCTGGGATGATCCGCGCCGAACGGCTCGCAACGCGACGAGTTGTCACCTTGGGGCGAATCTGGTACCCGATTTCATATCGTCGGGAAGGAATCGCTTCCTGGCGGCGCTACGGGGTCAGGGTCGGTCACCGCGCCATTCGTCTGAGAGGACACGTTGGTCAAGCTGAAGATCAAGGACGATGAAGGTCAGACCACGACCGTTTCGCTGACGCGCGACGAGTACACGGTGGGTCGCAAGGAAGGGAACACCATCCGGCTGACCGCCGAGAACGTGTCGCGCACCCACGCCCGTCTCCTGAAGAAGGGGACCGAGGTCCACATCGAGGACCTCAGCAAGTACGGGACGCGGGTCAACGGGGAGCGCATCAAGACCTCGCGCCGTCTCACCGACGGCGACGTGATCATGATCGGCGACTACGCCCTGTCTCTCGAGGGATCGGAGCCGGTCAAGGACGAGAGCGCGCCCGCGGCGGAGGCGCCGGTCGAGGCGCCGAGCGACGGCGAGCACAAGGTCGACAAGGAGCCGAAGCCGCGCGAGGTGACCGGCGCCGGGATGCCGAGCCCCCTCGAGAAGGCGGCGAAGGCGCAGATCGCCGCGGCCAAGGCGGCGGTGTCCGACAAGACCGGGGTGGGCGCGCCGGCGATGGCCGACGACGTCAAAGAGGAGAAGCAGGCCAGCCGCGGCAAGGGTCGCAAGCGGATCGAGGCCGCGCACCCGATGCTGGTGGCGGTGACCTCGCAGCTCGCGGGCACGACCTACCCGATCACGACCGAGACGATGATCCTCGGGCGCACCGGCGAGAACGATCTGCAGGTCGAGCACCACTCGATCAGCCGCAACCACGCCAAGATCGTGATGAAGGAGGGCCGGGTCACGATGGTGGACCTGGCGTCGAAGAACGGCATCCGCGTCAACGGCGAGTTCTGGGAGGAGTCGATCCTCAAGAGCGGCGACATCATCGAGCTGGGCAAGGTCCAGTTCCGCTTCGTCGAGAAGGACGAGGACTTCATCTTCCGGCCGGACGACTGGGCCGGTGGGGCCGCTGGGGCCGACGCCGCCGACAAGGCCCCGGAGAAGAAGGGCAGCAAGGCGTGGATCCTGATCGTGCTGGTGCTGCTCGTGGGCGGCCTGGTGGCGGTGCTGGTGCTCGCCAACAAGGAGCCCGAGGTCAACAACGTCAACGTGACCAACCCGCCGGTCGCGACCGCGCCGCCGGTCGCGGAGACCAAGCCTCCCGAGACGATGGCGCCGCCGGAGACGACCCCGCCGGCGCCTGACACGCCGAGCAACGCCGAGATGATCAACGGGGCGCTCGACAAGGCGAAGGCGGCTATCGCGGCCGAGAAGTGGGACGACGCCGACAAGCAGATCGAGGCGGTGCTCGCCCTCGACAAGGAGAACCCGCAGGGCAAGCGTCTGCGCGAGAAGATCGTCAGCGAGCGCAAGGCCTCGGCGGCGTACCAGGCGGCGCAGGCGGCCCAGGCGAAGAGCGACCTGCCGGCGGCGTGGGCCTCCCTCGAGGGGGTCAAGGACCTGCCCGCGGACAGCGTCTACGCGGCCCGCATCAAGGAGCTGCGCGACGTGGTCGGGCCGGCCATCGCCAACGCCAAGGTCGACGAGGCGAAGTCCGCGCTCGGGCGCAAGCGCTACAACGACGCCATCTCGCTGGCCGACGAGGCGCTCGAGATCGCGCCGGGCAACCAGGAGGCCGAGGACGTCAAGGCGCGGGCCAAGCGGCTCAAGGACGCGGCGCGGCCCGAGACGACCCGCGAGGCGACGACCAAGCCGCCGGCGACCAAGCCGCCGGTGACCTCGGCCCCGCCCGACAGCGGCAAGAGCGGCAAGGACCTCTACATGGAGGCCCGCGCGCTGCATAACAGCGACCAGCAGGGGGCGCTCAAGCTCTACCAGCAGGCCGCGAGCAAGGGCTACACCTCTGCCTACAAGCAGATCGGGAGCGTGCAGCTCGCCCTTGGCAACACCGGCGAGGCCGTCAAGGCCTACAAGCGGTACCTGTCGCTGAACCCGGCGGCGCGCGACGCCGACGCCATCAAGGACACCATCACCCGGCTGGGCGGCACCCCCTGACCTCGCCAACGGCGGGTCGATGACCGGAGTCCGGAGCTGGCGGCGCGTGGTCGCGCGCCGGAGCGGCTTCGTGTGGCGCCGCGGAGGACGCAGGCCGTCCATGGTAGCGCGCAGCACGGTGGAGCCCTGATCTTGGCGCGGCGGAGCGTCACCGACCGCTTCGTCGTCGGCTTCGCCGGGACCACCGTCCCGGCGGAGCTCGCGCGCTTCGTGCGGAGCGGGGCGGCCGCCGGCGTGGTGCTGTTCGCGCGCAACATCGCGGGGACGGCGGAGGTCGCCGGGCTGGTCCGAGAGCTGCGCGCGCTGTGGCCGGCCGAGGGCCCGCCCCCGCTCATCGCGGTCGATCAGGAGGGGGGCCCGGTGCAGCGGCTCAAGCCGCCCATCTGCCCCGAGTTCACGGCCATCCCGGCGATGCGCGAGGCGGCCCTGGCGCTGGGACCGGCCGGGCTGCGGCGCCTCGGCGCGGAGGTCGGGCGGCAGCTCGCCGCCGTCGGCTTCAACGTCGACTTCGCGCCGGTGCTCGACGTCGACACCAACCCCGACAACCCCATCATCGGCGCGCGGGCCTTTGGTGCGACGCAGCAATCTGTTGCTCGTGGTGCGCTAGCGTTTGCGGAAGGTTTGAGCGAGGCCGGTGTGTTGCCTTGCGGGAAGCACTTCCCGGGACACGGTGACACGGACGTCGACAGCCACCTCGCGCTGCCGGTGCTGCGGCACGGGCGCGAGCGGCTCGAGGCGGTCGAGCTGGTGCCGTTCCGCGCGGCGGTGGCGAGCGGGATGCCGCTGCTGATGACGGCGCACATCGTGTACGCGGCCCTCGACGCGGAGCTCCCGGCGACGTTGAGCCCGCGGGTGGTGCCCGAGCTGCTCCGCGCCCAGCTGGGCTATGACGGGGTGGTCATCACGGACGACCTCGAGATGAAGGCCATCGCCGAGCGCTTCGACGCGGCCGCGGTCGCGCGTGGGGTGGTGGCGGCGGACGTGGATCTGCTGCTCGTGTGTCACGAGGTGGCCCTCGCGGAGGAGCTCGCTGGGGCCTTGGCGTACACCACGACGGCGGAGCGGGAGGCGCGGGCCAACGGGCGCGTCGGGAGGCTGCGTGTGCGGGCGCAGGATCACGCGGTCGCCGCCTCGGCTCGGGTGCCGCCGCGCGTGGTGTGAGCGTTCGCCGCGCGGGTGCGCGCTGGAGGACCCTGGGAGGGGCGCGGGGGATGGCCGTGAGGCTCGCGCTCGCGTCCGCGTCGTGTCAGAGTCCTCGGGTCCGGCACGGAGGTGGGATCGCGTGGGAAGAGGGGGCCTGGTCGCCGTCATCGGGGTCGTGGTGGCCGGTGGTGTGGCGCTCGTCGTCGCCACGGCCGGATCGGAGCCGAGCGCCCCCGCGCCGGGCGATGACCGCGGCGGCCCGCATGGGCTCGCGGGGGGCGAGGCCGACGTCCCGGAGCCCCGCGCCGTGCCGAACCCACGGGTCGTCGAGGAGCTCGAGCAGACCTGGGAGGACCAAGAGCCGCGGGCGCCCGAGCACGGCTACGGGCCCATCAGCGACGCGGCGTGGGTCGACCACCCATGTCACCGGCTGGCGGACGTCGTCGTGGGTGCGACGGACGCGGAGCCCGCGGCGGCTGCGGCGCTCGTCGCCGAGGTCGAGGACCACCACCTGCGCAACCGGACCCTCGACGTAAAGACGTGGAGCTACGCCGCGTGCGTGGCCGTCGAGCGGGACGACCCCGCGCCGTGCCGGCAGCGCCTGGTCGCGAACGTCGAGGAGCGCTGTGAGGAGCTCCTCAACGCCACGCGTCTGGCCCGGGCTCACGGGCGGCTGACGGCCGCCGAGTGCGTGCGGCGGTTGGCCGAGGTCCCGGAGCCGCGCCGGATGCCCGAGTCGTTCAACCGGCTCTGTCGGGCGGCCACCGGGGACGCGACCGCGTGCGATGGCTTCCCGGAGCCGGCGTTCACCTGGGTCTGCGACCTGCACCTGACGCCGGAGGTGGCGCTGTGCGACGAGGTCACGGCCGACAACCACGTACACGAGGAGTGCCGTGCGCTCGTCGACCTCGTCAGGGTGGCGCGGGGGCTGCCGGCTCAGAGCGGCGACCAGCTGGATCCCGGGATGCCGATCTCGCTCGTCTACCGCAAGCTCGCCGACCCGGCGCTGAGCTGCGCGGAGTGGTACCAGGCGCAGCTCCGGGAGTTGTGTTTCTGAAGGGTCAGCCCGCTGCGGCGACCTCCATCTGCACCGCCCACACCAGGAGCTCGCGCTGGGAGGGGCGCGACGCGTAGTAGGCGTCGATGGCGTCGCGGTCCGCCGCGGTCAGCTCGACGTAGTCGGCGGCGAAGAACTCGTCGTCGACCCCGATGACCGCGACGAGCGGGCGGATGGTCACGCCGTTCGGCAGGGGGATCTCCATACGGAGCGTCGTCCCCGGGGACAGCTCGACCGCGAGCGCCTCGGCGGGGGTCTCGACGAAGACGCCATTGAGACCGACCCGGATCTTGTCGCCGTGGATCGGTCGGTAGAGCACCACGCTCCCATGCTCGCCCATGGAACAGGTCATCTCGACCCCGCTGTTGTTGGGAACGCTCTCATCCTTGGCGCATCTCTCGGTGACTTCAAGCATACACCATCGACGCAGATCACGTGCTGCACCTGCATTCGGAGTCGAAGCGCGCGTAACCCGACACCGGCATCCTTCACGCTGCGCTGCAAAATGCGCTAGGCTGCCGCCCGCGCGCGACCCGCCCGATCGCGCCGAGGAGATGGTCCATGCATGTTCGGCTCGCCTTGATCCTTTCCCTCGTCTCGCCGCTGGCCGCCTGCGGCGACAGCGACGGGACGGCCGCCGCGGACACGGCGCTCGCCGACACGAGCGGCGCCACGCAGGACACGCTGGCGGCCGACACCACGCCGCCGCCGTGGACGCCGCAGACCCTGGTCGAGCGCGGCTACGTCGAGGTGCGCACCATCATCCACCTCCACAGCGCGTTCAGTCACGACGCCTGCGACGACCACGGCCTCGACGAGAACGGGACGCCGGACTGGACCTGTATCCGCCGCATGAAGGCCGCGCTCTGCAAGGAGCAGATCGGCGTCGCCTTCATGACCGACCACCCGAACTACATGGACGAGCAGCCGTTCGAGGCCCTGCTCTACCCGGAGCTCGACAAGGGCGACGAGCTCCTCGAGAGCGACGGCGTCGCGTGGGGCGTGCGCTACCCGTGCCCGGACGGGCAGGGTGGCCCAGACGGCACCGTGGTGCTGGTGCCGGGCTTCGAGGGGACCCACACGATGCCCATCGGCCTGCGTCAGCACCTCGCCGACATGAGCCACTACGGGGTGTCGTTGGTGGACGGGACGGCGGACGACGCCGTCGACGCGATGACGGCGGACGTGCGGGCGGCGGGCGGCATGGTCACCATCGCCCACAGCGAGCAGGACGAGCTCCCGTTCAGCATGATCGCCGAGCACGACATCCCGTTGATGGAGCTCTACAACTTCCACGCGAACTTCAACACGGTGCTCGGCGACAACCTCGCGTCGGCCATCTTCGCGCTCGAGCTCTTCCTCGGGACGAGCGACAAGCCGCGGGCCGACCTGACGGCGCTGGTCATGCTCGACACCTACCCGACCAAGGCGCTCGACAAGTGGCGCACGGTCTCGGCGATCCGCCCCATCACGGCCTTCGCCGGCAGCGACGTGCACGAGAACGTCATCGTCCCGGCGATCTGCGCCGGCTCGAGCGCCTGCGACGACATCGCCATCGAGCACCCCAACCTCGTGAACCTGCTCAAGAACGGGGGCAACATCATCCTGGCCGACCAGGAGCGCATCGACGCCTACGAGCGCATCTTCCGCTGGGTCCAGAACCGCGTCATGGTCGGCCCGGGCGAGGCGCTGCCGGCGGGGGCCGAGGTGGCGCTCGAGGCCGGGCGCAACGTTGTGGTCTTCGAGGTCCTGGGCGACGCGGTGGGGGCGTCGATCCTCGCCATCACGGGGACCGAGGCGGCGCCCGAGTACCACGACATGGGCAGCACCGTGCACGTCGCCGACGGGGCCACGCTGTGGGCCCGCAGCCCCGACGTCCCGGTCCCGGGCAACAACGCCTACTGGAGCGATGGCAGCAGCGCGGCGATGACCGCGACCCTCTATCGGACGGACGGCGACGGCATCACCGCGGTACACAGCTGGACCGAGCCCGGCACCTGGGTGTCGCTGCCCCTCGACGCGCCCGGGGCCTACCAGATGGAGGTGACCCTCGTGCCGCGCCACCTCCTCGACGAACTCGGCGCCGCGACGGACCTCGCCACCAAGTCCTTCCGCTGGGTCGAGACCAACGCCGTCCGCGTCGAGTAGCCGCTACAAATAGCCGTAGCGCCGGCGGAGCCACCACTCGAAGCCGAACAGGCCGGCGACGAGGAGCAGCACCCACCACGCGTTCCAGAGCTCCTTGTGCTGGCGGCTCTTCACGCGGATGACCTGCGGCTCCTTGAGCTGGAGCTGGGTCGGGTCGCCGTCGAAGCCGAACACCGCCCCCTGGGACGCCTGGGCGAGGTTGTCGAGCAGCCGCGCGTCGCCGACCACCCGGTCGTACTCGGGGTTCGAGTCGGTCCCGACGAAGAGATCCATCCCCTCGGCGGCCCGCCCGGTCACGACCCGCGACGACGCGTCGACCTCGTAGATCCCCGCGCGATCGACCGGGACGTCGAGGCGCAGCTCGCCGGCGGCGTCGGTCTTGGCGTCCGGCACCCGCAGGATCTCCTCGCCCTCGCCGCGCCCGTCCCCGGGCCCGCGGCGACGGACCACGACGCCGACCTCCTGGTTGGCGGCTGGGCGGTAGTCCGCGCGGAACACCGTGATGAGGGCCTGCGCCGGCTGACCGACGGGCACCGACTCCTTGAGCACCTTGACCTTCACGAGGTCGAGCTCCGGGTCCTTGATGAGCCAGCGGATCGCGTTCCACCAGAAGGACTCGTAGTTCTGCGGGTCCTTGCCGGCGCCGCCCGCCTTGAACGCCCAGTGCCAGGTGCTGTCGGTGGTGACGACCATCGAGCGCCCCTCGCCCACCTCGCGCACCGAGACGACCGGCTGCGGGTCCCCGTCGGCGGTCTTGAGCCGCGGGTGCTCGAGCAGCGTCACCGCGTCCTGGCGCGCCCGGGTCACCAGGTTCTGCCCCTCGAGGGGCGTGATGTCGTTCCAGATGGCCTTGTTCGTCGCCGGCTCGAGCGCCAGCCGGGTGATGGGGTGGAAGCGTCCGCTCTCGGTCAGGACGGGCGTGAACGGCTGGGTGTCGAGGGTGTCCTCGGCCGCCCCGAAGGACGGCGGGATCTCGACCGGCAGCACGTCGGTGATGGGCGTGCCGTAGTAGCCGCCGGCGCTCAACGACAGCGGCCCACCGACCATCGCGAAGGCGCCGCCGTCCTTCACGAACTGGGCGATGAACGGCAGGTACTGGCGCGTCTGGAACGGGCCGTAGTTGAAGTTCTGGAAGATGAGCAGATCGAACCCGCCCAGCTCCTCGGCGAAGAGCTCCTGCGCCGGGAACGGGATGAGCGAGGTGTCCCGCGTCGACAGCGGTCGCAGGTTGAAGCGGTTGACGAGGATGAAGAAGCTGACCAGGTCGACGTTGGGGTTCTCTTTGAGGAGGTTGCGCAGGTAGCGCTCGTCCCAGCTCGGCTGCCCGACGATCTGCACGACCCGGATCTTGTCGCGCACGATGTTGATGATGACCTGCTTGAGGTTGTTCTTGGCGTAGATCTCGTCGGGCTGCCGCTCGGCCTCGACGCCGAAGACGTGCTTGCCGAGCTTCTTCGGCACGAAGTCGAAGTGGACCTTGTAGTCGCGCTCGAGCGGGCTCACGACGACGTCCTGGGTCGCGACGAGCTGGCCGTTCTCGGTCAGGTGCACCGGGATGGTCCCCGAGGCGTAGCCGTGTACCTCGATGGTCGCGTCCAAGGAGGTGGCGTTCAGCAGGAACGCGAAGTTGTTGTAGGCGACGTGGGCGACGCTGATGTCCTTGACGCTGTCGTCGCCCGCGGTGGTGAAGCTGTAGATGGGCGCGTCGAGGTCGCGCAGCACCGCCTGGGTGTCGAGGCCGAGGGTCGCGCGGCGGCCGGCGCCCGAGGTGTCGATGCCGTCGGTGAGCAGCACGACGCCGCCGATGTCCTGGTTGCGGAAGCGGTCGCGCAGCTCGCCGAGGGTGTCGACGATGCGGGTCTCGGTGGCCTCGGCCTTGACCGCCTCGCGGACGGCGTCGGGATCCTTGGCGAGGTCGGGCAGGTCGGCGAGGTGGTCGCCGAAGCGGTAGAACGCGAGGTCGTGCCCGTCGCGCAGGCCGTCGAGCCACGGCGCCATACGCTCGAGCAGCTTGCGCTCGAGCTCGAGGCGGGTCGTCGGGCCGTGGGGCAGCCCCATGCTCTCGGAGCTGTCGGCGAGGACGACCACGGTGTTCTTGTGGACGGCGACGCGCTCCTCGAGGAAGGCCGGCTGGTAGAAGATGAGGATGAGCGTCAGAACCAGCGCCGCTCGCAGCGCGATCATCCCGAGGCGCCGCCGCACGGGCAGCAGGCGGCGGTGGTTCCACACCGTCAGCCCGAGGACGAGCGCGCCGAGGGCCCACACGGCGACGTCGAGCCACAGCTCACCGCCGCCGAGGAAGGTCAGCGTGCGCTCGGTGGTGGGCTCGAGGGCGGCGAGCAGTGGGAGGGTCATGGGTGGGTGCTCACTGCGGCGGCCGGATCTTCCACTTGCGGCTGTGGAGCAGGTAGTCGAGGTGCACCTGGTCGTCCTTGTAGTGCAGGCACGACGCGTACAGCATCAGGTTCACGCCGAAGCGGATGGCCATCTCACGCTGGTTCTCGCCGCCTGGCGTCGGGACGTTGGTGAAGCGGCCGACCTCGTCGCGCGCCAGCGCTCCGGTGAGGTCGTTGCCGTCGAGGATGGCCGCGAAGCGCTTGCCGATGCTGAGCCCCTCGACGTAGGGCTTGTGGATGGCGCGGCCGGCGGGATAGTCGAGGCGGTAGAAGGTCCGGTAGAGGACGTGGTCGGGCGAGACGCGGCCGAGGGTCTCCTGCGGGAACATCTTCTGGAGCTCGCGCCGCGCGCTCTTGTCGAAGCCGTCCGAGGGCGCCGTCCGGCCGGCGTTGTCGAAGAGCAACACGCCGCCGAGGCCGAGCCAGCGCGCCAGGGCGCCGCGCTCGTCGTCGTTGAGGGTGAACGCCTCGTCGCCGGCGAGGATGGCGAAGAGGGAGTCGTACATGCGCGGGCTGGTCAGGTCGACAGTCAGCGGCGCGTCGGCCATCGCGACCGAGGTCCGCAGGCGCAGCTCCTCGTGGAGGGCCTCGGCGGCGCCGCGGTTCACCGACCAGTTCCCTTTGTAGCGGATGCGCAGGACGGTCGTCGCCTGCAGGGGCCCAATGGCGCGCGCGGCGGGTCCGCCGAGGGCGACGAGGGCGCCAGTGGCGGCGGCGCGTGCGAGGAACTGGCGGCGGTTCACCCGCAGTGAACTAGCATCGTCGGGGCGTCGATACAACGCCTTCCGGCCGCGGGAGCTGGTGGGACCGTCTGCCATCGGGCCTGGAACCGTGCACCGCACCCAGGCATTCCGAGCGGTCAGGGACCGCGACGAAGCTCGATCTCCCATTTAGGGGTCAGGCACCCTCACTTTTCACTTTATGGCCTGGGGGCGGTTGTCCTGCGTAGGAAAGTAAAAAGTGAGGGTGCCTGACCCCTCGAACTCCCTCGAACTCTCATTTAGGGGTCAGGCACCCTCACTTTTCACTTTATGGCCTGGGGGCTTTGTTCTGCGTGGGAAAGTAAAAAGTGAGGGTGCCTGACCCCTGTCACTGGGGGCTTTGTTCTGCGTGGGAAAGTAAAAAGTGAGGGTGCCTGACCCCTGTCAGTGTTCGTGGGAAAGTAAAAAGTGAGGGTGCCTGACCCCTGTCAGTCGTCGGCGAGCTCGCGCTCCATCATCTCGACCACGTCGTGGAACGCCGCCTCGTTCTCGGGGTTCATCTCCGCCAGGGAGCGGTGCGCGTCGAGCACCGTGCGGGCGAGCTCCCGGGCCTCCGGCGACGCCCCGTCCGCCGCGGCGACCACCGGGAGCGCCCCACGGGCGCTGTCAGGCGCCGCGCTGACCACGTCGAAGACCTGATCGAAGCCCATGCTGCGGAGCAGCGTGAGAATGTCTCCAGGCCTGCAAACAATGGTGGGTTTTGCGTTGTGCAGTGCACGCATGCGGCCGGCGATGCGGGCGACCACCCCCAACATCGTGCTGTCGAGGAAGGTCGCGTCGGTGAGGTCGATCAACACCCCGCCCACCGCGGCGCGGGCGAAGAGGCGGTCGAGGAAGCGCTCGACGATCGGGGCGATGGTGTAGCGCACCTCGCCCTCGATGCGCAGCACGTGGACACCGTCCACGCGCGCCTGACGCACGCAGCCGGCGTTGTTCACGCGACCCCCTCGGCGAGCAGCAGGAGCGCCGCGTCGTCCGGCAGCACGGCGGCGCCGTCCGGCCCGAGCCCGAGCGCCTCCGCCAAGGCGCCGAGGTCGGCGCCGGCCGCCGCGAAGGTGCGGCCGAGCACGTCGACCTTGGCGTCGAGGGAGTCGCCGTCGATGACCTCCAGGACGCCGTCCGAGGCCAGCAGCACCGCGTCCCCGGGGTTTAGCGTGAGCGTCTGCGTGTAGTACCGCGAGTCGTCGAACAGGGCGAGCGGGCGCCCGGGGCACGGCTCGGACCGCCACTTTCCGCCGCTGCAGACGATGGGGTAGGGGTAGTGGCCTCCCCCCGCGAGCGCGAGCTGGCGCGTCTTCAGGTCGAGCACACCGAAGATCGTCGCCACGTGGCTCTGGAGGTCGAGCTGGCGCAGGTCGGAGTCGAGCCGGGCCAGCGTCCGGTGTGGCAGCAGGATCGTCTCGTCCCCCTCGCGATCGTGGGCGTCTTGGTACTGCCTGACCAGGATCTTGAGCATCACCGTCAGGATCGCCGAGGCGGCCCCGTGCCCGGCCACGTCCGCGATGTAGAGGCCGACGTGCCGCTCGTCGATGGTGAAGTAGTCGACGAAGTCCCCGCTGAGATAGGTCGACGGCCACAGTCGCCGGGACAGCGTCCACTCTCCGACCCGTAGGCCGTCGTCCGGCAGGAGCTTCTGTTGCAGCCTGCGACCCGCCTCAGCGTCCGCTCGAAGCTGATTGAGCGCCCTCTCGAGCTCGCGGTTGAGGGTCTCGAGGCGCTCCCGGTACTCGCGGTTCTGGCGCAGCAGCTCGGCCCGCTCGAGCACGGTCTGCACGGCGCGGTCGAGCAGCGACAGGCTCTCCATCGGCTTGGTGACGAAGTCCCACGCTCCGCGCTTGAGCGCCTGGATCGCGTCGTCGAGCGCGCTCGCGCCCGACACGACGATCACCGGCGTCTCCGGGGCGCTCTCCGCGACCGCCGCCAACACGTCGAGCCCGTCCATCCCGGGCAGGCGCAGGTCGCACAGGATCACGTCGATGGGCTCCGCGCGGAACAGCGCCAGCCCGGCCTCGCCCGTCGCTGCCCCGAGCAGCTCGTACCCGCGCCGCTCGAGATAGCGGATCTCGAGCTCCCGGAAGACGTCGTCGTCTTCGATCACGAGAACTCGTGGGCGCCGTTCCATACGTGGACCCTCTGCCGTTCGCCTTCCGCCGTCGACGAGCGGATCGGCCACCCGCGCCGACGTTCACCTCGTGAGTCTGTTCCCGCCCACCGCTCAGCGCAAGCCGCACCTGTCCCACCGCGAAACCGCCCCCACCAGGGCGAGGGTCGCACACTGGGCTGGGGTCCCGTGCGCCGCGGCCGCGACCCCGGTTACACGGCTTGGGTCTCGCGACCGCGTAGGAATTGCGCTACCATCTGTTGCGCAGCAACAAAGAGATCGCTCGCTTTCCGCTGCACCCCCTAGACCCATGCGAACGACGCTCATCGTGCGAATGCACAGCGCCACATCACAGCCCCTCACCCGGTGGGGGCAGGCCACGCTCTGGACGCTGATGGCTGCGCTGTCGGCATGCCTCGGCGTCCCCGACGATCCGCCCGGACGGCTCGCGATCACCGTGGCCCCCCTGGCCCTCCCCGGCGTCACCGACGCGACCTACACCCTCTCCGTCGACAACGGCGCGGGCGACCTCGTCTGGACGCGCACCGTCCGCTCGACCGACTTCGGCGACGGCGCCGGCGCGCTGAGCTACGTGGGCACCTGCGACGCCAGCGCCGGCGTCGCCCAGAACACCGTCGCCCTGAGCCTCGACGAGCTGCGCGACGGCAGCGGTCCGCTCGTCGCCGGCGTCGACTACGCGAACCCGGCCCCGGCGTCCGACCCCGTCGAGCTCACCCGCACCTGTGAACCGAACCGCGACGTCGCCGTCGCCTTCGACCTCACCGTCGCCCGCGCCGCACGTCAGGGCTTCTTCGACGTCGCGATCAGCTTCTCCGACATCTTCTGCTCCGCCAAGCTCGACTGCGAGCAGGCCGACGGCGCTCCGCTCGAGCTCCTCTTCAACCCGGACGGCGACCGCGCTCTCACCGCCGTCGTGGCCTTCGCCTGCACCGCCGGGCCCGACTCCAACACCACCCTGTGGCTCGATCCCGTCACCGTCACCTGCGCCGGCGGCGGCCCGTTCAGCGTCGACGTCGTCGCCGGCCCGGGCAACCTCGACCCGCCGTTCACCGACCCCGCCCACGACCTCCTCTTTCAGGCCGCCATCTACCGCGGCGTCGAGCACCTCGACACCGCGACCGCCTGGAACAAGGCCTACTGGAACGTGGCCCTGGGCCTCAACGAGGCCGCCTTCGCCAACCTCGGGCCCTGCACCCTGACCACCACCGCGACCGCCACCGACGGCGCGCTCTTCAACGGCACCACCCCGGCCGACACCCGCTGGCCGACGGTCACCTGGAGCGTCCCGCTGGTGTCCGACGCCGGCGCCCGCGCCTGCCATCGCCACCGGCTCGACGACGGCACCGGGGTCGCCACGACCTACACGCCGACGGCCGGCCACACCTTCTACGGGACCTTCTCGCGCGCGACCGAGATCGCCGGCGTCGCCGCCGCCGTCCCCGACACCTCGAGCGGCCTCTCCTGCGCTCCGGCGAGCGTCGTCGGCGGGGGCACCGCCGTCTGCACCATCGTCCCCCGCCAGGCCGGGATCGTCATCACCGCCGACGCCACCGCCTTCACCCCTGCGGCCAGCGCCGGGACCGTTGGCCCGCTCTCCCCCGCCTCCGGCACCGCGCTGACCTTCACCTTCACCGCCCCGCTGACCGCGCAGACGGTGACGCTGTCGAGCGGCTTCGGGACCGTGGACGTCGCGGTGACCGCGACCTGCGGCGACGGCCTGCAGAACGGCGCCGAGACCGACGTCGACTGCGGCGGCGGCTGCCCGACCTGCGCCAACGGGCGGTCGTGCGCCGTCCGCACCGACTGCGCCTCGGCCTACTGCGGCGCCGGGACCTGCGCCTGGGCCCCGAGCTGCACCGCCCTCAAGGCGGGCGGCGCCCCGACCGGCGAGTACACCGTGGACCTCGACGGCGCCGGGTCCGCGGGCACCCACGTCGTCTACTGCGACATGACCACCTCGAGCGGCGGCTGGACCGTCTTCAAGAACGCCGAGGTGGGCAGCGTGAGCGGCCTGAACAGCGCCTGGTTGACCGACAAGCAGCACGTCATCGTCTACCTCAACGTGTCGGGCACCGTCGGCTACACGGTGCTGTCGCAGCTGGCCGCCTACACCAACCTCGACGTCACCCACAACGGGACCTTCACCCGCGTGTACTTCGTGCCCGGGGTCGTGCCGGGGACCACCAACGGGTTCCGCAGCAACGGCAGCAACCTCTCGTTCACGAACTGCGACACCAACGCCAACAGCTTCTTCACCTTCTACCAGACCGGCTACTCCGCCGTCGGGACGCCGTACGCCCTCGAGTCGAGCTGGCGCGGCTCGCGGATCGCCTACGGGCAGTCCATCCCCGCCGGCTACTTCGGCAACGTCAACCTCGCCTTCGGCGGCTGCGGCAGCTACACCGGCAACGTCGGCTACACCGCCGCCCTCGGCCTGCGCTGACGCGTCGCGCGGCGGGGTTTACCCGCCCCTCGCGCCGGGTCTGTGAAACCGACACCGGCCCCGCCGCGTTGTCCGTGGAGTGCGCGCAGCGCCCCGCGCCCGCCAAGGAGGTCCGTCATGCGAAGGTCCCTCGCTCTCGCCGCCGCCGTCGCCACCGCCGCCCTGTTGGCCACAACCGCACACGCGGCCCCCGCGCCGGTCACCCACGCTGCCTCGGACCCCGCCACCCCCGAGGTCTTCGCCGCGCTCGACGCCGTCGGCCCCCTCGACGGCCGCGAGTACGACCCGCGAACGGTGATCCGCGCGGTGAACGCCCTGCAGCCCCTCGGCAAGGATCGCGGCGTGGCGGCGCTGCGCCGCTACATCGCCGCCCGTCCCGACGCGGACGCGCGCGGTGGGCTCTTCGTGGTGCTCCGCACGATCATGGATCCTCCAAAGAAATCAAAGGCTCCGCCGGCTGATGCGTGCACTGCAGCACAGCGCGACGTGGCGGCCGGGGGCTGCTGGCGGCCGCCGCGCCTTGGCCAGGCGGTCCCCGCGGCGCCCGAGGACCTGCTCTCGCTGCGCTTCCCGGCCTTTGTCCTCGGCGACGTCCCGTTGTCGCTGGTGTCGGGCTACGAGCTCGGCGGTCTCGCCGAGCGCCTCGTCGACCACCTGAGCGCGCTGGCGCCGCTCGGGATCTGGCGCGCGGCGCCGCTGGTCCCCAAGTCCGCCGGGGAGATCCGCTACCTGTTCATGCACTACGGGCAGTGGTCGTGGACGGACGAGGTCGGCCGGCTGGTCGAGGCGCAGCTGAAGCGCTACGAGTCCGGCCCCGCGCCGCCGTGCTTCGACCTGGGCCTCGTGTGTGCCCCGCGCGCAGCGGCGAGCGAGGCCGTGTTGCGCGCGTCGGTCGGCGTCACCGGGTTCACCACCTTCACGACCCTCGAGCACGCCGGCAAGCGTCTGCTCTTCGCCGCTCTGGAGTGGCCGACCGACTCCGAGTCTTACATCGCGGTCCTCGCCTGGTCGTACACGGGTCACTTCAAGGAGTGGCGCCTCGTCCTCTACCAGGAGGTCTACGGGGCCATCAACGTGACCCCGGTCGTCGATCCCAAGCGCGACGCGGTCGTGCTGAAGGCCGCGGACCCGAAGCGTCCCGAGGCCCTGGTCCTGCCGCTGGCCCACATCCCGTACGCCGCGAACGACTGACGTGCCGCTCGCCCCGAGCCCGCCCCGCCGGGTGTGAGACAGGCAGCAGTCGGACAGCGGGGTGGTGCGACACCTGTGCGGCGACGCCCACATTCCCCGCGTCTCCACGGTGCGCTCTCCACTGGTGCGTGCGGGACGTCCACACTCTCAGTGGTGGCGTAGAGCTCGTAGACGCGGCCCCCGCGCTCGTCCGGTTGACACCGCGTCAGGGCCGCGCCCACGATGAGCCATGGGCACGGCCGATCCACCCGGCGACTTGCCGATCCTCGCGCTCCGGCCGCTCCGGCACGCCTGCCACGGCTGCGGGACCTGCTGCCACGGCTGGCAGGTCGAGCTCGAGGCCGCCGAGGTCGTCGCCGCCGAAGAGCACGGGCGCGTGCTCGGGGTCGACGCGCCCGTCGTCGATGGCGTCCTGCGCCGCCAAAACGGCCGCTGCGTGTTCCTCGACGACGCCCTGCGCTGCCGCGTCCACGCCACCTTCGGCGCCACCGCCAAGCCCCGCGTCTGCCAGCTCTACCCGCTGCGCGCCGTGCTCGCGGAGGACGGGCTGCGCGTCGGCGTCGACCCCAGCTGCACCAGCACCCTCCAGACCTGGCGCGACGGGCCCCTCGTCGACCCCCTGCGCACCGTCGAGCAGGTGCGCGAGCTCGACCCCGCGCTGCTCGACGACGAGCGCGCGCTCCTCGCCCTCGCCTCGGCGCCGCACATCACCGTCGCGGGCTTCGCCGCTGGCCTCGCCGGTGACCCCAGCGCCGCCCCCGAGCTCCCCGCAGGCCTCGCCACCCGCCTCCTCGAGCGGCTCCAGGTGCCCGCCGTCGCCGAGCAGCTGATGCACCCCCGCCGCGGTGCGCTGATGCTCGCGCAGCTCGCCCACATCCCGCCGGCGGTAGCGGGACTGAGCGATCGCAATATGCCCGCCTGGACAAACAGCCTCTTGCCCGAGATCGACGAATTTGCCGTCGAGGTGCTGCGTCGCCACATCTTCATGCGCCTCGGCGACCCGACGGTCCCGCCGGTGGCTCAGGCGCTGCTGATGCTGGCCGGCGTCGTCGCCTGCGGCTGGTCCGGCCCCGACGCCGCCCGCTTCGGCCCGGCGCTCGCGGCGTGGTCGCGCGCCATCCGCGGCCGCGCCCTGTGGGGCCCGCTCATCCCGGACTCGGCGACGGCGCACTGGATCCTGACTGGCGCCCGGTAGCTCGATATTGCGCCAGATCACCATGTGCCAAGGCCGCGACCCCGCGGTCAGGGGACGACGGTGCAGCCGATCAGCTCGGGCTGGACGTCGTCCTCGCCGCCGACGCAGCGAAGGTGGACGTCGGTCAGCCCTTCGCGAGCGCGATCGGCCCCTCGCTCGATTCCCCGTTGGACCGCCGCATCCCCCCCGTCCTCGACGGCCGCCGAGCGTCTCGTCCATCGACTCGGGGGCACGCCTTCGCTAGAGTGAATGGGAATCACGGAAGCGGGCGCCGGCCGACCTCGGAGCGGCGCCCGCCGTGCCTCCGACACCGACGACGGCATCCATGCACAACCACGCAGATCGAGGCTCGCGCCTCCTCCCGGCCCTGCTCGCCCTCGCCCTCGCCGCGTGTCCGAGCGACACCTCGAGCGGCGGCGCCGACGACGGTCCCGGCGACACCGCCGCGGGCGACGACACCAGCGTCGTCATCGGCTACGACACCGGGACGGCCGGTGACACTGCCGCGGACGCCGCTGACACCTCCGCGAGCGCCTGCGCCGGCTTCACCTGCCCCTGCGAGCGGGACGAGGACTGCGCGAGCGGCCTGTGCGTCGCGACCGCCGACGGCCCGCGCTGCTCCGAGCGCTGCACCGACGGCTGCCCCGACGGCTGGGACTGCCGCCTCGACGACAGCAGCGGCACCGATCCCGTCAGCGCCTGCTACCCGAGCTACCTGCACCTGTGCGAGCCCTGCACCGGCGACGCGTCGTGCCAGTACCGCGGCGGCGAGCGCTGCATCCCCGCCACCGACCCGGCCGAGGGCAGCTTCTGCACCACCGCGTGCGGCGCTGACGGCGCCTGCCCCGGCGGCTACCGCTGCGCCGACCTGCCGTTCGACGGCGCCCTCGAGGCGCACTGCGTCCCCGAGAGCGGCGCGTGCGAGTGCCGCGACGCCTGGGCCGACCTCGGCCTCACCACCGACTGCCGGGTGGTCAACGCCCTCGGCAGCTGCCCCGGCGCCCGCGGCTGCGGCCCCGACGGGCTGACGGCGTGCGACGGCCCAGCCCCTGCCACGGAGACCTGCAACGGCCTCGACGACGACTGCGACGGCCTTACCGACAACGTGGCGGCCGACGCGATGTGCACGATCACCAACGCCTTCGGCAGCTGCCCCGGCGCGCTGAGCTGCAACCCCGACGGCAGCGAGCGCTGCGACGGCACCCCCGCCGCCGCCGAGACCTGCGACGGCGTCGACGAGGACTGCGACGGCGTCACCGACGAGGAGACCTGCGACGACGGCCTCGCCTGCACCGTCGACAGCTGCGTCGCCGCCGGGCAGTGCGCCCACGCCCCCGCCGCCGGGGCCTGCGTCATCGACGGCGTGTGCTGGGCCGCCGGTCAGCCGAACCCCGCCGGCAGCTGCCAGACCTGCGACCCGAGCGTGTCCGCGACCGGCTGGAGCACGGGGGGCACCGCCGCGAGCTGCCTCATCGACGGGCAGTGCGTCGCCGCTGGGACGACCAACCCCGCCGACGCCTGCGAGCGCTGCGACCCCGCGGCGTCGGCGAGCGGCTGGACGGCGCTGACCCCGGCCGACGGCGACGTCGACGGCGACCTCATCCCCGACGCCTGCGACCCCTGCGTGGACGCCGACCACGACACCGTCAGCGACCCCGGCTACCCCCTCGGCGGCTGCCCCGGGGACGCCTGCGCCGCCGGGGTCGAGCTCGACCCGACCAAGTGCTGCACCGTCGGCTTCGGCTGCGCCGGCGACGACCACCTCGTCACGTCGTTCTCGTGCGTCGACCCGGGGGCCGCGGCCGACCGCCACGTGGCGTTCTACGCCGACTTCTGCTGCTACGACGCCTCCGACGAGGAGCTCTACTGCACCTCCTACGGGGAGTGGTCGGCCGGCTCGGGGCGCGACACCGACCCGAACCACAACCCCGCGCTCGCCGCCGTGACCCACACCACGACCAGCGTCGGCGGGCGGGTCGTGCACGACACCGACTGGACGCTGGTGCCGAACTTCTTCAATCAGGCCGGTAACTTCTGCCAGTTCACCGGCGAGGGCTGGGCGATCGATGACCCGGCGCAGACCGGCGACAAGGCGTCCTACCCGGGCGGCGGCTACCCGACCGCCGAGTGGAGCTACACGGTCGATCCGTCGGGCGGCGGCGACGTCGTGTGCGGCGGTACGACCGGGACCGGCACGCCGGACAGCTGCGACGCGCCGGTCGCGGGGGCGCCGCTCCACGCGGTGACGCTGTCGCTCAACGCCGACGACGGCTGGCAGGGGTGGCTGAACGGGGCGAGCCTCGGGCCCGAGCAGGCGACCTGGACGACCATCGAGACCTCGACCCACCAGCTCGCCGAGGGCTGTCACGTGCTGGCGGTCCACGCGCGGGACCTCCACCAGGTCGTCTCGGGCTTTCAGGGGCGGGTCCAGATCGACGGCGTCGACAAGTACCTGACCGGCACGACCCGGCCGCTGTGGCGCATGACGGCCAACACCCCGCCCGCGCAGTTCGGCGTGACCTGGCTCGACCGAGCCTACGACGCGGGCACGGCGGCGTGGTTCGAGCCGCTCACCTGCACCTACACCGGCTGGTACGGGACGTCCGTGGTCGGCGCCATGAGGAACGCCGGCGCGCCGATGGTGTGGTGGGGCAGCCCGTCCTGCAACGGCCTCGGCGAGGCCTGGGTACGTCTCGAGATCCACGTCCCCTGAGCCAAGCAACGGCAGATCGAGGACCGGAGTACGCAGCTGGTGAGGGTAGGGGCGACGCCGTCGCGCCTACCCCCGGCCGCGGAGGACGAAGGTCCTCGACCGATACGGTGGGAACTGGGTCCCGCTTTGGCAAAAGGCCACGTCCCCTGAGCGCGTCAGGGACCGGCAATCAGCCCGCCCAGCCGTCGTCGACGAGGCCGCGGATGATGGCCGGGCCGCGGTGGCCGAAGATCGGGTGGGGCTCGCGGGACAGGGCGTCGGCCTGGGCGCGCGCGGTCGTGCCGGGCGGCCGGCCGGTGGCGCTGGACTCCGCGAAGACGCGCAGCGCGGCGCGGTGGATCCCGTGCTCCCAGTCGCGGCCGAGGTGGCGCTCGATGAGCGGGTCGCCGGGGACGTAGCCCGCCTGCTCGTCGGCGCAGGTCACGATGCCCATGCGGTTGGTGAGGAAGTCGGGGACGTAGAGGATCCCGCGCTCGTGCAGCGCCCGGTCGTCGCGCTCGGGGTCCTCGAGCTGGTTGTTGGCCGCGCCACAGACGACCCGGGCCCGCAGGCGCGGGATGGTGCGCGGGTTGAGGACGGCGCCGGTGGCGCACGGGGCCAGGACGTCGCAGTCGGTCGCGAGCCATGACTCGTCGTCGCGAGCGATGAGGGTCGCCTCGAAGGGGCGGCCGGCGAAGCGGTCGCGGGCGCTGGCGACGCGCCCCTCGTCGACGTCGCAGCCGATGATCCGAGCGACGCCGGCGTCGAGCAGCATGCCGACCAGCGGCCAGCCGACGTTGCCGAGCCCCTGAACGGCGACGGTCTTGCCCTCGAGGGTTCCGGCGCCGAGGTGTTCGAGGGCGGCGCGCATCCCGGCGACGACGCCGCGCGCCGTCGGGACCGACGGGTTGCCGCTGCCGCCGAGCGCCGGCGCGATGCAGGTTGTAAAGCGCGTGCGCTCGAAGATGTGGTCCATGTCGGTGACGCAGGTGCCGACGTCCTCGGCGGTGACGTAGCAGCCGCGGATCGAGGTCATCAGCGCGCCGTAGTCGCGGTAGAGGTCCGCGCGCACCCCGGGGTCGTCGCGGTCCACGGCGGGGTTGCGCGCCATGACCCCCTTGCCGCCGCCCCACCACAGCCCGGCCAGGGCGTTCTTGTGGGTCATGCCCATGGCGAGGCGCAGGCCGTCGCGCAGGTAGTCCTCGACGGTGTCGTAGGCCCAGTAGCGCACGCCGCCGGCGGCCTGACCGCGGCAGGTGCGGTGCACGAACGCGCCTTGCAGGGTGTCGTGGCGCTCGCTGATCTGGAAGAACAGGCCCTCGTGGCCCTCGAAGTCGCGCCCGGCGGCCGCGACGAAGTCCGCCAGGGGCTGCAGCGCCGGGTGGGACGCGACCAGCGCGCCCGTGGCCGGGTCGGGGACGAGGCAGAAGCGCCGCAGGCCGAGCCCGCGCAGGGTCTCGACGAGGGCTTGGGGGGACCGGGTTACGAGCGGGTGGGTGGCAGGCATCGGGGGGCCTCCGGCCGTGGGACGCCGCGAGTCTGGCCCAAGCCGCGCCGGGGCGCCAGCGCTCGCCGCCGTCGCGCCTCAGCCGGCGTCGGGCTCGCCCTGATGGGTGTCCGGCGGGTCGATGCAGCTGCCGCTGCAGTCCAAAGTCTCGCAGCCGTTCGCGTCGCGACCGCTGGTGCACGGCGGCACCGCGTCTTGCACCGTGGGGCACATGCCGTTGTAGGGCGAGCCACCGCTCAGCAGGCCGTGGCAGTACTCGCCGCCGATGGCGCAGCAGCCGCAGGGGTCGACGACCACCCCATCGACCACGCGCGGGACGCGGTCGGGGGGGCACGCGATGTCGGCGTCCGTCGCCGCGTCGGCGGCGTCCGCGTCGGCGTCCGTCGCCGCGGTCGCGTCGGTCGGCGCGGCGTCCGCGTCGGCGTCGGTCGGCGCGCTCGCCGCGTCGGCGTCGGCGTCCGCGTCGACCGCCGCGTCCTGGTCCGCGGCCGTGTCGGTCACCCCCTGGATCGCGTCCTCCTGGGCCGCGCCGGCGCCGCAGGCGGCGAGCCACGAGAACGTCGACACAGCCAGGATCAGGGTGATTCGTATACGCATGCCCCCAAGTTAGCGCGCGGTCCATCCCGAGACAAGGCGGCCGGGGGTGCGCCTCAGAGCCCGCTCCCCGGCTGCTTTGCCCCGGCGTCGGCGATCTTGAAGCCGAGGTGCCAGTGGTCGGGCTCCTTGACCACCTGCGCGATGTTCGGCAGCGCCCCGAGCACGGTCGCGTTCAACGCCGGGTCGAGGTTGATGTCGATGGCGTAGCCGGCCGGGTGCTGCGACAGCTTGCCCAGCTCGGCGTCCGACAGCGCCTCGAAGGTCGCGCGCAGCTTGGTCGAGATCGCCGCGGCGTCGCCGCTGACCTTGGCCCAGTTCTCGTTCACCCAGCGCTGGACCTCCTGGAGCTCCGCCGATCCTGCGTAGCCGAGGAGCATTTCCTTCATCCAGAACTGGTTCTTGGCGATCCAGGGCGCCCAGGCCGCCGCCTCCACCGACCGGGTCCGGCGACCGCTGCAGATCCTCACCGACGGCACCTCCTTGAGCAGCGCCACCGCACCCTCGAGCGCCTCGGGCGCCAGCTGCCACACCGCCAGCTGCGCTCTCAGCTGCTGCTCTTCGCGCGCCTTGTCCCGCGCGACGCGGTTCTGGAGGCGCTTCTGCCACGTCGCCATCTCACCCTCGGGCAGCTTGGCGATGAGGCCCTCGCCCTCGGCGACCTGCTCTCTCGTGAGGCTGGGGGCGGGATCGTAGATGATCATCTCCAGCGCCAGCTCGTCGGCCGTGCGGTCCGCGCTGCGGCCCTGTGGTACGGCGACCTTGACCTCGGCCGCCGGCTGCGGGCCCAGCGTCGCCCTCTCGGGTACGGGCACGGCGACCTGCTCACCCCTGCGCGCCGCTCGCTCCTCGCGACGGTGGGCCTTGCGCTCGGTCCGCTTCGACATGGGGGGCAGCCCCCCGCCGAGCTGGCCGCTCGTCACCAAGGCGGCCACGCCCGCCATCGTACCGCCGTCGCCGTCCCCGCGCGTGGCCGCGCCCCCGGCCCCCGCGACCTCGCCGCCGCCCGGCCCGCCGTCACCGACGGCGAGCAGCTGCACCTGCTCGCCGTAGCTCAAGCCCCGCAGCGCACCGCGGACCCCGGCGGGCGAGCCGCCTGGCTGGGGTGTCGCGCTCGGCTGTCCGTCGGTGGTCTTCGCGTCGGCCCGGTCGTAGGTCGCCATGCTGGGTCTCCTGACGAGACCGACCCCGTGAATCATGTTCACGTATGGCCCAGGTGGCCGCAAGCCTCCCCCACCGATTCCCAAGAGGCCCCAAGACGAGGCCCACAGGCTGCAGACACGCTCACGCGCGCGGGGCCGCGACGACGCTGCGTCAATACGCCGCAGGCCCCTCGGCGCGCGTCGGCGGGTGATTTTCGTGTTGGCGCTCGGCGAATTTTCCGTTCATATCCGCGCCCCAGCCGGCCCCGGGACTCCCTGGCACGCGCGGGCGTGCACCTCCAGGCCGCTGTACATGGCAAGGCCCCGCACACGCGGGGACGTGAACAGATGGACAGCATCGAGATATTGGGCTTCGTCGCCTCGGCGATCGTCGCCGTCTCCCTCACCATGAGCTCGCTCGCGCGCCTGCGCGCGCTCAACCTCCTCGGCTCCACCCTCTTCGCCGCGTACGGCTGGCTCGTCAGCGCCTACCCCGTGCTCGCCGTCAACAGCTTCATCGCCGTCGTCAACGTCGTCTATCTCGTCAAGATGAAGCCCGGGCGCAGCCAAGCCTTCGAGCTCCTCGCCATCCACCGGCCCGACAACCGCTACCTGCGCCGCTTCCTCGACTTCCACGCCGCCGACATCGCGCGCTTCATCCCGGGCTTCTCGCTCGACTCCGTCGCCCACCCCCACCTCGTCTTCATCCTCCGTGACATGCTCCCCGTCGGGCTCGTCGTCGCCGAGCCGGGCGCTGGCGGCGACCTCGACATCCACCTCGACTACGTCATCCCCGCCTACCGCGACTTCCGCTGCGCTCAGTACTTCTACAACGCCTGGTCCACGGTCATCCCGGGCGCCCACCCGCGGCGCTTCGTCACCCGCGGCAGCACCCCGGCCCACCGCGGCTACCTCATCAAGGTCGGCTTCACCCCCGCACCGGACGAAGGTGACGACGTCTTCACCCGCCCGGCGACCGCGCCCGCCCCGACCCCCTGAACCACCGCGCCCGCCTCGACGCCGCGCCGGCGCGGTCGCTTGACGCTCCGCGCCGTGCGGCCTCAGCATGGGCCGAGCGGCGGCGCGCGGGCCGGGCCCGCGTGCCGGGGAGGGCGGCCGATGGCGGACGGGGAGGCGATCGAGGCGAGTGACCCAGGCGTCGGCGTGGTCGAGACGCGCTCCGTCACGCTGTTCACCGCCGCCGACCCGCTCCAGCTCGACTCCGGCGCCACCCTCGGCCCGGTGACCCTGGCCTACGAGACCTACGGGACGCTCTCGCCCGAGCGGGACAACGCCGTCCTCATCTGCCACGCCCTGACCGGCGACGCCCACGTCGCCGGGGTCCACGCCGGCAAGGACGACCCCGGCTGGTGGGACGACTTCGTCGGCCCGGGGCGCGTCTTCGACACCGACCGCCACTTCGTCATCTGCTCGAACCTCATCGCCGGCTGCAGCGGCTCCACCGGCCCCGGCTCGCTCAACCCGGCCACCGGACGCGCCTACGGCCTCGACTTCCCGATGGTCACCACCGCCGACATGGTGCGCGCCCAACGAGCGCTGGTCCGCCACCTCGGCGTCACGCGCCTGCGCGCGGTCGTCGGCGGCTCGGTCGGCGGGATGCAGGCGCTGCAGTGGGCCCTCGACTATCCCGACGCCGTCGCCAGCTGCGTCATCATCGCCTCGACCACCCGGCTCTCGGCCCAGAACATCGCCTTCAACGCGGTCAGCCGCCAGGCGATCATGACCGACCCCGACTTCCACGACGGCCGCTACGCCGAGCACGGCGTCATCCCGCACCGCGGCCTCGCGACCGCGCGCATGATGGCCCACATCACCTACCTCTCCGAGGAGGGGCTGCAGGTGAAGTTCGGCCGCAGCCTGCAGGACCGCGACCGCGTGTCCTACGGCTTCGACCGCGACTTCGCCGTCGAGAGCTACCTCCACCACCAGGGCACGAAGTTCGTGCGGCGCTTCGACGCCAACACCTACCTCTACCTGACCAAGGCGATGGACTACTTCGACCCGTTCCCGGACGCGGCGGCGGCGGCGCGCGCCCTCGAGCCGGTCGGCTGCAACTTCCTGGTGTGCTCGTTCTCGAGCGACTGGCGCTTCGACACCTCGCGCTCGCTGGAGCTCGTGCAGACCCTGCTGCGCCACGACAAGCACGTCGCCTTTCAGGAGTTCCGGACGGCGCTGGGCCACGACGCGTTCTTGCTCGACGTCCCGGCCTACAAGGCCACCCTCAAGGCGTTCCTCGACCGTCACGGGAGGGCCCGATGATCCCCGACGCCGCCGCCCCCGAGCTGCGAAAAGACCAGCGGCACGTCTTCGCGCTGGTGCCGCGCGGCGCGCGCGTCCTCGATCTCGGCTGCGGCGACGGCGCGCTGCTGGCGGCGCTGGTCGAGCACCGCGGCGTCCGCGGCCACGGCGTCGAGATCGACGACGACCGCATCCTCGACTGCGTGCGGCGCGGCCTCTCCGTCGTCCACGAGGACCTCGACGAGGGGCTCGCCGTCCACGCCGACAAGAGCAGCGACTACGTCATCCTGTCGCAGACGCTGCAGGCGACCCGCGACCCGCGGCGCCTCCTGCACAAGATGGCGCGGGTCGGCCACGCCTCGGTGGTGAGCTTCCCCAACTTCGGCTACTGGCGCGTGCGCCTGTCGCTGCTCTTTCGCGGGCGCATGCCCAAGAGCCCGCAGCTCCCCTACGCGTGGTACGACACGCCGAACATCCACCTCTGCACCATCGCCGACTTCGACGACCTGGTGCGCGCCGAGGGGTTCGTGGTGCAGCGCAGGATCCTGCTCAACGGCCGCGGAAACCCGATGCGAACGTCATTCATGGCGGGGTGGCGGGCGTCGTCGGCGATCTACCTGCTGCGACATTGATGCACTGCAAGATGAGGCAACCATGAGCGACGAGCGGCGCTATCACCCGAAGACGTTGGCGGTGCGGGCGGGGAGCGAGGCGACGGGCTATCGCGAGCACAGCGAGGCGCTGTTTCTGACCTCGAGCTTCACCTTCGACACGGCGGCGCAGGGGGCGCGGATCTTCGCCAAGGAGGAGGCGGGCTACCTCTACGCGCGCTTCACGAACCCGACGGTGACGATGTTCGAGGACCGCTACGCGGCGCTCGAGGGGGCCGAGGCGGCGATGGGGGTGGCGAGCGGGATGAGCGCCATCTTCACGACGCTGCTGGCGCTGTTGGACCAGGGCGACCGCGTCGTGTGTGCGCGTGAGGTGTTCGGGAGCACGTACCTGCTGGTCGAGCAGATCCTGCCGCGCTGGGGCATCCGGCCGACCTTCGTGCCGCTCGGGGACCTCGACGCGTGGCGCGACGCGCTGAAGACGCCGACCAAGCTGGTGCTCGTCGAGACGCCGTCGAACCCGACCCTCGAGGTGGTGGATCTCTCGGCGCTGGCCGAGATCGTCCACGCCGCGGGGGCGCTGATGGTGGTCGACAACGCCTTCTGCACGCCGGCCTTGCAGCGGCCGCTGGCGCACGGGGCGGACCTGACGGTGACGAGCGCGACCAAGTTCATCGACGGGCAGGGGCGCGTCCTGGGCGGGGTCATCGCGGGGAGCGAGGCCCTCGTGCGCGGGCCGATCCTGTCGCTGTGCCGGACGACCGGGCCGACGCTGTCGGCCTTCAACGCGTGGGTGCTGCTGAAGTCCCTCGAGACGCTGCCGGTGCGGATGGCGGCGCACTGCGATCACGCCGAGGCCGTCGCAGCCGCGCTGGCGCTGCGCGGGGACCTCGAGGCCGTGACCTATCCAGGGCTCCCGAGCTATCGGCACCGGGACATCGTGCAGAAGCAGATGTCGCGGGCGGGGGCGCTGGTGACGATGGACGTGGGCTCGCGCGCGCGGGCGATGGCCGTGCTCGACCGCCTGGCGCTCTTCTCGCGCACGGCGAACCTCGGGGACACGCGCTCGATTGTGACGCACCCGGCGTCGACGACCCACTCGCGCATGACCCCCGAGGCGCGGCTCGCGGCGGGGGTCAGCGAGGGGCTGGTGCGCCTGGCGATCGGCCTCGAGGACCCGCGCGACCTCGTGGCCGACCTCGCCCAGGCGCTGGACGGCTGACCTGCCCGGCCCGCGCGCGGCGGGCCGCCGGCGATACGCCATCGGACGACCGATCTGACAGTATCCGTCCTTCGCGCAAGGATGGAATCTGATGAATCGGTCCTGGTGTGCGATGCGGATGGGATGAACTCGCAGCTCGCCGACCGCATCATCGCTGGCGCGCTGGCACGCGCGGTGCCGAGCCCGACGCCACGGGAGGTCGCTCTCCCGTCCCTCCCGGGTCAGGCGGACGCGGTCGTGGGGATGCGCCGCCGGCGTGTGCGCGGAGTCGCCCGCCGCTCGGTCGATCACCGCCGCGTGGACCGTGTGGCAGCGCTCGAGCAGGGGCTTCACGAGCCGACTCGAGGGGCCCCTACTCGAAGTGGCCGGTGAGCTCGAAGACGGCGGTCAGGCGCGTGTCGCCGACGTCGGGGAGGTCGGCGCGGAGCTCGCAGACGCCGCCCACGCCGGCGGCGATGGGGAAGTTCCAGGCGCCGGTGAGCTCGAGGTCCGACGCGCCGAAGTCACCGACCGCGTCGTCGGACTTCAGGTAGCTCATCCGCAGCGTCGCGCTGTGGTCGCCGAAGGCGTAGTTGGCCTTGGCCATGAAGCCGACGGCCTGGGTGCTGCCGACGCGGTTGAGGTTGCCCTCGGCCCACAGCGTCAGGTCGCCGAGCGCCAGGGTCAGGTCGACATCGATCACGAAGCGCGCGTCGTCGGCGTTGAACGGGCCGTAGATGGCCGACAGGCCGACCCCGGAGCCGGCGCCGAAGAGGTAGGCGAAGCGGGCGCCGCCGGTCGCGTCGCCGGGCGTCGAGGGGGTGTCCCAGTCGTTGGTGACGAAGAGCTGCGCCTGCACCGACTCGGAGTCGTAGCCGGCGAAGAAGCCCGTGAGGTGGGTCGGGGTGGCGTAGCTGAAGAGGAGGCCGTTGCTGAACTGGTACATGTCGACGGGGTCGGGGAGCTCGACCCCGATGGGGGCGTTGACCTTGCCCGCCTGGAGGAAGAGGCCGCCCGCGAAGGCGACCTTCACGAAGCCCTGCTCGACGATGTCGTCGAAGCCGTCGACCGCGGCCGCCGGGAACCAGTTGAGGTCGGCGCGCACCGTGACCCCCTCGAGGGGCTTGGCGATCACGTCGAGCTCGACCTGATCGAGCCCGAGGGTCACGCCCTTCTGGCCGTCGGGGTAGCCCGCCGCAGGGATGAGGAGCGAGGTGTCGACGAAGCCGGACAACGAGACGGGCGCGGGCTCCTCGGCCGCCGCGAGCCCGGGCGCTGCGAGGGCGCACAGGGGCACGAGGACGGTCGTCATGAGTCGGTGGGACATGGGCGCGGCTCCTCGGGGACAGGCGTCGACCTACGACGCGATGCGCCACGAGTCTCGCGCACACGTGTTTCCCGCCGGTTTCGTCGCCGCCGTCCGGCGTTGGACGCGGCCTCGGCGCGCCGCTACCTTGGTCTCCACGCCGACAAGCCCCGGAGACCCGATATGCGCCCGCGCCCCATCATCTCCTTGGCCCTCGGGTTGCTCCTGCCGCTCGCGCTCGTCGGCTGCGGCTCCGCCTCGAGCCGCGACACCCCGGCGGCTCACACCCGCCTCAGCGCACCGCTCCAACACATCGTCAAGACGATCGGCGACGTCCGGCTCCACACCTTCGTGGCCCCGCCCGAGGTCTTTGGCGTTACCGCTCACATCATCGAGACCAGCGAGAGCCTCGTGGTCATCGACACGCAGCTCCTCGAGCACCACGCGAAGCAGCTGCGCGCGTACGCCGATGGTCTCCACAAGCCAATCGTGCGGGTCATCGTGAGCCACGGCCACCCGGACCACTACTTCGGTGTGGCGCAGTTCGCCGACCTGCCGACGTTTGCGCTGCCGAAGTCCCTGCACGACATGGGCTGGCGCCACAAGGGGCACTGGAGAAACCATCGGCGCATGGAAGGCGACCAGATCGCCGAACGCATCGTCCTGCCGCGCTCCGAGCTGGTCGAGCCCGAGCTGGAGGTGGACGGTGTGGTGCTGCGGTTCGACGCGGTGGAGGCCTGCGAGGACAACATGCAGCTCGTCGTGCGGTTGCCAGCCCAGCGCGCCATCATCGTGCAGGACATCGTCTACACCGGATACCACCCGTTCTTCTTGACGGCGGACTTCGCGCACTGGCGCGAGGTGCTCGAGGCGCTCGCCGCGGACCCTGGCTACGACTACGTCATGGGAGGCCACGGCGCCCCGGGCGGGGTCGAGACCTTCGCGTGGATGCGCGCCTATCTCGACCGAGCCGAGACCGTCCTCGGGTCATCCAAGTCGCCCTCCGACGCCGTGCGGGGGATGATGGCCGCGTACCCCGACCTCAGCGGTGGCGACGTGATGCTGTCCATCCTGGAGGGCTTCAGCCCCTGAGCCCGCGGGCCGGAAGGGCGCGGCGGCGTACGTGACCCCGGGGCGGTTTCATCCGGCGGCCGCCGGCGCGGCGGACTTGAGATGCGTCATTTCGCCTTGCAATGCACAATGGTATGCTCGGGTTCGCTGCAGCGTTCGTGCGGGCTGCGGCGCCCCCCTCCATTTTGCTGTTGCACGCATTGACAGCAGGTCGAAGTCGCCATGACCGCTCACGCCCCGCGTTGTGCCCTGGTCCTCGCCGTGTTGTCGCTGGCCGCCTGTGCGGGCGAGGCCCCGAGCGCTCCGGCGGGCCGCCTGGCGATCGACGTGGCGCCGCTGAACCTGTCGGGCATCACCAACGCCGACTACACGCTGACGGTCACCAACGGCCCGGGCGGCGGCGGCGACACGGTGTGGACCCGCGCGATCAGCTCGCAGCAGTACGGCGACGGCGCCGGCTCGCTCAGCTACGTCGGGACCTGCGACGCCACCACCGGCGTGAACACCGTCAGCCTGACGCTGACGGCGCTCTACGACGTGGCCAGCGAGGTGCCGGTCGGGACCTACCTGAACCCGACGCCGATCACCCGCGAGATCGCCTGCGTCGAGAACGCCGACGTCGCCGTCACCTTCGACATCACCCTCGCGCGGCAGGCCGATCAGGGCTTCTTCGACGTCGCCGTACAGTTCCAGGACATCTTCTGCTCGGCCAAGCTCGACTGCCAGCGGCCCGACGGCGGCGACCTCGAGCTGCTGCACACCGCCGACGGCGCCCGCGACATGACCGTCGTCATGGGCTTCGCCTGCACCGGCTCGCTCACCGGCACGACCTTCCTCTACCTCGACGACCTCGTCATCGACTGCAGCGGCCAGGTGCAGGACGTGCGCGTCGCGCCGGTCGGCCTCGGCAACGTCACCCCGACCGCCAACCCCGGCGGCTACCTCTTCGGGGCCGCCGTCTACCGCGGCGTCGAGGGCTTCGCCAGCAAGGCCTACTGGAACGTCTCCCTCGGGCTCAACGCCGCCGCCTTCAAGACCAGCGGCACCTGCACCCTGCGCACCCGCGGCACCGCCTCCGCCGAGCCCTTCCCCCAGCAGGCCGGCGGCTTCCCGCTGCCCGCCGGCAGCGTCTACCCCGTCATCGACTGGGAGGTCGTGCTGTCCGACGACGCCGGCGTCGCCGGGCGCCGCGTGTGCACCACCCATCAGGTCAACGGCGCCGACGGCGGCGTCGCCACGAGCTACCTCGGCTATCTGCCGCTGCTCAACGGCTTCACCTGGAGCCCCGACCCCATCTACCTGCAGCACCGCTTCCAGCCCGTGCACCCCTCGAGCGCCAGCGGCCAGGTGCTGTCCGCCGGCGCCCCCATCTGCAACCCCAGCTGCGAGCGCGGCGTGTGCGTCGCACAAGGTGTCGGTACGGCATGCGACTGCACGGGCACCGGATATGGCGGCGACACCTGCGCGACGCCGGTGTGCAATGCAATATGCCTGAACGGCGGCGTCTGTGACGCCCCCGAGCACTGCGACTGCGCTGACACCGGCTACGGCGGCGCCACCTGCGCCAGCGACGTCGACGAGTGCGCGAGCGACGCCCACGGCTGCGACCCGAACGCCACCTGCACCAACACCGACGGCGCCTTCACCTGCGCGTGCAACGCCGGCTACGAGGGCGACGGCACGAGCTGCGCGGACCCCGACGGCTGCGACGCCGCCCCGTGCTTTGTTGGGGTGGACTGCGCCGACGTGCCGGCGCCGGGGACGGGCTACGTCTGCGACGCCTGCCCCGCGAGCATGTGGGGCGACGGCGAGAGCTGCACCGCCTGCGCGGCGGTCGCCCACTGCGCCGGGGCGCTGACCTGCGCCAGCGACAGCGACAGCCACTGCGACGCGTGCGACGCCGGCTACACCCAGCTCGCCGACGGCTTGGCCTGCACCGACGTCGACGGCTGCGCGCTGGACCCGTGCGCGCCCGGGGTGACCTGCACCGACGTCGCCGCCCCCGGGACCGGGCGGACCTGCGGCGCGTGCCCGAGCGGCCAGTGGGGCGACGGGGCGACCTGCACCGCCTGCGCCGACGTGACCCACTGCGCCGTGGCCGAGACCTGCTCGACCGGCGCCGACAGCGCGTGCGCGACCTGCGACGCCGGCTACACCCAGCTCACCGCCGGCGCGGCCTGCACCGACAGCGACGGCTGCGCGCTGACCCCGTGCGCGGCCGGCGTGACCTGCACCGACGTCGCCGCCCCCGGCACCGGGCGGACCTGCGGCGCGTGTCCCAGCGGCCAATACGGCGACGGCGCGACCTGCACCGCCTGCGCGGAGATCCCCCACTGCGCCGTGGCCGAGACGTGCTCGACCGGCGCCGACAGCGCCTGCGCGACCTGCGACGACGGCTACACCCAGCTCTCCGCTGGCGCGGCCTGCACCGACATCGACGAGTGCGGCGTCGACAACGGCGGCTGCGACAGCCACGCCACCTGCACCAACACGCCGGGCGGCCGCACCTGCGCCTGCGACGCCTTCTGGACCGGCGACGGCCTCACCTGCGCCGACATCGACGAGTGCAGCACCAGCAACGGCGCCTGCGGCAGCTCGACCTACATCACCTGCACCAACAACACCGGCGCCGCCCCGACCTGCACCGACAAGAACGAGTGCCTCACCAACAACGGCGGCTGCGGCGCCCCCGCGGCTTGGACCTGCACCAACAACTACGCCGCCGCCGTCACCTGCACCGACCGGGACGAGTGCGCCCTCGGCACCCACGACTGCGGCGACGGCGCCACCTGCACCAACACCACCGGCAGCTTCACCTGCGCCTGCGGCGCGGGCGGGATCGACGGCTCCGGCGGCGCCGGCACCAGCTGCACCTACCGCACCGACTGCCTCGCCCTGCACCTCGCCGCGCCGAGCCTCATCGACGGCGTCTACACCATCGACCCCGACGGCGTCGGTGGGCAGGCCGCCTTCCCGGTCTATTGCGACATGACGAGCGAAGGTGGCGGCTGGACCCTCGCCTACACCTCGAGCGACGACGGCGTCACGACCTTCACCTGGAACGCCCGCGCGCTCCTGACGACGGACACCACCACCGTCGGCGCTCCGACGCTGCCCGGCCGGGACCTCAAGAGCCTGGCCCTCCACCGGCTGCCCTTCACCGCCCTGCTCTTCAACCACGAGCCCTCCGGCGACTGGGCGATGTACGGCGTGAAGACGGCCGCGACCAACCTCGGCGCGCACCTCGGCTCCATCAGCGACCCGCAGTGCCCCGCCGCCAAGAGCTCGGGCCTCGGGATGCTCGCCGGCACGCTCACCGTGGCCGCGAGCGGCAGCGGCCTGTGCGACACCGACCTCTACTTCCACCTCGGCGACCGCGAGGGAGGCGACGTCACCGTCGCGGCCTGCCTCGCTCGCTCGAGCGGGTCGAGCCAGGACACCTACGGCCCCGGCTGGAACATCCGCAACAACAGCGGCAACGCGGCCTGCGCCTTCGACGATCCGTCCTACGGCGGCACGGGCCCACAGTACGGCGCGGGCACCACCGAGACGAACTACCGCGGCTTCGGGTGGGCGCTGGGCCTGAACACCGGCGCCGCGGGCACGGGCGCCAACTACCTCCAGGTCTTCGTCCGCGACTACCCGCTCGAGAGCTGCCTCGCCTGGCTCAAGGCCGGCGCGACCGCCAACGGCACCTACACCGTCGATCCCGACGGCCCCGAGGGCGCGGTCGCCCCCTTCAGCGTCACCTGCGACATGACGACCGAGGGCGGCGGCTGGACCGCCATCCCGTACGCCGCGGACCTGGCCTACGGCCAGCACTTCACCGGGGGCGACGCCTGGCGGTGGCTGCCCGCGAACTTCACGCTCGGCCTCTCGACCGCGCAGATCAACGCCATCCGGGCCGTGTCCAGCGAGGGGCGGCAGACCTACGTCGGCCGCTGCGACGGCATCATCCATTACATCTACTACCCGAGCAACGTGTACGAATACGCGTTTGGCTTCCGCTTCCAGACCGGCGTCGAGACCAGCGCCGGCCTCGCGACCTGGACGCCCCACGCCATCACCGTCCTCCAGGACGGCTGCAAGACGAACGGCGGCGAAGGCGGCGCCCTGGCCAAGGCCACGACCTTCGACATCCGCAGCCCGTTGGTCCCCGTCATCAACGTCTACAGCCGCGACAACGGCGACACCGGCGAGTACTTCGGCTCGCCCCTGACGACGAACCCCGCGTACCTGCGCTGAGGGGCTCGCCGCGTCGTCGCCGCCGTCACGGCCGGCGCCGACGCGACGCAGATCCCCCGTCGCTGAAACCTTCCTGGAGGTGAGGCGTACGTTGGGGAATGCTCGGCCACACCATGCAACACGCCCGCTTCGTCGCCGCCCTGCTCTCCGCCCTCGCTCTCGCCGCGCTCGTCGGCGGGCAGGCCCACGCCAAGTCGTGGTGCGCCTATCCGCTGTGGGTCCACGAGTGGGGGGTCCACGCCTTCGACGGCGGCGGCGCCCCCGCCCCGGGCGGGCCGCTGCCGGCGCACTTCCACACCCGCGCCGACGCCCCGCGCGCGATCACCCCGGTGCGCGAGCTCCCCATCGACTCGGGCGATCGCGACCTGCCGGTCATCCACTTCTACGCCCCGACCATGCGCGGCGCCTCCATCCCCGTCGGCCTCGAGGTCGGCTTCACCACCGGCGCCGCCTCCGCCTGGTTCCCCGCCGTCGACGAGCTCCGCCCCGCCGCGATCGCCAACGGCCCTGCCTCGGCCGTCGCGCGCACCCAGCTCCTCGCCCAGCGCGCCGCCCGCGCCGGCGACTCCGCCACCTGGCGCGGCGAGGCGCCCACCATGCCCGCCGACCCGACCCGCCAGCTCGTCTGGAGCCGCCTCGACCTGACCCCCCAGCCGGCCTCACCCCGCGCCCCGACCGACGCCGCCTGGGTCAAGACCGCCCGCGACATCGGCGCCCTGTGGGTCAACGCCGGCGGCGAGTCCGAGCGCTTCCTCTTCTACGAGGGGAAGACCGTCGAGCGCGTCCCCCTCACCCTGCGCCGCGGCGACCGCTGGCAGCCCACCAAACGCCAGTACGTCCTCAGCAACACCGGCGCCCACCCGGTCCACGACGTCTTCGTGGTCCACAAGGACGCAGGCGCTACCTACGTCTTCGTCGCGGCGACGATCGTCGCCGGCGCGAGCGTCGCCTTCGTCCTCGACGACCACCCCGCCCGCGACGTCAAGGCCGCCACCGTCACCGCGCTGCGCGACCGCCTCGTCGACCCGGCCGCCTCCACCGTCCCCGCGCAGTACCAGTGGGACATGGACGACTGCGTCATGGGGCGCGACCCCGCCGTGCCGACCGAGCGCGCCGCCGGCCACCACCTCTACCGCGCCGAGGCCGACCTCCTCCTCGACACCTGGGGCGAGCGCTTCTTCGGCCAGCCCGGGACCACCGTCGTCTACCGCGAGGACGGCGCCTACCTCGACGCCGTCATGCCGCTGTCGGTCTACACCGACATGTTCAGCTTCCCCGTCCTCCACCGCGCCGGCCTGGCGCTCTGGGAGCACGTTTCGCTTCCCTGAAACGGCGCGCCGGGGGTCCAAACCCCAGCCCCGGCGCCCGAGGTGCTTGCCATGCGCGCGTCCCTCTGCCTCGCTCTCCTCCCCACCCTCGCCGTGTTCGCCAGCGGCGACGCGCATGCCATCCTGTGGTGCGCCAGGCCGCTCTACGCTCACGAGTGGGGCGTCCACGTCTACGGCGGCGACGGCGCCCCGCTCCCGGCCCCCGCGCCGCTCCCGAGCTGGTTCCACACCCCGCGCGAGCCCGCGCCGCCCGCCGCGCCGCCCGCCGTGCGCAGCCTCCCGGTGGACTCCGGGATACGCGACCTGCCGGTCCTCCACCTCTACGGTGAGCCCGCCGCCGCCATCCCGCTGGCCATCGACGTCGGCTTCAGCGCCGGCCCCGCGTCGGCCTGGTTCCCCCAGGTCGACGCGCTGCGCTCCGCGGCCGAGGCCAACTCCGCCGCCGCCGCCGCCGCCCGCGCTTCCCTGTTGAGCGCTCGCAGCGACCGCCTCGCCCGCCGCTCGACCGCCCCCGTCCCCGCCGACCCGACCCGCCAGCTCGGCTGGGACCGCCTCGATCTGACCGCGACCCCGAACGCGCCGCCCCACGCCGACGACGCCCCGTGGATCGCCGCCGCCCGCGCCCTCGACGCCCTCTGGGTCAACCGCGGCGCCGAGTCCGAGCGCTTCGTCTTCTACGAGGCCCAGACCGCCGAGCCGCTCCCCCTCGCCCTGCGCCGCGACCGTGGCTGGACCGCCACCCACCGCGCCTACGTCCTCGAGAACCGCGGCGGGCACCCCCTCCACGACGTCTTCGTGACCCACGCCGAGCGAGGAAAAACCTACGTCTTCGCCGTGAAGGCGGTCGCCGCCGGCGGCCAGGTCCGCTTCGTGATAGAGGACCACGTCGTCGCCGACCGCCGCGCCGCGACCTGGGACCGGCTGCGCGCCGCGCTGGTCGACCCCGCCCAGCCGGAGCCGCCGAAGGGGCCCCAGACCACCGCCACCCCATGCGTCACGGACCGCGACCCGGCCTACCCCTTCGAGCGCGTCGACGGCCACGGCCTCTACCGCGGCGAGGTCGAGCTGCTGCTGAGCGTCTGGGGCGCCCGCCTCTTCGACCAGCCGGGCACGACGGTCGTGTGGCGCGAGGACGCCGCCGCCCTGACCGCCGCGATGCCGCTCGCGATCTTCACCGACATGTACCACCACGTGCTCATCCACCGCGCCGGCCTGGCGCTCTGGGAGCGCGTCGAGCTGCCCTGAGCCAACGCCCCTGAGCCCCCCCGAGGTCGCCATGCGCCGCTCTCTCCTCGCTCTCCTCGCCCTGTCGCTGCTCGCGCCGCTGACGTCGGACGCCCGCGCCGAGTCCTGGTGCGCCTACCCCCTGTGGGTCCACGAGTGGGGCGTCCACGTCTTCGGCGCCGACGGTAAGGCGGCCCCCGTTACCGGCGTCCCGAGCTACTTCCACACCCCCGACCGCGCGACGAACCCCGACCAGCCGCGGGCGGTCCGGGATCTGCCGGTCGACTCCGGGATGCGGGCTCTGCCGGTGCTGCACTTCTACTCGGCGGGCGGCATGGAGGCGACCCTCCCGGTCGGCGTCGAGGTCGGCTTCACCGGCGGCGCGGCCTCGGCCTGGTACCCGCGGGTCGACGGCCTGCGGTCGGCCGCCTCTGCCAACGGTCCCGAGGCGCGCGCCGAGCGCCTGCGCCTGCTCGAGGTGCGCGAGCAGCGCAAAGCCCGTGGCAGGGCCGCCGACGGCACCCTGCCGGCGGTCCCCGCGGACCCGACGCGGCAGCTCGTCTGGGACCGGCTGACGCTGACCCCGAAGCCCGCGGCGACCCCCGAGGAGACGGCGGTCCCCTGGGTCGCCACCGCGCGCGGCCTCTCGGCCCTGTGGGTCAACGGCGGGGCCGAGTCCGAGCGCTTCGTCTTCTACGAGGCCGGCACCGCCGAGAAGGTCCCGCTGAAGCTCGTCCGCGGCGAGACCTTCGGCCCCGGCCGGCGCCACTACGTGCTGCAGAACAGCGGCCCGCACACGGTCCACGACGTCCTCTTCGTGCACCGCGAGGGCGCCGCCGTGTTCGCCTTCTACGCGCCCGCCATCCCGTCCGGCAAGAGCGCGGGCTTTCTGGTCGAGGACCACCGCGTCACCGACCCGAAGGCCGCCACCCGCGACGTCCTACGCGCGGCGCTGGTCGACGCCGCGCAGCCCGAGGTGCCGGCCGAGGTCCGCTGGGGGCGCGACGACTGCGTGATGGGGCGCGACCCGGCGATCCCGGTCGAGCGCGCCGCCGGGCACAAGCTGTTCGCGAGCGAGGTCGACCTCATCTTCCAGGTCTGGGGCGCCCGCTTCTTCGACCAGCCCGGCACGACCATCGTATACCGCGAGGCCGAGGCCGCGCTGGACGCCGCGATGCCGTTGTCCGTCTACACCGACATGTACAACTACGTGGTCTTGAGCCGCGCCGGGCTCGCCCTGTGGGAGCACGTCAAGCTGCCCTGAGCGCGGAGCGCGCCGGGGTGCGCCGCCGAGCGGCGCGTCCGTGGCGCGGCGCTGTCAGTCCTTGGGGGCGCGCGCTCCGTCGCAGCGCTGGGTCGGGACCACGCGGAACTCCACGCGTCGGTTCGCGCGCTGGCCGTCGTCCCCGACGCCGGGCTTGACGAGCGGCTGCTCCTCGCCGAAGCCCCGCGCCACCAGGCGGTCGGGGGGGACGCCCCGGGCGGCGAGGTACCGCACGACCTCGTTGGCGCGCGTGCGGCTCAGGCCCTGGGCGACGACGATGCCGCCCTCCATGGAGGTGTGGCCGTCGACGTAGACCGCGGGGATCTCGGGCAGGGCGAGCATCAGGCGGGCGACCTCGTCGAGGGTGTCGCGGCCACGGCGATGGATCTCGGTCTCGCTGTAGCGGAACTCGACCCGCTGGGGCAGCTCGAAGCGGCAGGTGGGATCGTCGGAGTCGGGGCAGCCGTCCTCGTCGCGGTAGCCGTTGTAGGTCTCGGGCCGCAGCGGGCACTCGTCGACGGCGTCGAGCAGGCCGTCGCCGTCGTTGTCGGGGTCGGGGCAGCCGTCCTCGTCCTCGAAGCCGTCCCAGTCCTCGGGGAAGGCGGGGCAGCGGTCGACGCCGTCGGCGATCTTGTCGTTGTCGGCGTCGCCGTCGGGGCAGCCGTCGCCGTCCTCGACGCCGTTGTAGTCCTCGCGCGCGCCGGGGCAGAGGTCGTCGGCGTCGGCGACCCCGTCCTCGTCGTTGTCGCCCTCGGGGCAGCCGTCGTGGTCGGCGAAGCCGTCGAAGTCCTCGGCGAGCCTCGGGCAGGCGTCGTCGTCGTCGACGATGCCGTCGCCGTCGGTGTCCGCGCGCGGCGGCGCCCAGGCGAGGCCGCAGACGAAGCGGAGGTCGGGGGTGCCGGGGCCGGCGATGACGCCGCCGCCGACGGCGGCCTGCAGGGAGAGCCCGCGGGCCATGAACCACTTGGCGCCGCCGACGACCTCGAGGGCGTGGGCGCGCGCTGGGTCGTAGGCGCCGGACAGCGCGACGGTGCCGAAGACCTCGGCGCTGAAGACGAGCACGTCGGAGAGGACCTCGACCTCGAGGCCGACCCCGTAGTTGAGCTCGTCGCCGAAGGTGCGGTTGAAGAGCTGGACGTGCTCGGTGCGGAGGCGGCCGCCGACATTGAGGCTGAGCACGGCGGCGCTCCAGCGGAGGTCGGCGATGAGCTGACCGACCACGCCGACGCCGGGGTCGCCGATGTAGCGGGCGGGGTCACCGGTGGGGAGGGTGGCGCCGGCGACGACCGCGAGGCCGAGGCCGCCGGTGCCGTTGCTGAGGAGCTGGGTCTTGACGCGCAGCACGAGGTCGCCGGTGCCGGCGCCGCTGGCCGGCGCCATGACGTTCGCCGCGCCCTTGGTGACGGCGGTGGCGACGGGGAGGCTGACCTCGAGCTCGACGCGGTCGAAGAGGCCGACGCCGATGTTGAGGTCGGCGAAGTGCTGGGACTCGACGACGAGCTCGTTGAAGTCGTCGAAGACGAGCTTCAGGGGGTGTCGGTCGGTGTGGAAGAGCAGGCTCACGTAGGGCGCGTTGGCGGCGCCGACCATGGACTGGTGTACCGACCAGACGCGGTAGCGGCCGCCGGCCGGCAAGAAGCGCGAGATGTTGGCGCCGGCGGGCTGGGCGTGGGCCGGCTGCGGGGCCAGCGGGAGCGAGAGCGAGAGCGCCAGCAGGAGCAGGGCGGCGAGGCGCAGGCGCCGTCGGAGCCACGCCAGCGCCGCCAGGGCGAGCAGGATGGCGAGGGCGGACGAGCCGCCTCCGGGGCCGGTCGAGGCGCACCCGAAGACCTCTCCGGTGAGGTCGGCGCCGTCGAAGTCGTCCGCGCCGTCGAGTGGGTCGGTCCCGTTGGCTAGCTCTCGCCCGTCGCTCATGCCCCCTCCGTCGCTGTCTTGCTTCGTCGGATCAGTGCCGAGGATCATGAACTCTTCATTGTCGGGCAGGCCGTCTTCGTCGGTGTCTCGCTTGGTCGGGTCGGTGCCGATCTCGCGCTCCTGGCGGTCGCTGAGGGTGTCGCCGTCGGTGTCGCGCCAGCCGTCGCTCGGGTCGTTCGGATCCGTCTCGCCCGGGTCGACGCGGCCGTTGCCGTTGGTGTCCTCGTAGCCGTCGACGTCGCGGTCGCCGTCGGTGTCGGCGACGCGGGGGTCGGTCGTGGTCGTGGGGTCGGCGTCGGGGACGAACGTGGCGCCGGTGTCGGGTCCGACGTCCGCGCGGGTCAGGCCGAGCTCGGTGCCGTCAGCGACGCCGTCGTGGTCGCTGTCGGGGTCGAGCGGGTCGAGGGCGAGGTCGATCTCGTCGCCGTCGTCGACGCCGTCGTCGTCGCTGTCAGCGTCGTCGGGCGCGGTGCCGAACTGGCGCTCACGGGCGTCGGTGAGGCCGTCGTCGTCGTCGTCGTCGTCGATGCAGCCGAGCAGGCCGTCGCCGTCGTGGTCGGTCGCGTCGGCGGGGGTGGGCCGGGAGGCGGGGTCGCGCGGGTCGGTGCCGCAGGTCTGCTCGGCGCGGTCCGAGACGGTGTCGCCGTCGTCGTCGAGGTCGACGCAGGAGCGGAGGCCGTCGCCGTCGTGGTCGACGAGGTCGTCGAGGGTCGGGGCCGAGGTGGCGTCGTCGGGGTTGGTGCCGCAGGCGGCCTCGAGGGTGTCGGGGACGCCGTCGCCGTCGCGGTCGACCTCGGCGCCGTCGCAGACGCCGTTGCCGTCGGTGTCGACCGGGGTGTCGCGGGGGTCGCGGGGGTCGGTGCCGCATGCCCGCTCGAGGCCATCGGGGTAGGTGTCGGCGTCGCTGTCGGGCATGACGGGGTGGGTCTCGTCGAGGCTGATGACGCCGTCGTGGTTGGCGTCCTCCGCGCCGTCGAGGAGGCCGTCGCCGTCGGTGTCGGGGTTGAGGGGGTCGGTTGCGGCGCAGGCGCCGACGGGGGTCAGGAAGCAGGCGTGGCGCTCGAGCCCGTCGGGGAGGCCGTCGCCGTCGCTGTCGGGGTTGAGGGGGTCGGTCTCGCCGGGATCGCGGAGGCCGTCGTGGTCCGCGTCTTCTTCGCCGTCGACGAGGCCGTCGCCGTCGCTGTCGGGGTTGAGGGGGTCGGTGCCGGCGAGGTCCTCGAGGGTGTCGGGGAGGCCGTCGTCGTCGTCGTCGGTGTCGACGCAGTTGGGGCTGTGGTCGCCGTCGGGGTCCGACAGGGCGCCGGCGGCGGGGTGGGAGGCGGCGTCGAGGGGGTCGGTGCCGCAGAGGCGCTCGGCGACGTCGGGCCAGGTGTCGCCGTCGTCGTCGTCGTCGCGCTCGTCGCAGATGCCGTCGCCGTCGCTGTCGTCGGGGTGGTCGAGGGGATCGGTGGGGTCGGTGTCGCAGAGGTGCTCGGTGACGTCGGGCCAGGCGTCGCCGTCGTCGTCGTCGTCGACGCAGGAGGGGACGCCGTCGTGGTCCGGGTCGTCCACGGCGCAGCTCTGGAGGTCCTTGGTGCAGCCGGGGGCGGGTCCGGGGACGCAGGCGCCGGCGCCGCAGGTGTCGCCCGTGGTGCAGGGGTTGCCGTCTTCGCAGGGGGCGGTGTTGTCGGTGTGGACGCAGCCGAGCTCGGGGTCGCAGGCGTCGTTGGTGCAGGGGTTGGCGTCGTCGCAGTCGGTGGCGGCGCCGCCGCGGCACTGGCCCGAGGAGCAGGTGTCGTCGGTGGTGCAGGCGTCGTCGTCGTCGCAGGGTGAGTCGTTGAACCCGTTGGCGCAGCCGGTGGCGGGGTCGCAGCTGTCGTCGGTGCAGACGTTGGCGTCGTCGCAGTCGGCGGCGGTGCCAGGGACGCAGGCGCCGGCGACGCAGGTGTCGTCGGTGGTGCAGGCGTCACCGTCGTCGCACGGGGCGGCGTTGTCGGTGTGGCCGCAGCCGAGGGTGGAGTCGCAGGCGTCGTCGGTGCAGGGGTTGGCGTCGTCGCAGTGTCGTCGCAGGGGGCGGCGTTGTCGGTGTGGAGGCAGCCGAGGGCGGGATCGCAGGCGTCGTCGGTGCAGGGGTTGGCGTCGTCGCAGTCGGTGGCGGTGCCGCCGCGGCAGGCTCCGGCGAGGCAGGCGTCGGCCGTCGTGCAGGGGTCGCCGTCGTCACAGCTGGCGGTGTTGTTCGCGTGGACGCAGCCCAGGTCCGGGTCGCAGCTGTCGTCGGTGCAGGGGTTGCCGTCGTCGCAGCTCGGAGGGGCTCCGCCGAGGCAGGCGCCGGCGGCGCAGGTGTCGTGGGTGGTGCAGGCCGAGCCGTCGTCGCAGCTGGCGGTGTTGTTCGTGTGGACGCAGCCGAGAGCGGGGTCGCAGCTGTCGTCGGTGCAGGGGTTGCCGTCGTCGCAGCTCGGCGCCCCCGCGCCCACACACACGCCGGCGGCGCAGGTGTCGCTCGTGGTACAGGCGCTGCCGTCGTCGCAGGGCGCGGTGTTGGCGGCGTTGACGCAGCCGAGGGCCGGGTCGCAGCTGTCGTCGGTGCAGACGTTGCCGTCGTCGCAGTCGGGGGGCGCGCCGCCGACGCAGACGCCGGCCGCGCAGATGTCGTCATCGGTGCAGGGGTCGCCGTCGTCGCAGGGGGCGGTGTTGACGGCGGTGGCGCAGCCCCTGGCGGGGTCGCAGCTGTCGTCGGTGCAGGGGTTGCCGTCATCGCAGTGCCGGGCCGCGCCGCCGACGCAGACGCCGGCCGAGCAGGTGTCGTTGGTCGTGCAAGCCGAGCCGTCGTCGCAGGGGGCGGTGTTGTTCGTGTGGACGCAGCCGATACCAGGGTCGCAGCTGTCGTCAGTGCACGGGTTGCCGTCGTCGCAGTCGGTGGCGGCGCCGCTGAGGCAGGCTCCGGCGAGGCAGGCGTCGGCCGTCGTGCAGGGGTTCCCGTCGTCGCAGCTGGCGGTGTTGTCGGCGTTGACGCAGCCCAGAGCTGGGTCGCAGCTGTCGTCGGTGCAGACGTTGCCGTCGTCGCAGTCCGGGGCGGCGCCGCCGACGC
>PHBI01000091.1 GCA_002841945.1 Deltaproteobacteria bacterium HGW-Deltaproteobacteria-14
TGCCGTCGGCGACAGCTACGACCTCCGTGTCCCGCCCTGCCGTCGGCGACAGCTACGACCTCCGTGTCCCGCCCTGCCGGCCGTTAGGGGGATCGTATCGGTCGGAGACCTGCGTCCTCCGCGGCCCCCTCCGGCCGACTGCGTCGACCTACGGCGGCAGCTACGGACTCCGGTCTCCGCCCTGCCGCCTCTTAGGGAAACCCGCAGAACCCGCCGCTCGAGGAGTTCTGGTACATGTTGCCGAGGGTCGTGACGTTGAGCGAGGGCCACTCGACCGTGAACACGTCCCAGGTGTGGCCGGTGCTCTGCAGCGTCGTCGGGCCGAAGGTCCCGATGAGCGTGTTGTACGAGTACAGCTCGACCGTCGTCGCCGAGGACTGCGAGCCGCCCTGGTGCGAGTCCGCGTAGTAGTGGACGACGAACTTGTAGGTGCCCGCCATCGGCTCCGAGATGTTGATGTTCTCGGGGCCGTAGCCGTCGACGTCGTCGACGTCGAGGAACGGGTCGTCGAGCCAGTCGCCGATGACCCCCCAGTCCGGCGAGGGGTTGCCGAAGAAGCAGTCCAGGACGCAGTCGAAGAGCGTCCCGCCCGGGGCCAGCAGGTGGCTGTCGACGTCGGTGTCGTTCGTGTTCCAGCTGATCTTCACGCGCAGGCCGAGCGTCTCCGGCGGCGGCGCCTTGCCCACCGCGGACACGTCGAGCTTCAGCTGCGGCTCGTTCGGATCGTCGACGTTGAACGCGAAATACCCGGTGTCGAGCCCCGCCAACAGCGGCGTGTAGGCCACGTCGATCGGGATCGACTGCCCCGGCTGGAGCGTGATCGGCGTCGGCGGCAGGTTGGTGATCTGGAACTCGTCCGACAGCGTGAGGAAGAAGAACGTCGAGCGCGTCACGCTCGACACCACCAGCGGCGAGGTCGTCCCGCAGTTCGTCAGCGTCGCCGTCTTCGTGACCGTGTTGCCGCGCACCACCTGCCCGAAGTCGAGCTTCGAGGGGACGATCTGGCCGCACGGCTCGGGGGTCGCCGTGCCGGACTTGAGGTAGCTGTCAAAGACCACGTCGACCGTCGGTCGCGCGGGGTCGTTGCTGCTAATGCGAAGGGTTCCGACTCCCCCAGATATATTGCGAAATCGGACGCTGACGAGGGTCGATTTTTGCGGAGCAATAACCTTCGGGAGCGGCGGCAGCAGGATGATGTCGAAGTCGGGGGAGCTGCCCGGGAGCCACGCCATCCCGGTGATCGTCAGGTCGGTCGTGCCGAGGTTGTAGATCGTCACCTGCCGGGTCGGATCGACGGTCAGGGGGGTGATGTAGCTGAAGGTGTATTGGGCCGGATCGACCGCGATCTCAGGGCCCTGGGGGCCCGCGGTGTCGGCGGCGGTCGTGTCGCTCGGGGGCGTCGTGTCGGCCGCTCCGCCGGTGTCGGTGGGGGGCTCGCCCGTGTCGGCCGCTCCGCCGGTGTCGCTCGGCGGCGCGTCGGTGTCTATACCCGCGGTCGTGTCGTCGTCGGCGGTGTCGCCGACCGCGCCGTCGGGGAACGCCACGCCGGTGTCGCCGCCGCCCACGGTGTCCCCGGTCGCGCCGCTGGAGGTGTCCGAGCATCCTCCGATGAGCAGCGCCGCCAGCGCCACCGCGATCGCCTGTCCCCACGTCCCGTCTCGCATCGATCCCTCCCGCCTCGCGGCGTCGCAGACGGTGCCACGCTGGCCCCGTCCACCGCAACGGGCAGCGCCGTAAATTTCCGACCGGGTGTCCGCAATCGCCGCGCGCGGCGACCGCTGCGCCGAGGGACAAGCCGTCACGCTGGCGCCGCGCCGCCCGCAGAGCCGCCCACCGGGCGGCGAGCGGCGCTGATTTCCTTCAACCTATGCGCGCGTGCGGCCGAGATCTGGAGGGTCGGGCGCGTGAAGCTCGCCCGCGGGAGGATCTCATGGGAGCAGCAGGCCACGGCGTAGGCGTCATGTACGGACCGCAGCCGCCGGCTACCGACCTCGGGCCCATCCCCGCGGCGCTGACGGGGACCCAGGCCGGGCGCCTGCTCAGGGACCTGCTCACCGATCCGACGCTGCCGCACTCCGCGGCGCGGTCCGTGCCGGCCCGCGGGGCGCGCGCGGCGACCGACACGGCCCCTGTCGTCACGACCGCGCGCCAGACCGCCGAGCCGGCGCCCGCCGACCCCGGCGCGCCGACGGTGGAGCCCGCTTGGACTCCCGAGGAGCTCGAGGCGGCGACGTTGGCGGCCGAGCGGCGCGAGCGCCGGATCGGGCTCGCCCTCGTCGTCGGGGCCGCGCTGTTGGTCGCGGCCGCGATCGCGCTGGTGTTGGTGCTCCGGGTCCCGTCACCGCCCGCGGCGGTCGGACCGGCCCCGAGCGCGCCCGCCCTCGCGCGATCACCGGGAGCGCCGGCGGTCGTGGCGGACCCCGCCGACGACGAGCCCCTCATCATCGAGGAGCCGCTGCGCGTGATGGACGGAGATTGACCTGCGGCGCACCGTCGTTGCCCTCGCGCGCGGGGGGAACGAACGGCTTGCGCGTCGGGCGCGCTGAGTATACCTAGAGGCCCCCGCTCCATCCGACGGAGGCCTCTCCATGAACGCGTCGCGCTCGTTCCAGCTCACCCTCATCGTCATCGGGACCGTCGCGTCGCTGGCCGCCTGCCGCACGCGGGAGATCGAGCTGTCCGCCCGCTACGGCAGCGCCAACTCCGAGCGCCTGATGGCCAAGGCCGTCCTCGCGTCGAAGAGCGACAGCGCCGTCACCGGCGAGGTCGATCTGAGCCAGCTCGTGACCGCGCACACCGAGAAGCTGGCCGCCTTCCCGGAGGTCCAGGCCTACGCCCGGGTCGCCGGGCTCGAGGGCGGGGCGTACACCCTGCGGATCCACGACGCGAAGAACTGCGACGCCCCAGCGGACGCCAGCGCCGGCGGCCCGAACGTGCGCACCCTGACCCCCGACGCCGAGGGCGCCGCGACCCTGGCCGCGTCGCTGTCGAAGGTGACCCTGGCCGCGGACGGAGGCGAGCGAGGGCTCATCGGCAAGACGGTGGTCGTCCACCGCGGCGCCGGGCCCGAGGGCGCGCCGGTCGCGTGCGGCGTCATCGTGAAGGTCGAGCCGCCCAAAGACGAGCACCACGGCGGACACGGGGGCGGCGAGCACGCTGACGAGGCTCACGGCGAGGCCGCCCCGGCCCACGAGGCGGCGCCCGCCCACGGCGAGGCCGGCGGCCACTGAGCGGAGTCCGGGGCTGGCGGTGCGAGGTCGCGCGCCAGCCTACCCCCGGTCGCCGCCGCGGGGCACGGGGCGCAGCGCGCGGGCAGGCCTGCGACCGGCACGACGCCGCGCTTTCGTAGCCGTGGTTCGCGCGCCGCCCAGCAGAGCTGAACCGAACCCAACTCCGTCGTTGTCGCCGGAAGCGGAATGGGACACCCTGACGCCAGCGCTGGCTCCGCTGTGAGCTGGCGCCGATAGCGGGGGGGGGAGCGACGCAATGGCAAGGCGGGAGAGAGACGCCGACGCGGTGGGCGGTGACCCGCTGAACGGGGCGTCGCGCGAGCACGTGCGCGCTACCGTCGCGCGGCTGGGAGACCGCGTGATGCTCTACCTCGGCGCGCCGCTCGCCGTCGTCTACTGCGGCCCCCAGATCGTGTCCGGCGAGATGTCGCCGCTGGCGGCCGCCAACGCCCTGCTCGCCGCCGCCGGGGTCGCGCTCACCACCTGGGGTCGGCGACTGCCGCCAGCGCGACGCGGCGGCGGTTATGCCCTCCTCCTTCTCCTCTTCGCGACCGTGGCGCTGTTTCAGTTCGGACCCCTGATCGGCGTAGGCGCGTTCTTCATCATGGCGGCGGTCGGCGTCGCGGTGTTCGGCGGAATCCGCGGGAGCGCGCTGGCGGTGGCCGCCGTGGCGGGGGTCATCACCGCCGCCGCCCTCGACGATCGGCGCGGGCTGACGACGGTGGAGTGGGTCGAGGGCGGGCTCGCCACCCTCGCGGCGATGGCGGTCACGAGCGCGTTCGTCGCCTACCTGCTCGAGCGGATGGAGGCCGCCCACCGCGCGGCTCTGCGCGCGCTCGAGCGCGAGCGGGCGGAGCGCGCCGCCCACGAGGACGCGCAGCGCGAGCTGGCGCGGGTGCGGCGGATCGAGGCCATCGCGCGGCTCGCGGGCGGGGTCGCGCACGAGGTGAACAACGCGCTGATGGTGATGCTCGGCAACGTCGAGCTGATGCGCACGCGCGGGCTGGGGGGCGAGGAGGCGCGGGCGCTGCTCGACGACGTGCTCGCCGCCGGGCACGCGGCGCGAGACACGGTGCAGACCCTCGCCTCCCTCGACGGCCCTCCCTTGGCGGGTGGCCTCGCGAGCGCTGGCGACACCGTCCACAGCGTCGTCGCGGCGCTGACCGACGAGGCGCCGGCGGGCGTGACGCTGGTCGCGGCGCTGACCGCCGACGGCGACGTCCCGATGGGCCCCGACGTCCTCGAGCGCGTGCTCGGGGTCCTGATCCGCAACGCCTGGGAGGCGATGCCGGGCGGTGGGCAGGTGGACGTCGTGGTCAGCGCGGACGGCGGCGAGCGGATCGGCGTCGCCGTGCGCGACCGCGGCACCGGCATGTCGCCCGAGGTCCTCGAGCACGTCTTCGAGCCCTTCTTCACCACCAAGCCCGAGGGAGCGGGTGGCGGGCTGGGGCTCGCCTGGGTCTTCGGCGTCGTGCACCGCGCCGGGGGGGAGGTGGACGTGCAGAGTCAGGTCGGCGAGGGCTCGACCCTGACCGTGTGGCTGCCCCGCGTCTGATCCGGCCCCGGAGAATCAGCCTCGCTCGAGGGCGCTGGGCCGCTACTGACACCACCCCAGCTGCTCGGGCGCGCACTCGTCACAGAGCTCGCACAGCGCAACGCAGCCGCAGACCGACGCGCCCTGGCAGCTCGAGCTCCCCGGGCAGTCGTCGTCGGCCCAACAGCAGGCGGCGTCGCCGAGGCACTCGCCGCCGTTCGGATCCGCCACGCAGCGGCCCGGCGTGCTCCCCGAGACGCCGCGGCACACGCGGCCGTCGTCGCACCCCGCGTCGTCGACGCAGCACCCCGCCGGCATGTCGACGCAGGTCCCCGGCTCGTCCTCGCCGTCGCAATCCGCGTCGCACGGGCACACCCAGGCGCCGAGGCACCACTGGCCAGCGCCGCAGTGGGCCTGACCCCAGCACTGGCCCGCCTCCAGCGACACCCCCGACTTGCAGACGCCGTCCTCGGAGCCGGGCGCGCCGCCGCAGGCGTACCCCGAGGGGCAGTCGTCGTCGTCGCCGCAGCAGGCCGGCGAGACCGGGGTCGCGCACGCGCCGCGTTGAGAGACGCAGTTCGCCCCACACGGGCAGACGCTCGCGCCCTCGCAGCGGCCGCTCGCGCAGTCGGCGTCGCTCCAGCAGGCGCCATGCGCCGCGGGCGGCTCGCAGACGCCGAGCTGAGCCGCCGTGACCCCGACGCACGCCAGCTCGTCCCCCATGCTCGGGCACGGCGTGACCCCATCGCAGCACCCCGACGGCACCACCCCCGAGACGCAGGTCCCCGGCTCGACCGGGCCGGGACAGGGATCGCTACAGGGGCACGACGCCGGCCCGTCACAGCGCTGGCCCGGCTCGCAGTCGTCGGCGCCCCAACACCGCCCCGACGCGGGCGGCGCCAGGCAGTGCCCCATCACACAGACCTCGCCCGGCGTCGCGCAGTCCGCCGGGCCGGCGCAGCACGCGCGACCGGTGCCCGCGGTGTCCGTCGCGGCGCTGGCCGTGTCCGCCGCCGTGGCCGTGTCCGTCACCGCACCGACCGTGCCCGAGTGGCTCGGCTCGAGGCACCCACCCGAGCCGAACGCGAGCATCGCCAACCACATCCCTCGCCACGGCGCGCCCATGCCAGCCTCCTCGGGGTTCACGCGGGCTGACGCAGGATGCAAGGCACGGTCCAGCGCGCTCCCACGGCGGGACCGTCGCCGGCACGCGCGACCCCCACGGCGTGTCGGCCGGGCGAGCGCCACTCCCTCGGCCCGCGCCCGGGGCGACCAGGCCGCATCATGTGTAGCGATCATCTACAGTCGCGCGCGGGCGCCCTCGGTCGGAGGGCCGGCCCTGGATCCACGCGCCCCGGTCGCCGCGCGGCGCGAGGCCCGGTTAACAACTTCTAACACCGTCCGCAGGACTCGCCCGAGCGGCGACCCCTCACCCACCGGGGCGACGTCGTGGGCCGATCCCCCGGGCGGCGGGGCGGACGCCCGGCGCCGAGCGGGGAGCCGGCCCCTTGTGCTCTGGCCCAAACCGGAGAGATTCAGAGGTGATGCGAACCTCCCCTCTAGCCCGCCCTCGCCCGCGGGCGCGGCTGCACACCTACCTCCTCGGGGGGATCGGGCTGCTCGTGGCGGTTCAGCTGGCCGTCGGCGTGGTCACGTACGGGGCCGGCGTCCAGATCGCAGAGCAGAGCTCGGTGCAGGGCAGCGTCGCCGCCGCGCAGGCCCTCGGGCACACCGTCGAGTCGACCTACGACGTCGCGCGCCAGCTGATCCTCGCCGGCGCCAAGCGGCCCGGGCTCGTGCGCTTCCTCGTGGCGAACGACGCCCCCGGGATCCACGACGTCGTGGACATCATCTACGCCGACACCCCCTACTACGCCGGCGTGTACGCGCTCTCCGCCGACCTGAGCCCGGCTGGGGGCGTGCCCGCCCCGCCGCGGCAGGCTGACCTCGCGCGGCACGAGGCGGCGCTCGCGGAGGTCCTCGCCACCCGGGAGCCGTTCGTCTCGGCGCCCCTCGCGAGCGCCGCTCACGACGAACTCGTGGTCGTCATCGCGGCCGCCGTCGTCGACGAGGGGCGCGCCGTCGGGCTCCTCGTCGGCGAGATCGCCGTGTCCCGGATCGCCGCGGATCTGCTGGCACTTCGGTACGGCGACGCGGGCTACGCGATGCTCACCACCGGCGACGGCGTGGTGCTGGCGAGCCCGCGTGACCGCCCGGGTCACCGGGTCGGCTCCGCGCCGCTGCGCGAGCGCCTGGCGAGCTCCCCCCAGGCCACCAGCGTGGTCTACACCGACGGCGACGGGGTCGAGATGGTCGCGAGCTGGGTGTCGAGCGCCGCCCAGGGCTGGCGGGTCGTCGTCACCCAGCCGGAGTCCCAGGCGCTGGCCCGGGTCGCAGCCCAGCGGGCGCTCACGACCGGGCTCCTGTTCGGCGGGCTGGCGCTGATCCTGCTCGCCGGGCTGGTCCTGCTGCGCACCGTCGCGCGCTCCCTGGGGCGGATCACCTCGGTCGCCACCCGCGTCTTCGACGGCGATCTCGACGCCCGGGTCCCGGCCAGCCGCGTCGCTGAGCTCGACGTCCTCGGCCGCGCCTTCAACCGCATGACCGACCAGCTGACGGGGCTCCTGGCGCGGGTCCGCGAGCAGAACCGCGAGCTCGAGGAGCGCGTCGCGCAGCGCACCCGGGAGCTCGCGAGCGCACGCGACTCGGCGGAGGCCGCCAACGCCGCCAAGGGCTGGTTCCTCGCCAACATGAGCCACGAGATCCGGACCCCGATGAACGGCATCATCGGGATGTGTGAGCTGCTCGGGGAGACGGCGCTCGACCCGGTGCAGCGCGACTACGTCGAGGTCGCGCGCCGCTCGTCGGACGCCCTCGCGAGGCTGCTCAGCGAGATCCTCGACCTGTCCAAGATCGAGGCCGGCAAGCTCGAGCTCGAGGAGCTCGCCTTCGACGTGCGCGAGCAGGTCGAGGAGGTCGCGCTCCTGATGGCGGGTCCGGCCCAGCAGCGTGGGCTCGATATCGCGTCCCTGGTGGACGTCGCCGTGCCGCACCAGCTCGTGGGCGACCCCCACCGGGTGCGGCAGGTGCTGGTCAACCTCGTGAGCAACGCCATCAAGTTCACCGAGCGCGGGGGAGCGACGGTCGTCGTCACGGCGAGCGACGGCGACGCCGGGCGAGTCCGCGTCCGCTTCGACGTCAGCGACACCGGCATCGGCATCGCGCCGGCCCATCAGGCGCAGCTCTTCGAGAGCTTCACCCAGGTGGACCCATCGGTCACCCGGCGCTACGGGGGCACGGGGCTCGGGCTGGCGATCGCGTCCGAGCTGGTCCGCTGCATGGGGGGCGAGCTCGACGTCGACAGCGCCCCGGGGCGGGGGAGCCGCTTCGGCTTCGCCCTCGAGCTGCCGCGAGGGGCGCCCGCTGCCCTCGAGGACGAGCAGCTGCTCGCGGGCGTGCGCGTCCGGCTCGACGTCGACCACCCCACCCGGCGGGCGCAGCTCGCGCAGACGCTGACGAGCTGGGGGGCGCTCATCACAGGCGAGGTCGGGGCGGCCGTGGACCTCGTCTTCGCCGACGGCTTCGCGGCCGCGGACGACGCGGAGGTCGGGCAGGACAGCGTCATCACGATCGCGATCGTGCCGCTGGTCGACGCCGCCTCGGTCCGCCAGCTCAACGGCGCCTGGGTGATCGGCAAGCCGCTGCGGCGGCGGCAGCTCCGCGAGCTGCTCGCCCGCGTCCTGGGCCGCGTCCCGCCCGCGCCCGCGAGCGCCTCGCCGGCCCCGGTCGACCCGGAGGACGCCCTCCGGGTGCTGGTGGTGGAGGACAACGACATCAATCGCCAGGTCATCGTCGCTGCGCTGTCGTCGCTCGGCTGCTGGGTGTGGACCGCGCGTGACGGCGCCGAGGCGCTTCGCTGCGTCGAGCGCGAGCCGCGCTTCGACCTGGTGCTGATGGACTGCCAGATGCCGGTGCTCGACGGCTACCGCGCGACCCGCGAGATCCGACGACAGGAGGGCGACCGAGGCCGCGTCCCGATCATCGGCCTGAGCGCGCACGCGCTGCAAGAGCATCGCCAGCAGGGGCTCGGGGCCGGGATGAACGACTACCTCACCAAGCCGATCACCCGCGAGCGCCTCGTCGCGGCGATCGCCGGCGCGGTCGAGGGCTGGGCGCCGCGGACACCGCTGGCGCCGGTGGCGCTCGACCCGCAGGCCCTCGACGATCTGCGCGAGATGGCCCTCGACGGCGAGCGCCTGGTCAAGGAGACGATCGGCGCGCTCCTCGACGCGCTGCCGGTCCGGACCGATCGGATGGCCGAGGCCTACCTCCGCGGCGACGTCGGCGCGCTGCGTGACGAGGCCCACTGGCTCAAGTCGAACGCCGGATACGTCGGCGCCCGCGCGCTCGGGGCCGCCTGCGGCGAGATCGAGGACGCCGCCGATGGCGGGCGCCTCGACGAGCTCGCGGCGGGGATCGCCCGGATGCGCTCGGCGGCCCGCGCGGTGCTCCCGGCCCTGCAGCGGCTGCGAGGCGCGGAGAGGCCGCCAGAGCCCGGGGGACGAGAGGGGGACCCACGATGATGACCCAGCCAGGCGCCCGCGTCCTGATCGTCGACGACGACGACGGCGTCCGGGCGCGCCTCCGCAGCTTCCTCGACCTGCACGGGGTGGCCGCGGACGGCGCCGCGGACGGCGAGTCCGCGCTGCGCGCGCTCCGGGAGCACCGCTACGACGCGGTCCTGCTCGACGTCGTCATGCCCGGCATCGACGGCCTCGAGGTCGCCCGCCGCGTGCGCCTGGACAGCGACGTGCCCATCCTGATGCTCACCGGCAGGAGCGCCGAGGCGGACTGCGTGCGCGGCCTCGAGCTCGGGGCTGACGACTATATCGCCAAGCCCTTCCGACCGCGCGAGCTGCTGGCGCGCGTGCACGCCGCGATCCGTCGCCACCGGGGCGCGTCGGAGCGCCTCGCGAGCGGCGGGCTCGAGGCCGACGTCGAGACGCGCACGGCGCGGCTCTTCGACGTCCCGCTGGTTTTGAGCGGCATCGAGTTCGACCTGCTGGTCGCGCTGCTCCGCCACCGCCCGCTGGTGCTCTCGCGGGAGGCGCTGCTGCAGCGGGCGGGGCGCAACGCGGCGACCGTGACCGGACGCAACGTCGACGTGCACATCTCGCGGCTGCGCAAGGCGCTCGGCGACGACCCGCGCTCACCGCGCTGGATCAAGACGGTGCACGGGGAGGGGTATGTGATGCTGTCACATGACGTAGTGCCAGATTAGTCTCGCCACCGCCTGGTCCGCTTCGCGTTGGCCAGGCGGGTCTTTCACGGTTTCCTTCGCGGGGTGCGGGGCGCAGCGCCCGGGTATCGGTCGGGCCACTGCGGTCTTCGCGACCCCCTCCGGCCGGATTCGTCGACCTACGGGGGCAGCTACGACCTCCGTGGCCCGACCTGCCGTTTCAGACTAGCTCGTAGGGCCACCGCCCTTCGTGCGGCCCTTTCGGGGCCTGAAACTTGGTCGCGCTAGGGCGCCAGCGCACCGTCAACATCGAAGGCAGACCGGGCGTCTTCCGAGCTCTCGGGGACGCGCAGATGGCCGCGGATCCGCCGGCAAGTTATCCCGGCACGGGCACTTAACAAGTTCTAACGGCGACCGTGCTTCCCCGTGCGCTAGCGTCGTCTTCGTCGCCGGCCGTCGCAGATGGCGGCGCGCCGGTCAGGCACGTCCCGACCCTCCTCGTGCACGGAGAATGAAGTGAAGCAGCTCTTGACCTCGACAGCGACCGTGTTCGCTATGTTCGCCGGCCCGAGCGCGGTGGCGCAGACGCCCCCCGCCATCACCGGCTCGCCCACCATCGTCAGCCCCGATCTGCTGGAGTGGCCCGGGGACTTCCCCGAGGAGACGCCGTCGTTGACCGAGCCGACGGCCAACCGCCTGGCGGACTTCCACGGCGAGTTCTCCGACTGTGACATCGTCCTGTCGACGGCCGGTAACTACCACATGGCGCTCAAAGAGATGTGGCAGCTCTACCTGGGCAGCTACGTCGACCACCTCGACATTCGGAACTGGTTCTACACCACCAGCCCGCCGATCTCCCCGGCCCAGGTGCTGAGCGGCGTCGTTCAATTCGGCAACCTCAACGCGCGCTGCGTGCCGCAGGTGGCCGTGGGGCCCGCTGCCGTCATGAACCAGCTGAGCGCCGCGGGGGTCAACGACGGCGCGCCCGTGCCGATCATCCGCAACAAGGGCAACGTCATCCTGGTCAAGAAGGGCAACCCCAAGCACATCCGGACGGTCTGGGACCTCGGCCGCCGCGATGTGACGCTGGTGACGCCGCACCCGACCCTCGAGCCCGGCAGCTTCGGCAACTTCTCCGGCAGCATCTACGGCATCGCGGCCAACGACCCGAGCCCGCCGCCGGGGGTCACCGCCGAGGACCTGTTCGACATCATCTTCAACGGTCAGACGCCCTACAACCGGCACTACCAGTGGACTGACGGCGGCCGCCAAGGGTGCGGTCACGGCCACGATGACCGCGGCCGCGACGGGCGACCCCAGTGGGTGACCGGCAAGCGCATCATGCACCGCGAGCAGCCGTGGGCCATCTACAGCGGCAACGCCGACGCCGGCGTCATCTTCTACCACCTCGCGCTCTACTTCGTGCGCACGTTCCCGGACCAGTTCGAGATCGTGCCCCTCGGCGGCACCGTAGACGATCCGCAGCCGCTGCCCGGCAACCGCGTGGGCGTGATGCAGGCGGTGCGGATCGCCGGTGACTGGACCCCGCGGCAGCTCGAGGCGCGCGAGGCGCTGATGGACGCGTTCATGAGCGACGACTTCAGCGACATCCTCGCCTATCACGGCCTCGAGCGCCCGTAGCGCCCAGGTCGACCAGGACCGTCGTCCGGCATGCCGGGCGGAACGCGGGGAGAAGCACGCACCGGTGCTTCTCCCCGGCGTCCGCCTACGGGGTGGCGTCGGAGGCCCGCGGGTCGGCCGGGGCCGGCGCCGCCGCGGCCGCGAGGAGCTCCCGCACGTCGGCGACGCGCCCACCCTCGCTGGGGATGCGCTCCGCTGCGCTGAGGTAGATGCGGAACGCCGTCGCGGCGTCCGCGTCGCGCCCCTGCGCGCGCAGCGACACGCCGAGCAGGTAGGCCGCGTCGAAGGCGTCGCGCTTCGCCTCGAGCACCGCCGACAGCACGGCGACCGCCCGGTCGTGGAGCCCCTCGAGCTGATAGAGCCGCCCGAGCGCGACCCCGGTCGCCGGGTCGTTCTTCAGCTCGAGGCTCCGCGTCAACGCGGCCTCGGCGTCGGCGTGACGCCCGGTGAGCGTCAAGAGCTGGCCGAGGCGCAGGTACGCCTCCGCCGACCCCGGCGCCAGCGCGATCGCGCGCTGCATGTGCTCGACGGCCTCCTCGAGCCGCTCGGCGCCGGCGAGCGTCGTCGCCAGGTTGGTCCGGCTCGCGACGTTGTCCTCGACCGCGATCGCCGCCTGAAACGCCGCCACCGCGTCGTCCACCCGCCCGAGCTCGGCGTAGAGCACGCCCAGGTTGTTTCGGGCCGCGAGGTTGTTTGGCCCGGCCTCGACCGCCGCCTCGAAGGCCGCGAGCGCCTCGACCCGACGCCCCGCGCGCCGCTGCAGCCGCGCCACCGCGAGGTGCGCGTAGGCGTCCGCGGGCGCGGTCTTCACCGCCTCCTCGTAGCGCGCGAGCGCCTGCACGGCGTCCCCGCGCCGCTCGGCGAGCAGCCCCGTCGCCACCAGCCGCGTGGACGCCGGCACCGCGGGCCCGCCGTCCTCCGCCAGCGCCGTCAGCGCGTAGTCGAGCCGGTCGAGCTCGGCGTCGTCGACCAGGCTCGGCCGCTGCGCCGCCCGCGTCACCGCGACGCGCATCGCCGCCCGCTGCACCGCCGGGTCCGCCGGGGCCAGCGCGTGCGCCGCCTCGAGCGCCGCCATCGCCGCCTCGAAGCTCCCCGCGTCGCTCGTCGCCCGGGCCCGCGCGAGGTGCGCCGCCACCGCCGCCGCCGTGTCGGCCGCTCGCGATCGCTCGCCCAGCGCGTTCAGCGTCACCGGCGCCAGCATCGCGATCACCGCGATCACCGGCACCGCCCGCCACAGCACGGACCCGCCGCGGCCGCTCGACCGCTTCCCGCCCCCCGCCTCCGTCATGGCTCGCACGCGTCGCCCACGCCGTTGTTGTTGGCGTCGAGCTGGCCCACGTCCAGCGTCGGCCGGGCGTTGGGCACCAGCGGGCAGTTGTCGAGCACGTCGCGCACGCCGTCCCCATCGGCGTCGTCGTCGCAGGCGTCGCCCACGCCGTCGCCGTCGAGGTCTCCCTGGCCCGGGTTGGCCGCCGCCGGGCAGTTGTCGATCACGTTCGCCAGCCCGTCGGCGTCCCGGTCGCCGTCGCAGGCGTCGCCGAGGAAGTCGCCGCCGAGGGCGTCGCGGTCGGTGTTGCTCTGGGCCGGATCGAAGACCATCAGGCAGACGTCTCCGAGGTCGTCGACGTCGTCGCCGTCGGCGTCGGCGTCGCAGGCGTCGCCCTCGAGGTCATCGTCCATGTCCGCCTGGTCCTCGTTGTCGTCGAAGGGGCAGTTGTCGCACAGGTCGCCGAACGTGTCCCCGTCGCTCTGCGCCTGGTCGGGGTTGCTGTCGTAGACGCAGTTGTCGTCCTCGTTGGGCACGCCGTCGCCGTCGATGTCCGGGTCGCAGGAGTCGCCGATCCCGTCCACGTCGAGGTCGGCCTGCACCAGGTTGGCGTCGAGGGGGCAGTTGTCCTCGGCGTCGATGATCCAGTCGCCGTCGGCGTCGTTCTGGCAGCGGTCGCCGATGCCGTTACCGTCGAGGTCGGCCTGGTTCGGGTTGGGGATGCCCACGCAGTTGTCGAAGCACCCGGTGGTCTCGCCGCCGGCGCAGGGGGCGTCGCAGTCGGTGTCGTCGGGCCCGGCGCAGGCCCGGCCGCTGCCCTCGGGCACGCCGTCGTCGTCGTCGTCGCCGTCACAGACGTCGCCGACGCCGTCGTTGTCGGAGTCCGCCTGGTCCTCGTTGCCGTCACCCGGGCAGTTGTCGCACGCGTCGCCGAGGTTGTCGCTGTCCGCGTCCTCCTGACCCGGGTTGGCGACCTCGGGGCAGCTGTCCGTCCCCGCGGGGACGTCGTCGCGGTCGGGGTCGTCGCCGCACACGTCGCCGACGCCGTCGGCGTCCGCGTCCCCCTGGTCGGGGTTGGCGACGAAGGGGCAGTTGTCGAGCGCGTTCGGCACGGCGTCGCCGTCGTCGTCGTCGCACGGGTCGCCGATCTTGTCGCCGTCGGCGTCGGCCTGGTCGCGGTTGGCCCAGGCGGGGCAGTTGTCGGCCGCGTCGGCCACGCCGTCACCGTCGTCGTCGTCGTCGCAGGCGTCGCCGACGCCGTCCCCGTCGCGGTCGAGCTGCTCCGCGTCGCTCGTCGGCGCGGCGTTCATCACGATCGGGCAGTTGTCGTCGGCGTCGGCCACGCTGTCGCCGTCGTCGTCGTCGTCGCAGGCGTCGCCGAAGCGGTCGCCGTCGACGTCGTTCTGGCCCGCGGCGGTCAGCGTCGGCAGCGCGTCGCGCACGAACGGGCACAGGTCGAAGTCGTCGGGCACGCCGTCGCTGTCGTCGTCGTCGTCGCAGTCGTCGCCGACCCCGTCGCCGTCGAGGTCGAGTTGGCCCGGGTTGGGGATCAGCGGGCAGTTGTCGACGGCGTTGGGGCGGGCGTCCTGGTCGATGTCGTCGTCGCACTCGTCGCCGAGCCCGTCGTTGTCGAGGTCGGGCTGGATGTCGCCGGGCGCCGGCGCGTTCGCGACGGTGCGGCAGCTGTCGGCGCCGTCGGGCACCCCGTCGTCGTCGTCGTCCGGGTCGCAGGCGTCGCCGATCCCGTCGTGGTCCGCGTCCCGCTGCGCCGGGTTCACGAGCCCGGGGCAGCTGTCGCAGGCGTCGCCCACGCCGTCGTTGTCGCCGTCGTCCTGGACGCCGGTCGACGGGTTGCGCGGGTTGACCACCGTCGGGCAGCTGTCGTCGAGGTCGCTCACCCCGTCGCCGTCGAGGTCGCCCTCGCAGGCGTCCCCCGTCCCGTCGCCGTCGGCGTCGGCCTGGTCCGCGTCGGCCGCGAAGGGGCACACGTCGCAGCGGTCCCCGACGCCGTCGAGATCCGCGTCCTCCTGGCCGGGGTCGGCGACCGCCGGGCAGCGGTCGACGCCGTCGGCGATCCCGTCGCCGTCGTCGTCGTCGTCGCACAGGTCGCCCACGCCGTCGTGATCGAGGTCCGCCTGGGCGACGTCGTAGAGCCCCGGGCAGACGTCACAGGCGTCGCCGCGCCCGTCGCCGTCCGCGTCGGCCTGGTCGTTGGGCATGCGCGGGCAGTTGTCCGCCGCGTCAGCGACGAAGTCGTCGTCGTCGTCGGGGTCGTCGGCGTCGGCGGCGCCGTCGCCGTCGAGGTTCAGGTCGCAGGCGTCGCCCGCGCTGTCGCCGTCGAGGTTCGACTGGTCGATGTTGGGCGTCCGCGGGCAGTTGTCGACCGCGTCCGCCACGCCGTCGCCGTCGTCGTCGGCGTCGCAGGCGTCGCCGACGCCGTCGCCGTCGAGGTCGGCCTGGTCGGCGTCGGCGAGGCCCGGGCAGACGTCGTGCACGTCGTCGACCCCGTCGCCGTCCGCGTCCTCGTCCACGACGTCGGGGATCCCGTCGCCGTCGTCGTCGTCGTCGCAGGCGTCGCCGAGCCCGTCGACCACGTTGGCGTCGGCCGCGTTCGCGTCCGCGTCCCGCTGGTCGGCGTTTGGCACCCGCGGGCAGTTGTCGCTCGCGTCATCCACGCCGTCGCCGTCGTCGTCGTCGTCGCAGGCGTCGCCGAGGCCGTCGCCGTCGAGGTCGGCCTGGCCGATGGAGGTGCTCGTCGCGAGCGCGTTCGGGACCCCGACGCAGTCGTCGCTCGCGTCGGCCACGCCGTCGCCGTCGTCATCGTCGTCGCACAGATCGCCCACGCGGTCGCCGTCGCTGTCGAGCTGGGCCGGGTTGACCACCGTCGGGCAGTTGTCGGCGGCGTCCTTGATGCCGTCGCGGTCGAGGTCGTCGAGGTCGCACACGTCGCCCTCGCCGTCGCCGTCGCCGTCGGCCTGGTCCGCGTTCGCGATGCCCGGGCAGTTGTCGTTGCAGCCGGTGGTGTTGCCGGCGACGCACGACCCGAGCGCGCCGGCCTCGGCGACGCCGTCGCCGTCGATGTCGGGGTCGCACGGGTCGCCGACGCCGTCGCCGTCGAGGTCCGCCTGGTCGGGGTTGGCGACGTCGGGGCAGCTGTCGTCGCCGTTGTCGCGGCCGTCGCCGTCGCGGTCGCCGTCGCACAGGTCGCCGACGCCGTCGCCGTCGCCGTCCGACTGGTCGGCGTTGAAGTCCGCCGGGCAGTTGTCGCAGGCGTCGCCGGGGCCGTCGCTGACGCCGCCGCCGGCGACGTCGCCGTCGGCCTGGTCGGTGTTGGCGTCCCACGGGCAGTTGTCGTCGCCGTCGAGGACGGTGTCGTCGTCGTCGTCGTCGTCGCACACGTCGCCGAGGCCGTCGCGCTCGTTGTCGGCCTGATCGGCGTTGGCGGTGAGCCGGCAGTTGTCGCTCGCGTCGGGGACGCCGTCGTTGTCGTCGTCGGGGTCGCAGGCGTCGCCCGGCCCGTCGCCGTCGCTGTCGAGCTGATCGTGGTCCGAGTCCCACGGGCAGATGTCGCCTCCGTCGAGGATCCCGTCGTCGTCGTCGTCGGGGTCGCAGACGTCGCCGCGGGCGTCGTGCTCGTTGTCGGCCTGGTCGCCGTTGGCGATCAGCGGGCAGTTGTCGTCGCTGTCGGCCACGCCGTCGTTGTCGTCGTCGGGGTCGCAGGCGTCGCCGATCCCGTCGTGCTCGTTGTCGGCCTGGTCGGCGTTGGCGACGAGCGGGCAGTTGTCGGCCACGTCGTCGAGCCCGTCGCCGTCGTCGTCCACGTCGCAGGGGTTGCCCGCGCCGTCGTCGTCGGGGTCCTCCTGCAGCGCGTTCGGGTCATACTGGCAGTTGTCGTCGATGTCGGCGACAGCGTCGCCGTCGTCGTCGGTGTCGTCGTCGTTGCCGAGGCCGTCGCCGTCGACGTCGGGGTCGCAGGCGTTGCCCACGCCGTCGCCGTCCATGTCGAGCTGGGTCAGGTTCACCACCCGGGGGCAGTTGTCGTCGGCGTCCGCGACGGTGTCGTCGTCGTCGTCGAGGTCGTCGAGGTCGCCCATGCCGTCGCCGTCGAGGTCGCCGTCGCACACGTCGCCGATCCCGTCGGCGTCGAGGTCGGCCTGGTCGGCGTTGACCCCGCGCGGGCAGCTGTCCTCGGCGTCGATCAGCCCGTCGCCGTCGTCGTCGTCGTCGATCGCGTCCACCACCCCGTCGCCGTCGAGGTCGTCGTCGCAGGGGTCGCCGACGCCGTCGCCGTCGAGATCCGCCTGGGCCGCGTCGGCCACGTCGGGGCAGCCGTCGCTCGGGTTGAAGACCCCGTCGCCGTCGCGGTCGTCGTCGCAGGGGTCGCCGACGCCGTCGCCGTCGAGGTCCTCCTGGCCGACGTTGGGGGTGGCGGGGCAGTTGTCGGCCGCGTTGTCCGCGCCGTCGCCGTCCCGGTCCGGGTCGCAGGCGTCGCCGACCTGGTCGCTGTCGAAGTCCTCCTGGAACGGGTCGCTGACCCGCGGGCAGGCGTCGGAGTCGTTGGGCGCGCCGTCGCCGTCGATGTCGGGGTCGCAGGCGTCGCCGAGCCCGTCGCCGTCGATGTCGGACTGGTCGCCGTTGGCGATCGCTGGGCAGTTGTCCGCCGCGCCGGCCACCCGGTCGCCGTCGCGGTCGGGGTCGCAGGGGTCGCCGACGCCGTCGCCGTCGAGGTCGGCCTGGTCGGCGTTGGCGACCTCGGGGCAGTTGTCGCTCAGCGCGTCGATCGCGCCGTCGCCGTCGAGGTCGGCGCAGGCGTCGCCGATCCCGTCGCCGTTGGCGTCCTCCTGCTGGGGGTTGGCGATCAGCGGGCAGTTGTCGGCGCTCACGATGCGGCCGTCGCCGTCCGCGTCCTCGTCACAGAGGTCGCCCTCGCCGTCGCCGTTCATGTCGCGCTGGAGCTCGTTGGCCACCGTGGGGCAGTTGTCGTCGGCGTCGGGGACGCCGTCGCCGTCGAGGTCGTCCTCACAGGCGTCGCCGATCCCGTCGCTGTCCTGGTCGTCCTGGGGCGGCGCGTTGAAGAGGTGCGGGCAGTTGTCGAGGTCGTCGACCACCGAGTCGCCGTCGTCGTCGAGGTCGCAGACGTCGCCCTGGGCGTCGCCGTCGAGGTTGAGCTGGAGCGGATCGTAGCTGTCGGGGCAGCCGTCGGCGTCGTTGAGCACCTTGTCGCCGTCGCGGTCGTCGTCGCAGACGTCGCCGAGGCTGTCGTGGTCCTGGTCGAGCTGGTTGCCGTTGGCGTCGCGGGGGCAGTTGTCGTCGGCGTCGATGACGCCGTCGCCGTCGTCGTCGTCGTCGCAGGCGTCGCCCACGGTGTCGCCGTCGCCGTCGCGCTGGTCGGCGTTGGCGACCCGCGGGCAGTTGTCCACCCCGTCGGCCTGCCCGTCGCCGTCGTCGTCGCCGTCGCACAGGTCGCCGGCGCCGTCGCCGTCGAGGTCCGCCTGGTCGGGGTTGCCGACCTCGGGGCAGTTGTCGGCCGCCGCCGGGACGCCGTCGAGGTCCGTCGCGCCGAAGCCGAGGCAGTCGAGGTCGTCGCCGCAGTCGGCGAGCTGGAAGCCCTGGTCCACGTGGCCGTTCGGCTGCAGGTCGAGCCCGATCGGCAGCGCGTCGTCGCCGCCCGCCCAGCGCGGCACGTCGAGCAGCAGCCGCGAGGGGCCGCCCGCCTCGAGCAGCGCGTTGAAGGTGTGCCGCTGTACGCCGCGCTGTACCGTCAGGCGCAGCTGCACCTCGACCGGGTCGGCCGCGAGGACGCGCACGCCGACCACGCCGTCGGCGCGGGCGTCGAGGATCGCCGTGTGCGCCCCGGCCAGCGACGGCGTCCGCACCTCGACCGCGGTCTGGCCGCCGTCACCCTCGGCCACGACGAGGAAGACCGAGGTCCCGCCCTCGCGCCCGGCCGTCCGGTAGACGACGCGGCGCGCGCTCGCGACGAACCGCAGGGTGTCGGTCGCCCCCGGGCCCATCGTCAGGTCCCACGCGCCGGCGGCGACCCCCGGCGCGAAGACGCTGACCGCCGCGGGCCTCAGCCCCTCGGCGGCGCGCCCGGACAGCCCCGAGACGACCGCGGTGAGCTCGTCGCCGGGGGGCACGAAGTAGATCATCGGGGGGGTGCTCGGGAGCGCCCCGCCGGTGAAGACCGGCACCAGGGCGGCGCCGACGATCTCGTTCACGAAGCGCCCGCCGATGGGGCCGAGGCGGCCGCCGGCGCGGTCCTGGACCACGACGCGCGCGTCGCCCTGGGCAAGCACCTGCCAGCTCTCCGCGCCGCCGGCGCAGAAGGGGCAGGTCGGGGGCGCGACCCGCGGGGCGGTGGGGGCGAGCCACAGGCCGTTGCCGTCCGCCCGCGAGCCGCTCAGCACGCCGCCGTCGGCGGCGTAGCGCCAGGCGTCGGGGACGAGGTCGAGCTCGATGGCGCGGGCCTCGCGGGGGTGGTTCGGGTCGAGGACGGTGACGCGCGAGACGCCCCCGTCGCGGTCCTCGATGCCGGTGGGGGTCAGCGCCCGCGCGCCGCTGAGCTGCCCCGCGGCGTCGAAGCTCACCGCGCCGACGCGCCAGACGCCGAGGGCCTCCGGGTCGCTGAAGGACTGAAACAGGAAGGCGGCGGCGTCGCGGCCGTTGAGCCGCATCGTGTGGTCGCGGGTCAGCCCCTCGCCGTACTGCGTCGCGAACCAGTAGGCGAGCTCCGGCGCGAGCGCGGGGTGGTCGGCCAGCGTCAGCTCGCCGATCTCGCGCACGCCGAGGTCCCGCAGGCGCACCGGCGCCCCGTGAAAGAGCGCCTGCACCAGCGCCGCGAAGCCGTCACCGGCCCCCTCCTGCAGCGCGCGGTCGACCTCGGCGGTCCAGCGCTCGGCCAGCAGCGTCGGGGCGCAGCCGGGCGCGGCCAGCGCGGCGGTGCAGGCGTCGTCGCCGAGGAGGCGGCGCGCCTGATCGCCGGCGAGGCTGATCGCGCCTGGCTCGTTGGCGAAGGGCAGGCCGTCCGCGGTGGGGTCGAGGCCGAGGGTGAAGGCGCCCCCCTCGGTCGGCCCGGGGTCGGCGGGGCAGCCGCCAGCCAGGAGCGTGGCCGCGATCAGCGCGGCCCACGTGGTAAAGCGCATGAGGGTCCCGGGGGCTTGCGGCGCCGTCTTGCCGTCGCTGAGGCTCATCGCCCACCTCCAGCGCCGGGGACGACGGGGTGTCCGTTGAGCTCGATGATGATGAACTCCACGCGGCGGTTCTTCTCGCGGTGGAGGTCGGAGTCGTTGAGCACGATGGGGCGCTCCTCGCCGTAGCCGACGGCCTCGAGTCGGGCCCGCGCGACGCCGCGGCTCACGAGGAAGTCGAGCACCGCCGAGGCCCGGTTCTGCGACAGCCGCAGGTTCGCCTTCTCGTCACCGGCGCTGTCGGTGTGGCCCTCGATGCGGATCCGGGTGATCTCGCCGTGCGCGTTGAGCGCCTCGGCCACCTGGAAGAGCAGCGGGTAGCTCTCGCGGTCGATGATGGCCAAGCCCCGGCGGAACAGGATCTTGGTCGCGATGTGTACCCGCCCGCTCCCGACGACCACCTGGGTCCCGGGGGCCTCGGGGCAGCCGTCCTCGTCCGCGAAGCCGTTGTAGTTCTCGGGCTGCATCGGGCACTGGTCGCGCTCGTCGGGGATGAGGTCCTTGTCGTTGTCGAGGTCGGGGCAGCCGTCGTCGTCCTCGAAGCCGTCCGCGTCCTCGGGCTTGTCGGGGCACGCGTCCTGCGCGTCCTCGACGCCGTCGCCGTCGCTGTCGACGTCGGGGCAGCCGTCCTCGTCGCGGTCGCCGTCCGCGTCCTCGGCCAGGCCGGGGCACTTGTCGCTGGCGTCGGGCACGCCGTCGCCGTCGTTGTCGAGGTCCGGGCAGCCGTCGCCGTCGAGGTAGCCGTCGATGTCCTCGGCGTCGTCCGGGCAGCGGTCGAGCGCGTCGGGGAGGCCGTCGTTGTCGTTGTCGAGGTCGGGGCAGCCGTCCTCGTCCTCGAAGCCGTCGATGTCCTCGGCGGCCAAGGGGCAGGCGTCCCTCTTGTCGGGGATGCCGTCGCCGTCGCCGTCGGCCTGGGTCGTCGCGAAGGTCAGCGAGCTGAAGACGCGGAAGCCCGGGGCGCCGACCCCCTGGGTCACCGACTGCCCGTAGCCGACCTGCAGCGTGAAGGCCTCCGACAGCGGCAGGCGCGCGCCGAACAGCAGCTCCACGATGGTGTCCGCCGCCCCGTTGTCACCGGCGCCGTCCGACACCGGCAGCACCGTGCGACCGTGGGTCGCGAGCAGGAGCCCGAAGGCGTAGCGCGGGAGCTGGATCTTGACGTCCGCGCCGACGCCCCAGCGCAGCTCGTCGTCGGTCACGAAGCCGTGGACCTCGCGCCGCGGCCGCACCACGTAGCCCACGTTGGCGGCGATCATCACCGTCTCGCCCGGGTCCTGCCAGTCGAGGATGAGCCGGGTCTCGACCCGCGCCGCGCCGTCGGAGTTGAAGGTGTCGGCGTCCCCGGTCGGGAGGTGGATCGGCAGCGCGAGGCCGAGCCCGAAGCCCGCGGCGTCCTCGCGGTCGAGGAAGCGCACCCGCGGGACGAGCCGCAGATCGCCGACCGTGGTGCCGTCGACCTGGGTGCGGGCGACGCCGACGGTGCCGAGGTCGTCGCCGAACTGATAGAGCATCACCGGCAGGACGACGCCGATCTCGAGGTTCTCGAACAGGCCGAGGGCGGCCGAGAGCTCCCCCCGGAGCTGGCCCTCGATGGGGTTCGACACCGTGGTCTGCCCGTCGACGAAGACCTCGCGCAGCGGCGCGTCGGCGTAGTGGATGAAGAGCCCGGTCGAGAAGTTCAGGTGGTGCAGCAGCTCGGTCGACGAGACGTTGAGCACGTTCAGCGTCTGCGTCGGGAGCGGGTCGAAGGCCTCGATGACCATCGGGGCGCGCCCGGCGTGGGCGCTCGGGGCGCCGCCGACCGCGCCGGCGAGCGCCACCACGGCGGCGAGCGCGCGCGCCCGGCGGCGTCGGCGCAGCGCCAGCAGCAGGGCGCCGGCCACGATCGCGATCCAGGGCAGCGCGCCGCCCGCGCCACCGGCGCAGCCGATGCCGCCGGCGAGGCTCGTGTCGGGGCGCTCCTGAGCGGCCGGGTCGCGGTTCTGGAGGAAGGCGTAGACGACCTCCTCGAGGCCGTCGGGCACGCCGTCGCCGTCGCTGTCGACCGAGCGCGGGTCGAGCCCGAGGGAGACCTCGAGGTCGTCGTCCACGCCGTCGCCGTCCACGTCGGGGTCGGCGCAGTTGGGGACGCCGTCGCCGTCCATGTCGGCGCCCTCGTCGGCGCTCGGGTGCTGGCTCGCGTCGTGGGCGTCCGCCCCGCAGGCCGCCTCCACCGCGTCCGCGAAGCCGTCGCCGTCGTCGTCGGGATCGACGCAGTTGCGCAGGCCGTCGCCGTCCTCGTCCCCGAAGCCGTCCACGCCGGGGCGCGAGGCCGCCTCGAGCGGATCGGTCCCGCACAGGAGCTCGGCGCCGTTGCTGAAGCCGTCGCCGTCGGCGTCGGCCGAGCCGAGGTCGCAGAGGCCGTCGCCGTCGACGTCGAGGGGGAGGTCCTCGGGATCGAGGGGGTTGGCGCGGCAGGTCACCTCGACGCCATCGTCGACGCCGTCGCCGTCGCTGTCGGCGAGCAGCGGGCTGGTCTCGAAGGGGCCCTGGGCGCCGTCGCCGTCGCTGTCCTCGACGCTGTCGAGCAGGCCGTCGCCGTCGCTGTCGGCGTCGCGCGGGTCGCTGCCGGCGCAGCTGTCGACGCCGACCGCGTCGCCGTAGCAGGCGGTGACCTCGACCCCGTCGTCGAGGCCGTCGTCGTCGCTGTCCGGGTCCACCGGCGAGGTCTCGCTCGGGTCGAGGACGCCGTCCTGGTCGGCGTCCTCTTCGCCGTCGAGGAGGCCGTCCCCGTCGCTGTCGGCGACGTAGGGGTCGCTGCCGGCGATGGCCTCGGCGAGGTCCGGCAGGCCGTCGTTGTCGTCGTCGGGATCGCCGCAGTTCACGAGCTCGTCGCCGTCCGGGTTGCCGAGGTTCGAGCCGATCGGCACGCTCGTGGCGTCGAGCGGGTCGGTGCCGCAGGCGAGCTCGTCGGCGTCGCTGCGCCCGTCGCCGTCGTCGTCGCCGTCCACGACGTCGCAGACGCGGTCGCCGTCGGTGTCCACCGGCGGGTTGGCGGCGGCGCGCGGGTCCGTCCCGCAGGCCCGCTCCTGGCTGTCGAGCCAGCCGTCGCCGTCGTCGTCGAAGTCGAGGGCGTCGCACAGGCCGTCGCCGTCGAGGTCGAAGCTCGGCCCCGTCGGCACGCTCGCGGCGTCGTTGGGGTCCGCCTGGCACGCGAGCTCGGTCAGATCCGGCCAGCCGTCGTCGTCGTCGTCGGGATCGAAGCAGTCGATGTCGCCGTCGCCGTCGGCGTCCGCCTCGGGGGGCACGTCCCGCGCGTCGCGGTCGTCGGCGCCGCAGGTGATCTCGACGGCGTTGTCCACCCCGTCGCCGTCGCGGTCGCCGTCGCGGTTGTCGCCGAGGCCGTCGCGATCGAGGTCGCGGGACTCGCTCGGGTCGTAGGGGAAGGCGTCGAGGACGTCCGGCGTGCCGTCGTTGTCGTCGTCGGGGTCGGCGCGGTCGCCGACGCCGTCGCCGTCGGAGTCGCGGTGCTCGGTCGGGTCGAGGGGGAAGGCGTCGCGCTCGTCGGCCACGCCGTCGCCGTCGTCGTCGCCGTCGACCGCGTCGGCGAGCCCGTCGCGGTCGCTGTCGAGGCTGATCGCGGCGTTGAAGGGCGCCGGGTCGCCGTTGTCACCGACGCCGTCGCCGTCGCTGTCGGTGGTCTCGTTCGGGTCGTTCGGGAAGGCGTCGAGCGCGTCGTCCACGCCGTCGCCGTCGTCGTCCGGATCGTCCTCGTCGACGAGCCCGTCGCCGTCACTGTCGACGGTCCGCGTCGGGTCGTCGGGGAACACGTCGGCGTCGTCGCCGACCCCGTCGCCGTCGCTGTCGCGCTGCTCGCTGGGATCGAGGGGGAAGGCGTCGAAGACGTCGTTCGTCCCGTCGCCGTCGTCGTCGGTGTCGGTGTTGTCGCCGGTGCCGTCGCCGTCGGAGTCGACCCACTCGCCCGAGCTCAGCGGGAAGGCGTCCGCGCCGTCGGGGACCCCGTCGCCGTCGTCGTCGCCGTCGGCGTTGTCGCCGACGCCGTCGTTGTCGGTGTCTCTGGACTCGGTCGGGTCGCGCGGGAAGGCGTCGACGAGGTCGAGCACGCCGTCGTTGTCGTCGTCCTCGTCGTCGCCGTCGGCCACGCCGTCGCCGTCGGCGTCGAGGGACACGAGGGGGTCGAGCGGGGCCGGGTCGGCGTTGTCGCCGACGCCGTCCTGGTCGGAGTCGTAGGCCTCGGTCGGGTCGGTCGGGAAGGCGTCGTCGACGTCGAGCACGCCGTCGCCGTCGTCGTCGACGTCCTCCTCGTCGACCTCGCCGTCGCCGTCCGTGTCGATCGACCGCGTCGGGTCGCGCGGGAAGAGGTCCGCGTGGTCGCCGGCGCCGTCCCCGTCGGTGTCCTTGACCTCGCTCGGGTCGCTCGGGAAGGCGTCGAGCGGGTCGATGACCCCGTCGCCGTCGTCGTCGGGGTCACAGGCGTCGGGCATCCCGTCGCCGTCGCCGTCGGGCCCGCTGGTGTCGACCCCGGCGCGCATCGGGCAGGGGTCGAGGGCGTCGGGGATCCCGTCGCCGTCGTCGTCGTCGTCGCAGGCGTCGCCGACGTCGTCGAGATCGGTGTCGAGCTGGTCGGGGTTGGCGATCGCCGGGCAGCTGTCGGCGCCGTCGGCGAAGCCGTCCCCGTCGTCGTCGCCGTCGGCGTTGTCGCCGACGCCGTCGCCGTCGATGTCGCTGGACTCGGCCGGGTCGTGGGGGAAGGCGTCCTCGAGGTCGGGCACGCCGTCGCCGTCGTCGTCGATGGTGGTGTCGTCGTCGAGGGGGCGCTGGTCGAGGGCGTCGGGGATCCCGTCGTCGTCGTCGTCGCCGTCGGTGTTGTCGCCGACGCCGTCGCCGTCGGTGTCGACGGTCTCGCCGCCGTCGTCGGGGAAGGCGTCGCCGTTGTCGCCGACGCCGTCCTCGTCGCGGTCGGCGGTCTCGCGCGGGTCGAGCGGGAAGGCGTCGTCCGCGTTGGCCACCCCGTCGTCGTCGGCGTCGGGGTCGCAGGCGTCGCCGAGGCCGTCGCCGTCGAGGTCGCTCTGGGCCGGGTCGGGGACGAGCGCGCAGCCGTCACGACCGTCGCTCACCCCGTCGCCGTCGTCGTCGGCGTCGCAGGCGTCGCCGAGGCCGTCGGCGTCGGTGTCCTTCTGGGCCGCGTTGGCGCGCAGGGGGCAGTTGTCGACCGGATCGGCGAAGCCGTCGTTGTCGTCGTCGGCGTCGGCGATGTCGGGGACGCCGTCCAGATCGGTGTCGCGCCCATCCGGCACCAGCGGGAAGAGGTCGCTCAGGTCGGCGATGCCGTCGCCGTCGCGGTCCGGGTCGGCGTTGTCGCCGATGCCGTCGCCGTCGGTGTCGAGGGACTCGGTCGGGTCGAGGGGCAGGGCGTCGCGGTGGTCGCCCACGCCGTCGCGATCGGTGTCCACCTGCTCGGTGGCGTCGGTCGGGAAGGCGTCGCGGGTGTCGGGGACGCCGTCGTCGTCGTCGTCGTCGTCGCACAGGTCGAAGACGCCGTCGCCGTCGGTGTCGACGTCGTTGGGGCCGAAGCCGAGGGGGCAGTCGTCGGCCGCGTCCGGGGTCCCGTCGTCGTCGTCGTCGGGGTCGCAGGCGTCGCCGAGGCCGTCGCCGTCGGTGTCGCGCTGGTCGGGGTTCCAGACCGCGGCGCAGTTGTCGTCGGCGTTGGGGACGCGGTCCTCGTCGTGGTCGGGATCGCAGGCGTCGCCGAGCCCGTCGCGGTCGTTGTCGGCCTGGTCGGCGTTCGCGAGCAGCGGGCAGTTGTCGGCGCCGTCGGCCACGCCGTCGCCGTCGTCGTCGGGGTCGCAGGCGTCGCCGAGCGCGGCGCCGCCGCCGTCGGCCTGGAGCGGGTTGATGGCGAGCGGGCAGTTGTCGTCGCCGTCGGCGACGTCGTCCTGGTCGTCGTCGTCGTCGGCGTTGTCGCCCACGCCGTCCCCGTCGGTGTCGGCCTGCTCGGCGGCGTCGTTGGGGAAGGCGTCGAGGGCGTCGGGGGTGCCGTCGTCGTCGTCGTCGTCGTCGAGGTTGTCGCCGATCCCGTCGCCGTCGGCGTCGGCGTGCTCGGCGGCGTCGGTCGGGAAGAGATCGTCGGAGTCCTGCACCCCGTCGCCGTCGCTGTCGATCGACCGGCTCGGGTCGCTCGGGAAGCGGTCCGCGTGGTCGCCGACGCCGTCGCCGTCGCTGTCGAGCTGCTCGGCCGGGTCGTCCGGGAAGGCGTCGATCACGTTGATCGCGCCGTCGCCGTCGCGGTCGGGGTCCGCGTTGTCGCCGATCCCGTCGCCGTCGCTGTCGGCGCGCTCGGCCGGGTCGCTCGGGAAGGCGTCGCCGATGTCGCCGACCCCGTCGCCGTCGCTGTCCACCTGCTCGAGGGGGTCGGTCGGGAAGGCGTCCTGGGCGTCGAGGGCGCCGTCCTCGTCGTCGTCGCCGTCGGCGTTGTCGCCGACGCCGTCGCCGTCGGTGTCGAGCTGCTCGGCCGGGTCGCTCGGGAAGGCGTCGTCGGCGTCGGGGGCGCAGTCGTCGTCGGCGTCGAGCTCGAAGCGGACGCCGGGGCAGGGGTCGGCGCTGTCGCCGACGCCGTCGCCGTCGGTGTCCACCTGCTCGTTCGGGTCGCTCGGGAAGGCGTCGTCGGCGTCGGTGGTGCAGTCGCCGTCCGCGTCCGCGGCGGAGCTCGGCAGCAGCGGGCAGGGGTCGCCGTTGTCGCCGATCCCGTCCTCGTCGGTGTCGGCGAACTCGTCCGGGTCGTCGGGGAATGCGTCCTCGTCGTCGGCGACGCAGTCGATGTCGCGGTCGTCGACCGGGTTCAGCACCGGGCACGGGTCGTCCGCGTCGGCCTGGCCGTCGTTGTCGTCGTCGCCGTCGACGTTGTTGCCGACCCCGTCGCCGTCGCTGTCGAGCTGCTCGTTCGGGTTGGCCGGGAAGGCGTCGGCGTTGTCGCCCACGCCGTCGTTGTCGCCGTCCTTGGTCTCCGTGGGGTCGTCGGGGAAGCGGTCGGCGTTGTCGCCGACCCCGTCGCCGTCGCGGTCGGAGGTCTCGTTGGGGTCGTTCGGGAAGGCGTCGGCGTTGTCGCCCACGCCGTCACCGTCGCTGTCGAGCTGGTCGCTCGGGTCGTCGGGCAGGGCGTCCTGGTTGTCGCCGACGCCGTCGTGGTCGCGGTCGGAGGCCTCGGTGGGGTCGTTCGGGAAGGCGTCGCCGTTGTCTCCGACCCCGTCGCCGTCGCTGTCGAGCTGCTCGCCTGGGTCGCTCGGGAAGGCGTCGGCGTTGTCGCCGACGCCGTCGCCGTCGCGGTCGTAGGCCTCGTCGGGATCGCCCGGGAAGGCGTCGCGGTGGTCGCCGACCCCGTCCTCGTCGCCGTCCTGCCAGTCGGTGACGTCGAGGGGGAAGGCGTCGTCACCGTCCGGGACGCCGTCGCCGTCGTCGTCGCCGTCGCAGGGATCGCCCTGGCCGTCGCCGTCGCTGTCGACCTGCACCCAGTCGGCCAGCCGCGGGCAGGTGTCGCTGGCGTCGGGGACACGGTCGCCGTCGTCGTCGTCGTCGCAGGCGTCGCCGACGCCGTTGGCGTCGAGGTCGGCCTGGGAGGGGTTGTCGACCCACGGGCAGTTGTCGTCGCCGTTATTGAGCTGGTCGCCGTCGATGTCGTCGTCGCAGGCGTCGCCGAGGCCGTCGCCGTCGGCGTCGTGCTGCAGCCGATCGGGGGCGCTCGCGCAGTCGTCGTCGTCGTCGCGGATCCCGTCGCCGTCGCGGTCCGGGTCGCAGACGTCGCCGAGGCCGTCGAGGTCCATGTCGGCCTGGTCGGGGTTGGAGACGAAGGGGCAGTTGTCGAGGGCGTCCGGGAGGTCGTCGTCGTCGTCGTACTGGTCCGCGGCGTCGCCGAGGCCGTCGCCATCGCTATCGGCGCTCTCTCCGTCGTCGTCGGGGTAGGCGTCGTCGGCGTCGGCGACGCAGTCCCCGTCCTGGTCGTCGGCGATGGCCACGCGCGGGCAGGCGTCGAGCAGGTCCGGGATGTCGTCGTCGTCGTCGTCGAGGTCGCAGGCGTCGCCCTCGCCGTCCTGATCGGTGTCGCGCTGGCCCTTGTTGGGCACCCCCGGGCAGTTGTCGCTGGCGGGGCAGACGCCGTCGCCGTCGGGATCGGCGCCGCCGGGGGCGCTCGTCGCCTCGGCCGGGCAGGGGTCGCACGCGTCGCCGATGCCGTCGCCGTCAGCGTCGGCCAGGGTCGGGTCGGCCACGGTGGGGCAGCTGTCGGCGCCGTCGAGCGCGCCGTCGTCGTCGTCGTCGTCGTCGCAGGCGTCGCCGAGGCCGTCGCCGTCGAGCACGCCGTCGCCGTCGGCGTCGCGCGCGTCGCTGTCGAGCTGGGCGGGGTTCGGGGTGAGCGGGCAGTTGTCGGCGCCGTCGAGCACGCCGTCGCCGTCGTCGTCGTCGTCGCAGGCGTCGCCGAGGCCGTCGTGATCGGTGTCGGTCTGGTCGCTGGTCGCCACCAACGGGCAGCCGTCGGCGCCGTCGAGCACGCCGTCGCCGTCGTCGTCGTCGTCGCAGGCGTCGCCGAGGCCGTCGCCGTCGCTGTCGCGCTGGCTCGGGTCGCTGTCGAGGGGGCACGGGTCGGCGCCGTCGAGCACGCCGTCGGCGTCGTCGTCGGCGTCGCAGGCGTCGCCGGCGCCGTCGTGGTCGGTGTCGCGCTGGTCGGCGTTGGCGACCTCGGGGCAGTTGTCGTCGCAGGCCCAGGTGCCGTCGCCGTCGCTGTCGTTGCGCGGGTCGCGGGGGCACGCGTCGCAGGCGTCGCCGAGGCGGTCGGCGTCGGCGTCCTGCTGGCGCGGGTTGTAGGTCCGGACGCAGTTGTCGAGCGCGTCGACGACGCCGTCGCCGTCGTCGTCGAGGTCACAGAGGTCGCCGACGAGGTCGCCGTCGAGGTCGACCTGGTCCTGGTTCCAGACCAGCGGGCAGTTGTCGTCGCAGCGCAGGGTGATGCCCCCGGTGCAGACCTTGGGGGAGCCCGTCTGGGGCACGTCGTCGCCGTCGAGATCGAGGTCGCAGGCGTCGCCCACGCCGTCGCCGGTGGGGTACAGCGCCGGCGGCTCGGTGCTGTCCTCCTGGTCGGGGTTGTAGACCACCGGGCAGTTGTCGGCCGGGTCGTCGACCCCGTCGCCGTCGTCGTCGGGGTCGCAGGCGTCGCCCAGCTCGTCGCCCTCGAGGACGCCGTCGTCGTCGACGTCGAGCCCGAGGTCGGTGTTGCGCTGGGTGTCGTTGTAGTCGAGGGGGCAGTTGTCGAGCTCGTTGTCGATCAGGTCGCCGTCGACGTCGGGGTCGCAGGCGTCGCCCGCGCCGTCGCGGTCCTGGTCGGCCTGGCCGGCGTCGGCGATGAGCGGGCACACGTCGACGCTGTCCGGGACGCCGTCGGCGTCGTCGTCGACGTCGCAGGCGTCGCCGCGGGCGTCCCCGCCGACGGCGTCGGCGTCGCTGTTGAGCTGATCGGGGTTGGCGATGAGCGGGCAGTTGTCGTCGCCGTCGGCGACGGTGTCGCCGTCGTCGTCGTCGTCGCAGGGGTCGCCCTGGCCGTCGCCGTCGGTGTCGGTCTGGTCGTTGTTGAAGATGAGCGGGCAGTTGTCGACCGCGTCGGCCCAGGCGTCGCCGTCGTCGTTGGGATCGCAGCGGTCGCCGATGCCGTCGCCGTCGGCGTCGGCCTGGTCGCCGTTTCTGTTCGACGGGCAGTTGTCGCTGCAGGCGAGGGTGTTGCCCGCGGCGCAGGTCGGCAGCACGACGCCCCCGGCGTCCTTGACCTGCTCGTCGATGCTGTCGTTGTCGCGGTCGGCGTCGCAGACGTCGCCGACGCGGTCGCGGTCGAGGTCGCGCTGGTTCGGGTTGGGGATGGCCTCGCAGTTGTCGAGGCCGTCCTTGATGCCGTCGCCGTCGCTGTCGACGTCGCACACGTCGCCGATGCCGTTGCCGTCGGCGTCGGCCTGGTTGGCGTTGGGTCGGCGCGGGCAGTTGTCGTCGCAGCCGGCGTTCTGGCCGCCCTTGCAGCGGCGGGTGCCGTCGCCCTCGGGGACGCCGTCGCCGTCGTCGTCGGGGTCGCCGCAGGCGCTCACGACCTCGAAGCAGTAGAGGTGGGCCGCCACGCCGCAGGCCTGGTTGGGCGCGACCTTGGCGAGGTCCTCCTGGCCGGTCCAGCGGGCGTCGGTGGTGCGGGCGTCGCCGTAGCGCCCGGACACCGTCGCGAGCGACGTCGTCCACGAGGCGCACTGCTGGTTCGAGGAGGTCCACGAGCGGCCGGTGGTGGCCACGAAGGTCCAGGCGCGGCCGCCGTCGGTGCCGGGCAGCGGGGTGCCCTCGGCGGTGGTGTCGATGGCGTGCTGCAGCCCCGTCGGCTCGACCTGGAAGGTCAGCCCGGCCCAGCTGTCGGCGACGATGGCGTTGTCGAGGGGGCTCGCGGTGGTGTCGACGAGGGCGTAGGGGAAGTCGGCGTGCGGCAGGCGCTGAAACGGCCCCTGCGCGCCGTTGCCGAGCCACGCCTGCCAGGTCCCGCCGAGCGCGTGGGCCGCGGCCTGGGCCTGGCACAAGGCGTCGGCGCCGGCGAGGCCGCCGAGCTGGCCGCCGGTGTAGGTCGAGGCCGTCACGAAGACGCGGGAGCGGCAGCTGGTGCTGAGGTCGCACAGGCCGTCGCCGTCGCGGTCGGCGCCGTCGGTGGCCGGGTTGGCCCCGGCGCCGCCGTCGCAGTCGTCGCACTGGTCGTCGTCGGCGTCGACGCCGCAGAAGCGCGGGTTGCCCGGCGCGGGGTCGAGCGCGTTGGGGACGCCGTCGGCGTCGAAGTCCGCGCCGGCGCAGACCGCGTCGCCGACGCAGTCGAGGTCGGCGCAGTCCGCCTTGCCGTCGCAGTCGTTGTCGACGCTCCCGGTGCAGCTCGCCTCGGTCGCCTGGTAGCCCGCGGGCGGGCTCCCGCACGCCCCGGCGGTGTCGAGGGTGCCGCCGCCGGCGCAGACGCCCTGGGCCTTGCCGTCGTAGTCGCAGGCGCAGCCCTCGTCGACGTGGCCGTCGCAGTTGTTGTCGTCGCCGTCGGCGCAGTAGGTCTCGCCCGACTGGGCCTCGTAGTTGGCCGGGGCGATGGAGCAGGCGCCGGTGGGGTCGAGGGTGCCACCCTGGGCGCAGATCCCGACCGCCACGCCGGCGTAGTCGCAGGGACAGCCCTCGTCGGTGACGCCGTCGCAGTCGTTGTCGAGCCCGTCGCCGCAGGTCTCGGCGTCGGTGGGGGCCTCGAAGCCCGCGGGCTCGGGGCAGGCGCCCGCGCCGTCGCGGGTCTGGCCGGCGCACACGCCGTCGGCGAGGCCGTGGAAGTCGCAGCCGCAGCCCTCGTCGGTGACGCCGTCGCAGTCGTTGTCCGCGCCGTCGTCGCAGCCCGCCTCGGTGGCGGTGGGGGACTCCGCGGGTCTGCCCGGCGCAGACGCCGTCGGGGTCGTCGAGGTAGTCGCAGGCGCAGCCCTCGTCGGTGACGCCGTCGCAGTCGTTGTCGGTGCCGTCGTCGCAGCTCGCCTCGGTGGCCGTCGGGGCTTCGTAGTCGCTCGGCGTCGAGCACACGCCGGCGGCGTCGCGGGTCTCGCCGGCGCAGGCGCCGTCGGGGTCGTCGAGGTAGTCGCAGCCGCAGCCCTCGTCGGTGACGCCGTCGCAGTCGTTGTCCTCGCCGCTGCAGACCGACTCGGTCGCGGTCGCCGCCTGATAGCCGGAGATCGCGGTGTAGTCGGGCTCGACGAAGGCGCCGGCCACGCACGCCTTCACCGCGCCCGCGCACACGCCGGCGGTGACGTTGGCCGGCGGCGGGACCGTGCCGGTGGCGCAGCAGCTCGTCTCGCCGACCGCGCTCACGCAGCCGTAGGTATCGGTGACGGTGCAGTCGCTCTCGCAGCCGTCGCCGTCGACGGCGTTACCGTCGTCGCAGCCCTCGGTGGCGGCGTAGACGCCGTCGGCCGTGCCGTCGACGCAGGCGGCGTGGGCGGAGCGCTCGATCGCGACGAGCGCGGCGAGCGCGGCGAGGGTGGCCGCGCCCTGGAACCAGCGGTGCTTCATGGGGTCTCCACCGTCGCGCGGACCGTGATGATGTAATCTCCGACCGCGGCGCCGCCGGCGCCGACGACGACGCGCAGGGTCTGCGCGGCGCCCACCGTCAGCCCGCCGACGCGGGCGAAGCGCTCGACGCCGCTGTCGTCGTCCGACGCGAGCAGCGTCGGGGTCGGGCCGCCGTCGTCCCAGACCTCGAGCGTCGTATCCAGTGACGCGCCGCAGAAGCTGGTCGTCACGACGTCGTAGCGCCCCTCGCCGAGGGTCAGCTGGAAGCTGTCGCGGTCGTAGGGGACGTCGATCGCGCCGTGGACGCGCTGGCTCAGCAGCAGCGCGACCGGCGGGGCCTGGGGGCTCGCGGGCTCGGGGGCCGTCAGGCGCGGCACGCACAGGGCGGTGGCGCCGCTCGGGTCGCAGACCTGGTCCGAGCACAGGCACGGCTCCGCGGCGCTGCAGCCGCTCACGCTGGCCGCGATGGTGTAGGTCCCGACGGAGCCGGCCTCGCCGGTGACGCGCACGTAGTAGGTGCCGTCGGCGGGCACGGCGTAGCCGGCGAGCCGCGCGTGGGTCCCGCCGGCGCCGTCGTCGCGGGCCAGCGCCAGCTCGGTGGTGCCGTCGCTCGCGTAGAGGCGCAGGGCGCTGTCGATGGCGCCGCTGCTGCCGGCGTCGTCGCAGGCCGGCGCGGTCGTGACGTCGAGGGCCGCGCCGGCGGTCAGCTGGAGCGCGAACCAGTCCTGGTCCGAGGGCGAGACGAGGCGCGCCAGGACGGGCTTGTCGAGGGTCAGCGGGGTCGCCGCGGCGACCCCGTCGTCGGGCTCGCTGGCGACCGGCAGGGCCGGCCGGCAGGTCCCCGCCCCGGCGCCACCGGTCCCGCACGACAGGGTGGCGCAGCCGCAGTCGGCGTCGGTGACGCAGGCGGGCGCGTCGCGGGTGCTGAGGGTGACGAAGTAGCTGGCCGCGTCGACGCCCCCGATGGAGCCGATGGCGACGTGGTAGGTCCCGTCGACCTCGGCGCGGGCGCCGCTGACGGAGGCCCAGGCGTTGTCGCCGCCCGAGGACACGGTGACGCCCCCGGCGGGGCGCACGATGGTGATCGAGGTGGCAGCGACGCTGCCGCAGTGGGGCTCGGTCACGACGTCGATGAGCTGGCCCGCCGCCGCGCTGAAGGCGTACCAGTCGGTGTCGGCGCCGTGGTCGAGGGTGCCGAGGATCCGCACCCCGGCGGCGCTGACGGCCAGCGGGATGGCGCCCCCGATGGCGTCGTTCGGGGCGCCGGTCTCGCAGAAGTCGGGGGCGACCGCGTCGCACAGCTCGCGCCCGACGCCCACGCACTGGCCGCTCGCGCAGCTGTCGTTGTCGGTGCACGGGTCGCCGTCGTCGCAGGTCGCGCGGTCGTGCAGCGAGACCAGGGCACACTCGCCGCTCGCGGCGTCGCAGGTGTCGACGGCGCAGGTGGCGCCCGGGTCCGAGCACACCTGGAGCTGGACCTCGCAGCGCAGCCCGCCGGCGACCTGGACGCACACGCCGGCCGCGGCGCTGCAGGCGTCGCCGTCGTCGCAGGGGGCGCCCGGCTGCTTGTTCGCGCAGGCGCCGCAGAGGTCGACCTCGCCGCCGCAGATGGCGTCGGTGCAGTCGTCGTGGCCGGTGCACGGGTCGCCGTCGTTGCACGGCATCCCGTTGGCGCGCGCGACGATGGCGCAGGCCCCGGTCTCGGCCTCGCACACGCCGACGAGACAGGCGCTGTCGAGGTCGTGGCAGTCGACCGAGGCGCCGACGCAGCTGCCGGCCTGGCACGCGTCGTTGACGGTGCAGAGGTCGCCGTCGCTGCAGGGCAGCCCCGAGGGCAGGGCGGCGCGGCCGCAGGTGCCGGTGGTCGGGTCGCAGCGCCCCTCGAGGCACGCGGTGTCGAGGCTCGTGCAGTCGAGGTCGACCGGGGTGCCGACGCAGAAGCCCTTCTCGCAGCGGTCGGCGCTGGTGCAGAGGTCGCCGTCGTCGCAGCTGGCCCCGGCGGCGGCGTCGCAGCACGCCGCGTCGCAGGTCCGGGCGGTGCCGGCGCAGACGCCGCTGGCGCAGCGGTCGTTGATCGTGGCGGCGTCGCCGTCGCTGCAGGGGGAGCCGTCGGGGGAGAAGACCGCCCCGCCGCAGATGCCCGCGAGGCAGCTCTCGCCGACGCTGCAGGCGTCCTGGTCGTCGCAGCTCGAGCCGTCGCTTCGGGGGTGGGCCACGCAGGCGCCGGCGTCGCAGACCCCGACGGCGCAGGTGGCGGCGAGGTCGCTGCAGTCCATGGCGGTCCCGCGACAGATGTGCCCGTCGCAGGTGTCGCCGACGGTGCACGGGTCGCCGTCGTCGCAGCTGTCGCCGCTCACCAGCCCGGCGCAGCCCACCGCGGTCGCCCCGCCGTCGCCGCCGATGGCGTCCGGCGCGTGGCACACGTCGAGCCCGACGCAGCTGCCGGCGCGGCACTCGTCGTCGACCGTGCAGGCGACGCCGTCGTCGCACACCGTGCCGTTGGCGACCGGGCGCCCGACGCACACGTTGTCGCCGCAGCGGTCGTTGATCGTGCACGAGTCGCCGTCGTCGCAGGCCGACCCGTCGGCGACCCCGTGGCAGAAGTCGTCCTGGATGCTCCGGACGTCGCTCCGGCAGCCGGCCGCGAGGGCGAGCATGGCCAAAGCGCCCGTGAGGATCACGGCGCGGGCTGAGAGGCGAGCGAACATCTAGTGCTCCTGGACCGGCCGCGAGCGGTAGCGGAAGTAGACGATGATGTCCTCGATGACCGGGCGCTGGTCCTCGGAGAGGCCCTCCCCGGCGATCCAGGCGTTCGCCGTGTTCGCTTCGCCGACCTGAAGGGGGATGATCATGCGCATGTCCTGGCTCGCCAGGGCGCGGTCGCGGGCGAAGTAGCGCCAGCAGGGGGCGGCCTCGAGCTCGCCGCCGACCTCTTCGAAGTTGGTGCAGGCGGTGAACGGGCCGCCCCGGGTGAAGAAGGCCGGGGGGCTGTCCTGCAGGGCGTTCGGGTGCTGGGGCGCGTAGCCGACGGTCCAGGTGTGGATCGGGAAGGCGACGATCGGGGTCGTGCCGACCTCGGTCTGGATCGAGGCGGGAGCACAGGAGCGGATGTAGTCCGTCGCGCCCCGGATGAGCTCGTAGCGCACCCCCTGGCTCGCGTCGGGCAGGTTGTGCCCGACGACGTTGACGGCGTGGGTCCCGAGGTCGATGCCGGACACGTCGTTCGGCTTGCGGGCGTCGAGCTTGTGGTTGCAGCTGAGCGGGTCGATGAGCCAGGTGGGGCCGCCGGCGGCGTTGTCCTGGAGCGTGATCGGCATCGGCAGCGGCAGCTCGATCTGGTCGACGACCTGGGCGGCGCGGAAGCGGCGCTTGAGGTAGGGCGGGCTCGTGATGATGTTGTGGAACTGCTCACCGGCGGTCAGGACCTCGCCGGTGCGGGCGTCGACGATGTCGCGCAGCTGCGGGAAGAGCTGCTCGCGGACCGAGTAGCGGAGCGTCTCGAGGTTGTTGACGTAGTCGCAGTCGAGGCCGGACAGCCCGCAGTAGTCGCGCTCGCGCTGGTCGAGCTGGGAGACGAAGCCCGAGACGTCGTCGAGGGTCACCAGCGCCAGCATCTGGGCGACGAGGTTGGTCGCGTCCCCCTCGCTGAGGTTGTAGTGGTGGATGAACGCCATCGTCATCTTGTAGGTGAACAGCAGCACGTCCTCGAAGGCGACCGAGCCGTCCCGGGCGAGGGCCTCGCCGGTCAGGAGGTTGCCGGACTCGCGCCCCACGAGGTGCTGGGCGATGAAGAGCGTCTCGTCGCTGAAGCGGTCGGCGGCGGCCTGGGCCTGGTAGACCAGGTCGAGCATCTGCAGGTCGAGGTTGAAGGCGGCCTGGGTGAGGTTGTTGAGCTCGTCGATGAGGCTGTCGACGTCGCGGACGCCGGCCTCGAGGTCGCCGATGGTGCCGGCGAGGTCGGTGAGCCGGTCGAGCTCGGCGTCGGAGACGTCGCGCGCGAACTCGACGATGTACTTGCCGATGTTGACGGCGATCTCGACGCCGTTGAAGCCGAGGTGGAGGCTGGAGCCCACGAGGGACCCGGCGATGTGCTGGGGGCAGTCGGTGCCGACCGCGAGCCCGGCGATGATGGTGCAGTCGACGCTGTCGGCGGCCTCGAGCGCGGCCTCCTGTAGGGCGTTGCTGATCTCGATGTAGACCGTCGCCGCGTCGATGAGCGGCTTGAAGAGCCCGAAGTCGAGGCCGGTCTTGATGACGAACAGCTTGTGGGCCTCTTGGATGGCGATGATGTTGGCGTTGAGCTGCTTGGCCAGGGTCTCGACGCTGCCGATGACGATGCGGCGCTCGCGATCGTTGGCGGCGCGCTCTTGCAGCAGCGCCCCCATCTGGCCGCCGACGCAGGGGCGGGTGGCGCCGTTGATGGCCAGCGCGCCGTCGACCAGGATCCAGGACGGCGTGCTCGAGGGCATGACGCAGGTCGGGCCGTTCGTGACCGCGTCGTCGCCGCTCTGATCGACGACCTTGTCGGTCTCGGTCGCGAAGGCCTTCAGCACGTCGTCGACGACGTACTTGGTCTCGAGCGTCTTGCACTGGCTCTCGTAGAGGAGGTCGTACTCATCGGCGCAGCGCAGGTCGGAGAAGCCGCTGCAGTCCGTCGGCACGTCGTCGCCCGTCGTGAGGCGGCAGTCGCGGACGGCCTTCCACCCGTCGGCGCCCTTGAAGGCCGCCAGCATGTTGGAGCAGGTGTCTCGGCTCGGGTCCCCGCAGATGTCGTTGAGGGAGTCCTGCAGGTCGAAGCGGGCGTCCTTGAGGCTCTCCTCGAGGCTGTCGAGGTCGCTGAGCGCGCTCTGCATCTGCTCGACGGCGTCGCCCACCGCGCCGCGGGCGTCGCCGACGAGGCCTCCCTCGCCGTCCTCGCCTACGAGGACCGAGCGGAAGGCCCTCCAGTTGGTGACCGCGGGGTCGCCGTTCTCGAAGAAGACCTGGTTGGCGGTGACGCCGAGCTCGTTCTTGACCGGGTTGAGCTTGCTCAGGATGCGCTGGCCGCGCGTGAGCACCGGGACGGCCTCGCCGCGGTAGGCGAACAGCTCGCCCTGCCAGCGGGCCTGCAGCACGAAGAGGTAGACCTGGACGAGGTACTCTTGCTGCATCAGGTGGTGGGCGTAGCGGTAGTCGGCCTCGCTGGTGGAGGCGAAGACGCGGCGCTCGAGGTCGACGAGCTCGCCGACGGCGTCGAGGCGGTCGCTCGCGACCGTCTGCATGATCGTCAGCCAGTCGTTGCCGATCTGCTTGAAGCTGCGGGCCGGCCACTGGAACAGCACGCTGGCGGCTGCGTCGCCCGCGATGAGCTCGAGGACCTCGTCGTAGCGCTTGACCGCAGTGCGCAGCGCGTCGGCCTTGTAGGACAGCGCCGAGCCCTGGGCGAAGGGGTCGAGCTCGTTGCGGAAGAGCACCATGAAGGCGTCGGAGCGCGCGCGGTCCCCCTCGAACTTCTTGGTCTGGGCCAGGTTCAGCCAGAAGCGGTTGTGCTCCTGGAGGGCGAAGAGGTCGCGGTAGTCGAAGCCCCCGGCGCCCGCCAGGTAGGCCGCGTCGGGGCAGCCGTCGGTGACCAGGGTGTCGAGGCAGAAGGCGTCGGGGGTGACCCCGGCCGGGACCCCGGTGCCGGTCGACAGCGCGTCGAAGTCGACCCAGCCCTTGAGGATGGCCTTCTCATGCAGCGCGAGGCCGCAGCGGAGGTCCGCCTCGTCGATGCACCCCGGGGGGGGCGACGGGTCGTTCGGGTCGCAGGTCACGACCCACGGCGAGAGGAAGTCGTAGATGTTGAGGTGGGCCTGCTGGACCTCACCGCCGGTGGCCACCGTGTCGAGGGGGTCGTTGGGGTCGTCGCCGAAGGCCGCCGGGTCGAGGGCGCGCAGGCCGAGGTCGATGGCGTCGTTGAACTCGACCAGATCCGGGAAGATGGACACGCGGCCGAGGGGGTTGTTGGTGGTCGCTGCGCCGCGACGGCGGACGAGGGTCATGTAGGTGTCGAAGCTCGCCTTGCTGCCGAAGGCGAGGCGGTGGATCCCCGAGGGGCCGTCGCACTCGGCGGGCACGGTGACGTCGTCGAGGGCCTGGAAGTCGGCGTCGAAGCCCGCGGGCGCGGCGCCCACGGCCCCGTCGACCGGCAGCTCCGAGTCGTCGCCGCCCTTCTGATCGAGGATGAAGCCGCCCTCGAGGGTGATGTCCTCGGCCGGGACGAGCCCGAAGATCGTCTCGCGGTAGATGCCGCTGTAGCGGCCGATGGCGGCGTCGAAGGGACCGAAGAACTCGATGCGCCGGCGGATGTCGCGGCCGAAGAGGTTGCGCACGCAGGAGGCGGCCGTCCCTCCGCCGGTGGCCCCGCAGTCGCCGCCGTCGGCGTCGAGCTGGAAGTTCGCGGGGATGTCGATGACGCCGACGATGCGCAGGCGCCCCAGATCCGGCGAGTAGATGCCGACGAACGGGATCTCGTCGGGCTGGTTGGGGCCGGCGCCGCCGCGGGTGAAGGCGAGCGCGGTGGCGCCGTGGAGCGAGCCGTGGACGAGCTGCCCCTCGGTGATGTCGACGAAGCCGATGTCGTCCTGGGCGTTGAGCTGGTGGGCGGCCATCAGCTCGTTCCAGTGCCGGCTCTGATCGGGGTAGACCTTCAGGCGCATCCCGAAGGTCAGCGGGCGGTTGCCGTTGAGCGAGTTGACGGGGCTCCCGACGTAGACCGTGAGGTTGCCGACGTACTCGCCGGACGGGGACGCCTTGGTGTAGACGACGGGGATCGAGTCGCTGTCGCCGTTGTCGAAGATGAGGCGCACGACCGCCGGGTAGACCCCGGGGGAGAGGTCGTCGGCGACGGCCTCCTCGAGCTCGACGCGGATGCTCGGCTGGCCCCCGGCGTTGACGGTGCCGAAGGGGGCGACCGGGCGGATCCACTCCTCGCTCGGATCGATCAGGCAGTCGTCCTGGCGGCGCGTACACTGCCCCTCGGTCTCGTCGGCGCTCCGCGCGTTGGCGTCGGAGCAGTCGACGAAGGGCTTGAGGCAGCTCGCGTCCTGCTTGAGGCCGTAGGTGATCTCCATGCGGTAGCCGAACGCCACCGAGCTGTTGCCGATCACCTGGCGCTTGGTGATGAGGTCCATGATGGCGAGCTGCGAGCTCTGGAAGGACTGGACGCCGTTGAGCGCCATCGTGTCGCTCACGAAGCGGATGGCGTAGGCCTGGGGGTCGAAGGTGAAGCCCTCGTCGGCGTCGGGGGGGGGCAGGGCGCGGCAGGTGTTGGTCGCGCTGCAGGTCCAGCCGGAGTCCGGGCAGTCGATGGCGCGGTAGCAGTTCGGGGCACAGCGACCGAGAAAGCAGTAGGCGCCGGCCGGGCACTCGCGGTCGACCTGGCAGGTGGACCGCGTCACGTCGACGCTCTCGCAGCGGCCGCGGGAGAAGTCGCAGACCTTGAGCGCGCCAGTGCAGCGGCGGTCGAGGGCGCCAAACGTCGACTCGCGCGAGGCGATGAGCCCGCAGTCGCGCTGGCAGATGTTGAGCGCCTCGTCGCAGTACACGCCCGCGCCGCACTGCTCGTCGTTGTCGCAGCAGGTGACGTCGGGGTCGAGGGGCTCGAGGACCCCGGTGGCGAGGTCGCGCTGGCAGCCGCGCTGCTCGAGGAAGGCCAGCACGCACAGGTCGAGGTCGAAGATGTCGAAGCGGCGGTCGCCGGTCTGATCGAGCAGCAGGTTGAGGTTGCGCTCGAGGGAGCACTCGTTGGCGCTGAACGTCGGCGCCGTGCGGTCGAGGTAGTGGGTGACGCACAGGTCGAGCAGGTTCAGGTCGACCCGGAAGCGCCCGGGGGCGCAGTAGAAGGTCGGCCCGGCGCTGTCGTAGGAGTCGCCGGAGACGCAGGTCTCGCCGATGGCGCAGGCGGTGGGATCGGCGGTGGGGACGAGCGCCGCCGGGTCGGCGCAGGGCGCCTCGCACAGGCCGCTGCCGTCGGCCTGGGCGACGCAGATGACGGCGTAGAGGTTCTGCGCGCAGTCCGCGTCACCGGCGCAGACCTCGCCGCGGCCGCCCGCGGCGGTGCACGCGTTGTCGACCGAGGAGGTCGGCTCGGCGGCGCTGGCGCTGCCGGCGATGAGCGCGATGAGCGCGAAGGGCAGCAGGGACGGCAAGCGCGCGAGGGCGCGCGTGGGGCGCGTGGGATGGCCGGTCGCCATGTTCAGTTCCCTCCGAGCGCGAGCGGCGGGGGCAGGCGCAGGCCGCTGTTGGCCTCGGCCGGCGCGAAGATGGGCAGGCGGTCGAGCAGCTCGAGCTGCAGCGACCCGGCCGGCCCAGGCGCGGTGACGTCGAGGCGGAGGCTGGCGAGGCGCCCGGCGGCCACGCGATCGAGGGACGCGGTGCCGTAGATCACCAGGCGCAGCTCGTGGTTCTCGTGGGCCTGGGCCACGAGGGTCTTGCCGGCGGCGGTCGCGGCCTCGCCGGCGTCGGCGCTGGCGAGGGTGACGCCGCCCGGCAGGCGCAGCCACAGCTCCATGGCGCGGGGCCCGGCCTGGCCCTCCGTCGGGGCGTACCACAGGTCCACCACCGCGCGGCTGGCGGTGCGCTCGACGAGCTGCAGGCCCAGCGTGGTGTCGAAGCTCGGGGGGCCGTCGACCGCGGTCGCGGCGGGCCCGGCGACCGGCTCGGCGCAGCCGGCGGCGGCCATGAGCGGGAGCCAGCTTGCTGCGATGCACAATGTCGTAGCGAGCTTCTTCATTGGGGTGCTCCGCCTCATGGGGCCAGCATGATGGTGCAGCACAGCACCTTGCCGCCGCCGTAGGAGTAGTAGTAGTTGTTCTGGGAGCCGGCCATCCACAGGCCCGCCGGGCAGACCTGGTCGTACCAGCCGCAGTCGCCTTGGGTGGTCTTGACCATCCCGGACCCGGAGAGGCCCCCGGCCGACTTGATGCCGCTGTTGACCTGGAGCGGGCCGGCGACCTGGGTCACGACCCCCGCGCGGGAGATGGACACGCCGCTGTTGGAGACCCCGAGCATCGTGCTGTTGCCGCCGCCGCGGACGTCGAGGGCGCCGTCGACCTGGGCGCGCTGGAGGATGCGGGTCTGGGAGGCGTCGGTCGTCAGGCGGCTCGCCCCGTTGACCTTGACGGCGAGGCCGCCGTTGGCGTTGACGGCGCCGGCGACGGTCAGCGTCGAGCCGGCGGTCATCGCCTGGTCCACCGTGAGGAGGCCGGCGACCCGGGTGCCGCCCGGGAACGACCGGTTCTGGTCGAGCACGATCTGGTTCGCGCCGCTCGGGAAGCCGAGGAACACCCCGAAGTTGGTGGTCGAGCTGCCGACGGTGTGCTGGAACCCGGCGCCGTCGCGGAGGCGCCAGGCCCCGTTCTGGATCCAGCCGTTGAAGGTGGCGTCGGAGTCGAAGCGCGAGGGGCGCTCGAAGCGCGTCGGCGCCTCGAAGACGAGCTCGGTCAGCTTGCGGCTGTCGTCGACGTGGATGGTCCCGTTGGCGAAGGGCACGAAGAGGTCCGAGGTGCCGCTGGCGCCGCCGTTGGTGAAGGCCATCCGCAGCGGACCCTCGAAGCTCGCCCCGCGCTTGAACGAGGTCGCCACGTCGAAGAAGGCCTGCCGGCCCTGGTCACCGCCGAGGACCGAGAGGCCGCCGGCCATGATGGTCGTGCCGTCGATGCGCAGATCGCTGAGCACGTCGAGCTCGTTGCTGTCGGCTTTGCCCTGGATGAGGCTGGCGCCGGCGTGGTTGATGAAGTCGCCCGCGAAGCTCCAGTTGCCGAGCGTCGCGTCCCCCGAGGGCGAGAGCCCGAGGAACTCGCGCAGGCCCGGCAGCGCCGTGGCGTTGCGGAAGTCGACCTCGCCGCCGTTGAAGCTCACGTTGGCGTTGAAGCTGGCCGGCGCGTTGAAGCGCGTGCCGCCGTTGAAGGTCGCGACGTGGGCGCTGTCGGTGGTCAGGTCGCTGTTGACGACCAGCGGCGCGTCGACGTGGATGGCCGGCAGGTCGTCGAAGCCCACCCAGCTGCGCGGGCCGAGGACCAGCAGCTCGCCGCCGCCGTCGACGGCGACCAGGGCGGCGCCGGCGAAGACCTGCGGCCCCCCCTGAGAGGACGGAAAGAGCACCCCGCCCGAGGCGCGGAGGTCGCCGGCGACCGCCACGTCGCTGCGGAAGGTGCCGGTGCCCGAGACGTCGACGGTGCCGGCGACGCTCGAGGCGCCGGTGACCGCGATCCCGCCCCCGCCGATGGTGACCCCGCCGCCCTGGACGTCGGCGCCGCCGCGCTTGACGACCAGGGTGGCCGTGTCGCCCGTCTCGCGCGCGTCGCCGACGGTGAGGCTCTGCTCGACGGTGCCGGTGCCCATGATGGTGGCGTTGCCGACGAGGTCGAAGTTCGCCGAGCCCACCAGGTCGCCGGCGATGGTCGCGGCGCCCGCGACCATCAGCGCGCCGTTGGTCTTGGTCGTCAGCGCGTCGAAGACGAGGCGCTCGAGCTGCAGCGGCCCCTGGGTCGCGTAGGCCTGGCCGGTGATCGTCAGGGCCGGGGAGGCGCTGTTCTGCAGCGGCGTCCACTGGAGGTAGCCGTCGTTGTCGGAGCGCGTGCGGAAGTCGAAGTAGCCCGAGGACATCGCGTCGAGGACCTGGAGATCCGGGTCGGCGGCGATGCGGTAGGCGTAGTCCGCGACGGCGGCCTGGTCGGCGGTCTGAGCGCTCTGCGCCATGTAGGCGTAGCTCGCCTTGACCGCGTAGGGCACCGACGAGAGCTCGATCGGCTTGAGGCAGCTCGAGGAGCTCCCGAGGCAGACCTGGAAGGCGAGGCCGGTCTGGGTGGCCATCTCCTCGTCGAGCTCGCACGACATGTTGCGCCCGATCTCGAGGTTCAGGACGCTGTCGCGCACCTCGACGTTCTGGAAGCGCTCTTCACACCGCGGCTGGTCGCCGGCGAGCAGCTTCACGATGACCTCGCTGAAGAGGCCCTGCCCGATGGGCAGCTTGGCCTGCGAGACCCGGGCCTGGAACTTGAAGACGGCCGGCACCTTCTGGAGGTCGCCGGTCTCGAGCTGGATCCCGCAGGGGAAGGTGTCCCCGTTCTCGCAGGTCAGCGTCGGGGGAGGCGCGGCGGCGCTCGCGGGGCCAGCGAGCGCGAGCGTGAGCGCGAGCGCGCCGGCGGCGACGAGGGACGATCTCATGGCGTGGACTCCTGCGTACGTGGCGGCTGGCGCCGGGCGATGTCGAGCGATGAAGGGGTGCTGCATGGCGAGGTCTCGTCGGCCCGAGGGGGCTGGTCTCTGCGTTCCGGGGCGGGGCGCCGACGGCGGCGCACCCGGACGATGGGGAGGGCGGGTGGTCGCCATCAGTTCCGCACCGAGAGCGGCAGCGGCGGCGGGCCGCTCGTCGAGGCGCCGATGAATCGACCCCAGAAGTCGCCGGCGCTCAGCGCGCTGTCACCGTCGACGTCGCCCCAGCAGGTCACGTCGAGGATGTCGCCGACCGGCAGCGGATCGTGGTGGGTGGTCGCCGTGGCGACGATCGAGCACCCGTCGTCGGCTCCGCAGACGTAGACGCTGCGTCCGATGACGTTGGCGTTCGAGGAGGCGAAGGGCGGCACCGGGACCCTGGCGCCGTTGGGGGTCCAGACGCAGGTGATGGCCTTGTCCTTGGGCAGTACCCCGGGGGCGATGAGCGTGACGCTGCCCGGCGTGCTGCCGCCGAAGTCGCTGGCGGACACCGTCAGGTTCGTGGTCGGCGACGGCTGCGACGGGATCGCGACGGGCTTGACCGCGACGAGCGTCGTCCCGGGCAAGAAGGTCGAGCCCCCGGTGGCCTCGTCGGTGGTGCGCGTCAGGAACACGAAGAGCTCGTAGCTCTCGTTGGCGGCCAGCGCCGGGAAGTCGCCGGTCGGCAGGTCGAAGCTCGCGGTCCCGCCCTCGATGGTCGGGCTCTGCGAGCCGCCGTCCTCTTCCCCGGCGAGGTAGATGCTCGCGCCGGTGGTGAAGAGCAGCGCCTTGACGCGCCCGCCCTCGAAGCCGCCGGGATCCTGCACGGTGACGCGCAGGGTGGTGATGTCCGAGCAGGTGACGACGACGTCGCTGACCGAGGCCGCGTGGATGACGCCGGAGGCGTTCGACACGACGCAGCGCTGGCCCGTCGGCTGGCGATCGACGCCGACCGACCAGTCGTCGAGGTCGTCGGCGGCGAAGTCGAAGGTGAACGCGTGCGTGCCGGCGGCCACGTCGAGCTTGATGGCGCCGAGGTTCAGCGCGAGGCGCAGCTGATCGCCGGTGAGCCCGGTGATCGTCCCGCCGATGGTGTAGGTCGCCGTCGGGTTGGCCGTGCAGGTCACGACGAGCTTGACGCCGTCGGGCAGCGGGGTGGTCGCCTGGGCCGGGGTCGGCGTGCACGTCAGGCCCTCCGGCTGCGACACGACGTCGATCCGGAAGGTCACGTCGTCGGCCAGCGGGGCCTCGGCGAAGGCGACGTCGACCATCGGGGGCGCCGCGGAGGGGACGGTGGAGGCGTGGGTCTGGGTCGTCAGCACCTCGTCGGCGCCGCCTGGTCCGGTCCCGACCCGGACCAGGGCGAGCTGGACGCTGCCCTGGAGGCCGAGGATCTGCGCCTCGACGACGTTGGTCGGGGTCACGCAGGTCACCCGCGGGCGGAGCGCGGCCGGGAAGCCGGGGAAGTCGCTGGCGTCGGGGTCGCCGAGGTCGGGCATGGCGCCCTGTCCGCCCGATACGACGCGGCAGACGCGCGACGGCGGGGCGGTGGGCTGGCGGCTCAGGGCGACGTCCCAGGGAGCGCCCGCGAGGTAGCTGGCGCCGGTCAGGGGGTAGACGCCGTCGCGGTCGACGCACAGGGCCACGCCGGTTATCCGATCGGTCAGCTCGAGGCCGGTCGGCGGGTCGGCGGCGCAGTCGAAGGTCGAGCCGTTGCTGGCGAGGTCGGCCACCTCGACGTCGAGGCCGTAGGTGTCGGCGGCGACGCAGGTGACGACGAACTCGACGTCGCCCGCGAGGTCGCTGACGACGGCCGTGGCGGTGTCGTCGCTGGCGTCGGTGTCGGTGGACGCGGCGACGGTGCAGGCGTAGCCGGCGGGGCCGTGGACCGAGACCACCACGCCGTCGCCGGCGACGGTCTGGAGGCGGCGGAAGGTCTGGGTCAGCCCGCTCGCGAAGTCGCTGTCGACCAGGCGCTCGGCCGACAGCGTCGCCCCGTAGGTGTCGATGACCTCGGCGTTGATGACCAGATCGGCCAGGTCGGGCACGGTGACGGCGACCCCGAAGCGCGGCTCGCAGTAGACGCCGACGGCGAGGGCCCGCTCGGGCATCTTGCCGGACACGCAGTTGCCGCAGGTGTCGAAGTCGGTGCCGAGGAACTGCGAGAGGGCGTCGGTGTTGATGCGGCAGAGGTAGCCGGGCGGGTCGTCGGCGACGTGGATCTCGAAGGCGCGGTTCGCGAGCAGGCGCCCGAGCTGCACGACGCCGTTGCCGACCTGGCGGGTCGTGGCGCCACCGGGGGTCCAGCCGAGGCCGACCCGGAGCGACGGCGGGAGGCCGGTGACCAGGACGACGAGGGCGTAGTTCACGCCGCCGACGCGCTCGAAGCCCTCGTCGTGGCCGAAGCTGCGAAAGAGCCCGAACTCGAGGGACTGGAACGGCACGTAGGACCCGACGTCGACCAGGTCGTTGCCCGGGTCGAGGGAGACGTCGTCGCCGGTCCAGGAGTAGCAGGGCTCGGTCCGGACCGCGTCGAGCTCGACGATGCAGGTGTCGCCGTTGTCGAAGGTGACGGCGCCGCTGCGGGCGGGCCACTCGCGGCTGATGACGATGTTGTGGAAGTCGATCGACGCCGAGGGCTGGCCCGGCAGCGGGCTGTAGTAGTTGCAGTTCAGCAGCGCGTAGCCGTACTTGTCGCGGTCGAACTCCACGAGGCCGTCGTCGTCGGCCGGGCAGGTGACGGCGGGGCGGTGCTCGACCGGGCGACCGAGGGCGCCGGCGTCGACGATCGTCCGGACCTCGGCCAGGCTCAGCGCGCGGTTGTAGAAGGCGAGCTCGTCGAGCTGCCCGGCGTACGCGGCGCGCGGGTCGGTGCAGCGCTCGGGGGAGACGGCGCAGGCGCCCTCCTGGCCGACCACGACCCGGTCGACGCGCTCGGCGGCGGCGGCGGTCAAGAACGGCACGTCGGTGGTGTCGAGCCAGGCCACGCCGTCGACGTAGAGGGTCACCCGGTCGCGGGCGCGGACGACGGCGACGTGGTGCCAGGCGTGGTCCGCGAGGCGGGCGCCGGGGCGGGCCGCCTGGTGCACGCGGTCGGCGACGCGGACCTCGAGCCCGGTCGGGGTCAGGGTGACGGCGGCCAGCTCGTCGACGGTGCGGGTGCGGCAGTCGGCGTCGCAGTCGGCCGGGAGGGCGTCGTCGAGCAGGCGCACCGGCAGCACCGAGGCCGTGGTCGTGGGCCCGCCCAGCGCGCTCGAGACCCCGGTCGGGGTCACCGAGCCGCAGCGACCGCCGGCGTTGACGTCCCAGGTGCGCTCGGTGCCGAGGACCTTCGTGACGGCGCGCAGCCCGTGGCTCGTGAAGAGCGTCGCGGAGTCCCCGGTGAAGGCGAAGGAGGTGCCGGTCAGATCGAGGTTCGCCGTGGCGCGGACGGCGCCGCCCCGGCAGCTCGCGGCGACGCCGGCGGACAGCGTGGTGACGATGTCCTCGGGGGCGCACAGCGCGAGGTCGGCGATCTCGTCGGGCAGGCACTTGCCGTCCCCCGGACCGTCGACGACCAGGCCGGCCGTGAAGATGCGGGCGATGGCGGTGGCGTCGACGCGCAGGGTGGCGTCGAGATCGAGCGCCTTGGACCAGATGGCGAGGTCGTCGATGGCGCCGCCGAAGCTGCGGGCGCCGTTGCGGCCCTGACCGACGACGATCAGGTCGCCGAGGCCCAGCGCCGGGATGGTCCACGGGGACGCGTCGGACACCTCGCCGTCGAGCTGCCCGTCGACCCAGACCCGGGCGAGCACGTCGCCGTCCGGGCCGTCGAGGACCGCGGCCACGTGGTGCCAGGCGCCGTCGGTGACGGCGGTCTGACCGAGCAGCACGCTGGGCTCGCCGCTCGCCGCCGCACCGCCGATGACCTCGAAGCGCAGCGCGCCCGAGGTGGCGGCCACGCCGAACTCCCAGCTCCCCACGGTCACGTCGTCGCCCTGGCGCGCGATGGTCTGCGCGCCGGTCGCCGTCGTGCGGATCCAGCCCTCGACCGTCAGCCCGCGGGCGTCGGTCGGCAGCCCGTCCGGGGTGGAAACGCCGCCGCCGCGGCCACCGAAGGACAGCGCCTGGCCGATGCGGCCAACCTCGAAGCCGACGCCCCAGCTGCGGCCGGCGGCGCTCGAGGCGACGTCTTCGGCGTCGTTCTCGCCGCGCCACAGGTGCTCGATGTTGCCGGTCGCGACGACGCAGGCCGGGGCGGAGGCGCCGCTGCGGTCCCGGGGCAGGCAGCCGTCGCCGAGGCGCCCGCCGTTGTCGGTCGCGAAGGCCTGGTCGCCGACGTCGATGAGCCGGGTGGCGGGGTCGTAGCGCAGCTTCCGGTAGGTCGTCTCGACCGGGGTCCCGAAGCTGTCGCCGCCGGCCAGATAGCGCGAGGTGTTGGCCCCGGGCGCGGTGCTGACCAGGCTGATGTACTCGCGGGCGGCGTCCTCGGGGACGCTCATGCCGGCGCAGTAGACGACCTGTGGGCGGCCGTCTGGCCAGATGGTGTAGTCGGCATCCTGGGTGCGACCGGCCTGCTTCCAGGCGGCGCAGCTCGTCGGGCGCGAGAACATCGACAGCAGGCCGCCGCGCAGGTCCCCGGTGCGGACCCAGGCCTCGACCGTGAAGCCATCGGCGCCGTCGACGACGTCCGGCGGCGGGCTGAGGTAGTCGGTCGGCGCGTCGAAGACGAAGCCCCGGCCGACGCGCCCGGCGCCGTAGCTCAGGAGGTTGGCCACGCCGTCCTGGGCGGGGCCCTCGGCGACCGTGGTGCCGTCGCCGGTCCACAGGCCGCGGTAGTCGACGGCGACGGTGCTCGGCTCGCAGCTGGCCCGCAGGCCGGCCGCCTGGTTCGAGACCTCGCGGCCGAAGGGCCCGTAGGTGATCTTCGCCGGGGCGCCGCCGTCGATGGCGCTGAGGCCGCCCTCGTAGCTGCACACCTTGTTGGCGGTGATGTTGTTCATCGCGCCGCCGCCGTCGACCATCACGTCGACCACGGCGATGGCGGGCTGGCCCCCCTGGAGGAAGTCGGCCTCGCCCTGGGCGACGGTCGGGCAGCCGGCGTGGCCCTGGGCGTGGCAGAAGGCGATGGCGTCGTTGTCGGGCAGGCCGACCGGGTAGCCGACCAGGTAGCGGCTGCCCTGGGCCAGGGCCGAGCAGGTCGCCCTGGCGACGGTGTCGGTCGCGCCCGGGACGTTGGCGAGGAAGCTCGCGACGCAGAACGGGACGTCGTGCTCGCGCAGGCCGGTGGCGCCGCCGGTCGGGTTGCCGGCGGGCGGGGTCACCAGGCGCAGGCGCAGGTCGTTGAACGGGTGGGGCGAGGTGATGAGGTAGGGCGCCGTCTGGGCCTGGACCCGGGTCCGGTGGTGGACCGTGAGCTTGCCGACGGTGTGCCACTCGGAGCTGTAGAACGGGCCGCCGCGGACCTCGACGAGGACCTCGGGGGAGCGCTTCCAGTCCTCGACGCCGTAGGCGGTGACCGAGATCGGGACGCGCTGATCGACCGCCTGGGTGTAGCCGTTCCAGCCGTTGGACGGGTCGGGGGGGACGCGCTGGCGGGTGTCGCCCAGGCCGGCGAAGCTCGCCGGCGCGATGTCCCACCAGTCCCAGTCGAGCAGGACACAACGGCCGGCGTCGCAGTACTCGGTGGTCGGGTCGCAGAGGTAGATGCTCTGGCCGTCCTCGAAGGCGTAGCAGTCGGTGACGCAGGCGCCGGCCTCGCAGGCGAAGCTGCGGCGGTCGGGGCAGCCCTCGATGCCGGCGATGCTGATGGCGCCGAGCTGGCGCACCGACTCGCGGCACTCGAGGCACGTCAGGCTGCCGCTGTCGCAGAAGCGGCACGGCCCGTTGAGGCACGCCTCGGTGAAGCACTGGTTGTCGGTGGTGCAGTCCGCGGCGCAGACCCAGTCCCAGCCCGCGGTGCTGCCGCTGGCGTTGGGGTTCTCCTGCTCGACCGCCTCGGGGCGCAGGGTGCAGCGGCCGCCGGAGTCCGCGCAGGACCAGGGGTCGGCGGGATCGCACGGGACCATCTGGCACTCCGACGCGACGCACAGCTGGAACGGCGGGCACTCGATGTGGGAGTTGCCGCACTGGGGCAGGCGCGAGGCGACCTGGCCGCCCTGGCCGTTCTGCGCGAGGAACTCGAAGCCGCGCTCGGCCTCGGAGCGGAAGGCGTCCGGATCGCGCAGGCCGGCGTAGAGCTTCAGGTCGTCGAGGCCCCCGCGCCAGCCGTACAGGATCGTCTTGGACTGCAGGTGGACGTAGCCCCCGGCCCAGTTGCACGGGTAGAGCCGCGCCTGGCGCACCCAGCGGAGGCCGTCGGAGCGGATCGGCGAGACGACGACCCGCTCGGCGTCGAGGGCGCTGTTGAGGTCGCGGGTGCGGAGCAGGATCGGGCGCGCGGCGCTGATGGCGGCGAGCAGGAGGTTGTCGCCGTCGGGGGAGAAGGCGCCATCGACGACGCTCTCGAAGGTCCCGGCGCGCTCGAAGAGCTGGGGCAGGCCTGCGCTGCGCAGGTCCTTCACGGCGAGCTCCACGTCGGAGAAGACGGCGTACGCCTCGGGGAAGAACGACGGGGCCGGGCCGGTGCCGCGCTCCTCGAAGCGCAGGTTGACGATGGTGCCCGGGCCGATCGGGTCGGCGCTCTGCGGGCTCAGGACCTGCACGCGCAGCAGCGCGCGCGAGCGGCCGTTGATGGTCGCGAAGCGCGTGGCGAGCTTCAGCTTCTTGCCGAAGACCCCGAAGATGGCGTCGCCCTGCTCGCTCATGACGAGGGGGCCCGCGGCGGTCGTGCACGCCCGGTCGGCGAAGTCGCAGACCTGGCCGCCGGCGCAGTCGGTCTGGAGCTCGCAGGCCGCGCCCTTGCTCGCGCCCGCCGCGGCGCCGTCGGCGACGACGCAGCGCCCGCCCGCACACAGCGAGCCGCCCTGGCACGAGGTCGCCTGGTTGGCGGTCGTGCACGTCGCGACGCCGCTCGACGCTTGGCAGGCGCCGCCCGTGCACACCTGACCGCCGTCGCAGTCCTGGTGAACCACGCACGGCTGCAGCTGGGTGACGCCGCCGCTCTCGTCGACGCGGCCGAGGATCTTGCACTGGCCGAGGTCGCAGCGCTGGCCGGCGGCGCAGTCGGCGTTGGCCGCGCACCGCTTCAGGCCGCCCGAGGTCGGGCTGTCGAGCGCGCACAGCTGCCCGGCGCACGCGCGCCCACCCGGGCAGCCGCTCGGGTCGAGGCAGGCCGCCTGGAAGCCGCCCTCGGCGTAGCACTCGCCCTCGTGGCAGGTGCCCTCGAGGCCGTCGCAGTCCGCCTCGGTGTTGCACGGGAGGACGCCCTGGAAGACCGCCACGCAGAGGGTGGCCTGGCACAGCTCGGTCGGCCCGCACTCGCTGCTGGCGCTGCACGGGACAGCTTGCTGGGCCGCCACCGCGCAGCGCTCGGCGGCGAGGTCGCAGACCTGTCCGCCGCTGCAGTCGCTGTCGTCGGTGCAGCGCCCCACGACGTCGAGGATCGGCTGGTAGCGGGCGGCGTCGTAGCTGACGTAGACGTCCATCGCGGCCGGGTAGCAGTCCTCGACGTCCCAGGCGCCGTCGCCGTCGCGGTCCTCGTCGGAGTCCATGACGCCGTTGAAGTTGGCGTCCCAGCAGCGCGGGTCGTAGCCCGTCGGGGTGTGGACCAGCGCGATCTCGCTGGCGCTGCGACCCGGGGCGCAGCTCGCGCCGTCGCAGGTCACGACGAACTGGTCGTGCGGCTCCCAGATCTGGTTCTCGCGCTGGATGAGCAGGCGCTCGGTGATGATCGGCTGGGGGAAGGCCGCCTTCTCGCTGTGGAAGGCGTCGATCATGCGGATCTCGTCGGCCAGGCCGAGCCCGGCGACCGCGGCGGTGCTGGCGAGCGGGATCGCGTCGGGGATGGTGAGGAGCTGCACCCGGTGACGGCCGAAGTCGGCGTCGGCGACGTCGATCAGCAGGGCGCCGCGGGCGCGGCTCGGGTCGCCGTCGCGGGCCCCGGTCAGCCAGCGCGCGTTGCGGTGATGCCTGTCGAGGGCGGAGGTGAGGCGGTAGTCGGCGATGGTCTGGTCGGCGAGGCGCGCCGCGTACTCGAGGACGTCGGTCGTCGAGTTGTCGGCGAGCGTGATGGCGACCGCGTTCGCGATGGGGTCGTAGCCGATGTAGTAGATGTGCCGCACGAAGGCGAAGGCGTTGTCGTCGGCGAGCACGTCGAAGACGTTCGAGTCGAAGACGATGCCCGTGCCGTCGGGGGCCCAGCGCGGGCGGCGGGCGGTGATGTCGCGGAAGCTGTCGCCGAAGCCGTCGGTGAGCTGCACGCGGTGGGAGCCGTCGCCGTGGGCGAGCCAGATCTCCCAGTCGCCCGACGCGTTCGAGCTGTAGACCAGGCGGTCGAGGATCGGGCTGTAGTCGGGGTCGCGGTAGCTGAACTCGCTGTCGCCGATGACCGTGGTGCTGGTCAGGCCGGCGGGGTCCATGCGCTCGATCTTGTAGAGGTTCGAGCGGCTGACGGCGAGGTAGACGTACTCCGGGGGGCTGCCGCCGAGGACGTCGCCCTCCTCGTGCAGCTCGACGTCGGTGCCGGCGGAGAGCTGGGGGCAAGCGACGGCGTCGGGGGGCTGGGTGACGGTGACGCAGCCGATGGGCTCGCCGTCCCAGTAGAGGTCGAGCTGCGCGTCGTCGCCGGCGGCGGCGGCGACGCCGCTCACGTCGAGGGTGAAGCCGACGTGGTGCCAGGTGCGGACCGGGATGTTCTGCGCCACCCAGTGCGCCCCGGGCGCGGTGACCGGGTCGACGGCGGCGCAGTGGCCGGGGACGAGCGGGGTGGCGCTGGCCAGGATGGCGGCACCGGACAGCCGCGGGTCGAGGAGATCGCCGTGGAAGGCGACGAGCCCGACGGTGTCGTTGCCGGTCTCGATGGCGAGCAGGCCGAAGGCGGTGCGCTCGTTGCCGCTGTTGTGGCTGTAGAGGAGCTGCGGGGTGGTCGTGAGCTCGTTGGCGCTGTTGCCCTCGCTGTAGAACCACGTCGCGTAGGAGAAGCTCTGCGCCGTCGGGTCGAGGGGCTTGGCGAACTGCACCGGGGTGCGGAGGTGGTCGGAGGCGCCGTCGAGGTAGACGGCGTCGCGCGTCACGCCGGGGATGCGCTCGGTCGCGAGGAGCTCACCCGCCTGGAGGTCCTCGAGCCGGGTCATCAGGCGCGCCTTGAACTCCGGGTCCTGCTCGAGGGCGCAGTCCGGGAAGACGGCGCAGAGGTCCTCGGCGCTCGGCACGTTGCTGTAGGTGAGCGGCGCGTCGAGGGACTCGAAGCCGTACCACAGGCGCATGCGCGGGCTGACGGTGCTGCGGGCGCAGAGGGTGATCGGGTCACCCCAGAGGCGGTCGTCGCCGAGCTGCTTCTGGATGGCGGTCGTGCCCTGCTGCGGCGCGATGCTGGCCTGGCGCAGCTCGACGCGGTCGGTGAAGGCGATCTGTGTCGGGCAGACGCCGACCCGGCGGAAGACGAGCTCGACGACCGGGCCGTGGGGGATGGGGTGGGTCCCGTCGGTGTCGAAGAGGTTCAGCACCAGCGTCCCGTCCGAGAGGTGGCTCGAGGCGAGGCGCTTGCCGTTGAGCGCGAGCGGCGGCAGGGGGCGCGCGTCCTCGAGCAGCAGCTGGGTGTCGTCGTAGTCGAGGTAGAGGTCGAGCACGCGGGCCGGGACCGGCGAGAAGTCGTAGTGCACGTGGACGAGCACCTCGACGTCGTCCTCGGAGACCTTCTCGAGGTGGAACGCCGTGCAGCCGGTGGGCCCGGCCTCGACGCGGCAGTCGAGGTCGCCGCTGCAGGCGGCCTCGGCCGGGTCGGTCGTCTGGTCGATCGCGGCGCAGCGGGTGCCGTCGCCGCACTCGGTGGGTCGGCAGCTGCCGAGGACGCAGGCCTCGCCGAAGCCGCAGGTGTCGTCGCCGACGCACGCGACGCAGCGGCCGAGCACCGGGTCGCAGAGCTCGCCGGCGGCGGCGCACTCGAGGTCGGAGGCGCAGCTGGCGGCGCAGGTGCCGTCCTGGGTGCAGATCTCGCCCGGGCCGCACTCGGCCGCGGAGACGCAGGCCACGCAGTAGGTCGACCGCGGGTCGCACACCAGGCCGGCGTCGCAGTCGAGCGAGCTCACGCAGCGCTCGGCCGTCACGCAGGTGCCCGAGGCGCAGCGGGCGCCGCTGCCGCAGTCGCCGTTGTAGATGCACGCGACGCAGGTGCCGGTGCTCGGATCGCAGGTCTCGCCGATCGGCGCGGTCCCGCCGCCGGTGCCGGTCCCGTCGGCGGCACACTGCGCGCGCGGCACGCAGGTCGGCAGCGCCCCGGCGCTGGGCTGGACGCAGTTCTCGAAGAAGCCGCAGGGGTTGACGAGGTCACAGCGCGCCGCCTGACAGACCAGCGTGCCCCCGTCATCGGCGGCGCAGATGCGCCCGGCGGCGCAGTCGTCGCTGGTCACGCAGGGGGTGCGGGTCCCGTTGACGCCCCCGGCGAGCTCCGCCTCGGACCACGCGGGCAGCCCGTCGCCGTCGCTGTCGGTGCAGAGCGCGGCCAGCTCGGCGTCGTAGGCCGTGAGCTCGGCGCCGGTCGCGGCGCACACGAAGTCCGGGCAGCCGGCCTGGGGGACGGCCTCGTACCAGCAGACGCGGCCATAGGTCTCGTCGCGGCAGTCCACGGCGCCGGCCGACGCGGTGCAGCCGGCGTCCGGATCGGCGATGCACGAGGCCAATCGCGCCTCGCAGCCCGCACCGGGGCACAGCTCGAGCGGGCGGACGAGGGTCTCGTCGGCGTCGGCGTAGCAGATCTGGTCCGGCTGCAGCTGCTCGAGGACCGCGAGGTCGTGGTCGGCCCAGGTCACCGGGGCGACGCCGTCCTTCTCCCAGATGCGCGGCGGCTGGCCACAGGCGTTGTCCGCCAGGCAGCGCTCGCAGCCGACCACGTCGCTGTACGTGGTCGCGGTGGCGTCCGCGGCGCGCACGACGGCGCAGGCCGTGTCACACGTGGTGAAGGCGCAGTGCAGGTACTGCTCGAAGGTGAAGAGCTCGCTCAGGTCGAGCGGCCGCGCCGACGCGGCGGTGGGCGCGAGGACGCCCGCGAGGGCGGACAGCCCGGCGAGCGCGGTCAGCGCGAGGCGGCGGAGATCACGGCGCATGGGTAGCCCCTGGCCAGATGACGACAGGCGCGCCGAAGTCCGCGCTCCACAGGAGCTGGTCGGCGGCGGGCGGGGCCAGGATGGACTCGCGCACGATCAGCTCGAGGGCGACCGGTCGGGTCGCGGGCTGCCCGTCAGCGCCGAGTCGGAGCTGCAGCAGCAGCCAGCGGCCCGCGCCGATGGGGTCCACGTTGCCGGTCGAGAGCACCAGGATCTGGACGCTGTCGTCGGCGAGGGTGCGGAAGGGCTTGCCGGTGGCGGGGTCCGCGTGGGGCGCCTTGTCGGCGTCGATCAGCGCCTGCCCCGTCCCGACCCGCTCGAGGGTCGCCGGGCCGGTCAGGCGCATGCGGATGTCGGCCACGCCGGGCAGCGCGGCGCCGGCGGGGGGCTGGTAGTCGAGGGCGACCGTCACCGAGCGCACGACCCCGGCGACGACCTCGCGGTCGACGACGTGCAGGCGCAGGGCGCAGTCGCTGCAGTTCTCGTCGCTCGCGCACGGGGTGCAGGCCTGGCCACAGCCGTCGTCGTCGCCGCACGCCTTGCCGGCGCAGCTGGCCGCGCAGGCGCAGGCGCCGTCGACGCAGGCGTCGCCGGGGTCGCAGATCCCGCAGCTGCGACCGCAGTGGTCACCGCACGTGAGGCCCAGGTCGCTGCACGACTCGTCGCATGCGTCCGCCGCCCGGCACTGCCCATCGGCGCCGCAGACGGCGTCGCCGTCGCAGCTGCCGCAGACGGCGCCGCAACCATCGTCACCGCAGGTGCGACCGTCGCAGGCGGGGACGCACTCGGTCGGTCCCGATGGGGTCGACGTTTGGGTGCAGCTCCCCGCAAGCCCGGCCAGACAGACGGCCACGCCCGTAAACAGTGTCTTCGTCACGCTGGATCCTTACCGTGCGCCCGCCGGGCCAGGCTGAAGTGGCCACGGGCGTTCGTTTCGCTGTGTGAGGGGCTTCGCTCGGTGTAGGCCGCTGCGACGCCCCGTGTCAATATTGACGCAGATCAAATTTCGGCGCGTGAGCGTCCACATGCGCGGCAGACCGAGTGCAGATGCGGCCTGGCGCGATTCGACGGCGAATCGCTTTCGTCGCCTCGGGCGCCGTCGGGCCCGGTCGGCAGGGTGGCTCGCGGCCAGCATCCGCCTATCTCGGGTGTCAATGACGTTGACGAACGAGCGCGAGCGCCGGCGCCCGGCCGGCTACGTGCGGGTCGCGGCGAGCGAGCGGCAGATGTGCAGGCGCAGCAGATTCGGGGCAATTACGTCGTCGAGCGAGCCCACCTGCTTGGCGCGATGCACGCTGTGGGTGGCGTCGAACTCGCGCGCGAGCTCGCCGAGCTTCTCGGCCCGGACCGACTCGAAGGTCGCCTCGTAGGCGTCCCGCAGGCGCCGCCGCTCGCCCGGCGCCGCCGTCTCGATCGCCCGCCGCGCCGCCAAGACCCGGGGGTCGGCGAGGGTCCGCCCCCGCACCTCGCGGGGGAAGACGACCGCGGCGGCCGGCGCCCCGCCGATGACCGACGCGTACGAGCCCTCGAGGGCGACCGCCTGGAGGCCGTCGTTGAGGACCTTCGAGAACACGACGTAGGCGCCGCCGTGGTAGCGCCCGATGACGTAGAAGAGGATGGGCCCCTCGAAGTTCACCACGGCGCGCCCGATCTCGGCGCCGTACTCGAGCTGCAGGCGCCGCATCGACTCGGGGGAGCCGTCGAAGCCGGACAGGTTCGCGAGCACCACCACCGGCCGGCTGCCGCTGGCGGCGTTGATGCAGCGCGCGACCTTCTTCGACGACTGCGGAAACAGCGTCCCCGCGGCCCAGGACTCCGGCCCGTCTCCGGGCACGCCCCCGTGTCGCAGCAGCGGCCGGCTCTCGAAGCCGATGAGGCAGATCGGCTCGCCGCCGACGTGGCAATCCCAGGCGATGGCGGTCTCGGCGTCGTAGGTTTCGATGTAGGGGGAGGCCGCGAGGATGGCGGCGGGCCCCGCGGCGGTGCCCTTCTTCCACGAGCACGTCAGGTCGAAGGGAACCGGCAGGATGGCCACGCGGGAGCGGGCGTAGTCGCGGTACTCGTCCGGAAAATCGCCGAAGTCCACGCGCCGTCTCCTCGTCCCGCTCCCGGGGAGGGCCACGGTAGCGGAAATCTAACGTGCCGAGCCCGAGAAGTCGAGCGCCCGCTTGCCGGTAAGCACCATCGACCCACGGCGCGTCATGATGAGCGCGCCGCGGGTGTGCATGAGCATCGTCGCCTCGGCGTTGAAGTAGCTCTGCGCCCCGACGTTGAGCCCGTCGACGATGACGTGGATGACGCCCCCGGCCTGGGTGAACGTGATGACGCGGCGCAGCACGCGCGCGGTCCAGTCGAGGTTCTCCGTCCCGGTGTCCATCGCGATGCGCGCGCCCGACGAGATCGGCACCCACTCGAGCGGGACCCCGCGCACCTCGGCGAGGTCGAGCGCCGCCAGGATCCGCCGACACTCCGCCTCCGCGAGCGCGCCGAGCCCCATCAGCGGGTCCGAGAGCACCAGCACCCGCTCCATCCCCTCGGGGTGCTTCGCGGTGAAGTGTCGGACCAGCCCGAACACGATGCCCGCCCGGTTCGACCCCGGCGGGCGCGTCACCGGGACGGGGAGCAGCGCGCCGTCCGCGGTCGGCTCGAGGTCGTACTCCTCGAACTCCCCGGGCGGGAAGGGCCGCCGGGACGCCACCTCGGGCCCCTGGGGCGCGGTCAGCAGGTGTATGATCTCATAGGGGTAGGTGACGTCGAAGCGGCGCGTGCGCTGCACCTTCAGGTCGTAGCGGGAGGCCGTCGGCACCGGCGCGCGGGTCGCCGGCTCGAAGCGGACCTCGGAGTGGTGCCGGCTCGCGTTCGAGATCGTCAGCTCCATCGGCACCGGCGGCCCGCCCCCCGCGGAGGGGTCCACCAGCCGGCCGCGCATCACGAAGCGGTCGAGCCCCAGCGCCCGGAAGTCCACCGGCATGATCGAGACGTGCTCGAGGATCGCCTCGCGGGTCACCGAGACCGCCGGCCGCGCGAGCAGGATGATCTGGTTCCAGTGGTAGCGGCTCCGGGTCTCGCCGCGCTCCGACTGGACCTGGCGCAGCGCCTGCACCGCCTCGCGCATGGCGTGCTCGAAGGTGAAGAGCGACGCCGGCGCGGGCTCGAGCACGTCGCCCGCGTGTACGTCGCGGGTCTCGGCGAGCACGAAGATCCGCACGTCGTCGGCGTTGTCGTGGGCGGTGCCGCGGTAGACGCAGAGCCCCTCGTGCGATGGTAGCCGCGTCAGCGCGAAGCTCGCGAGGCGCTCGATCTCCAGGTGCCGCGCCTGGACCGGGTGCAGGTCCCGCGGCCCGGGGTCGATGGTCAAGGCCCCATCGCCGCCCCGGGTCAGCGTCACCGAGCGCAGCGGAAACGACTCGCTCGCCACGGTCAGCGTGGCCCGCGTGACCTCGGCCGCCCACGGGGCCGCGTCACAGGCGACCGCGAAGCGCGCGAAGGCCCTGTCGGGGGACGCCTCGGCGTGATCCGTCCAGGCGACCACGTCCACGACGCGAGCGTCCCGAGCGTGCTCGGCCGCCCACGCGACCGCTCGCTCGACGGCGGCCACGGGGGCCACGACCAGCGCCAGGCTGCGCTCCGCCTCCGGCTCGGTGGTGCGCGCGCGCAAGACAAAGAGCTCGCCGAGGTCCTGCGGCGCGACGTCGAAGAGGTCGCGATCGTTGTAGATGCGGCGCAGCACCGCCTCGGCTGCCGCGCGGCGCGAGGGGCCCTGGCGCACGCAGGCGGCCTTGACCAGCGGGCTCGACAGCGCGACCGACGCCTCCACCAGCGCGACCGTCGCGTCGGCCCGCAGCGCCTCGTCGTGGGCCCGGTCCAGGACGTCCTCGAGGAAGCGCGACAGCACGCTCGCGCGCTCGCCGAAGCGCGGCTTCTGGAAGATGACGTGGTGCGCCTGAGCGGCGTGGTCCGACAGCGTCAGCCAGCGGTCCTCGTCGAGGGCGCGCAGCTGCCCGAGCGCGCGCTCGAGCCGGCGGTTGCCGGACATCACGGCCCCCCGCCCGGCCTCGGCGAGGTGGGCGAGGAGCTGGACCAACGAGCTCACCAGCGCGAAGCGCAGCCCGGGGCGCGGCCCGGTGCGGTCGTGGGCGATGGCGATGCGGCAGACCGCCTCCCGCAGCGCGGGGGTCGGGGTCAGGTCCGCCACGCCCATCGCGCGCAGGGCGCGGAGGAGGTGCGCCTTGTAGTCCTCGCGCAGGGTGTCCTCGCCCCGCTCGATCGCCCGCGCGTACTGGAAGAACGCCGTGTGCATCGAGATCGCCGGCCGCGCGTCGAGCCCGCGCAGGTGGCGCCGCGAGAGCGCCCACTCGAGGTCCGCGAAGCCGCACAGCGCCTCGATCAGCGCCTCGGGGTCTCCCGCCAGCAGCGGCCCGTCCCACAGCGTCCGGGTCGCCAACAGGTGGTCGAGGCGGCTGGCCCGGGGCAGGTCGATATCCCAGCCCATCAGGGTGCGTCGCAATACAGCGAATATCGCGTTTCTTACGGGGTTGATGCGTGACTCGCTGAGGGCGTCGATGCTGCGTTGCAGCAGGCGTCCCTCGTGGTCGAACAGGGTCGCGAAGGGGTCGGCGGTGGCCGGCGCCGCGACGCGCAGGTGGGCGTCGAGGGCGGCGTGGTCGGTGCCGTCGTCGAGGGGCGCGAGGGTCACCACCGGGTCGCCCTTCGCCACCGTCTGGTTGGCCTCGACGAGGAGCGCCTGGACGCGACCCGGCTCCGGGGCTCGGAGCGGGATCTCCATCTTCATGCTCTCGAGGGTCGCGAGCCGCTGGCCGGCGACGACCACGTCGCCGACCGCCACGTCGACGGAGATGATCATGGCGGGGGCGGGCGCGGTGACGCCGCCGCCGGAGTCCTTGGCGATGCGCGCGCCGACGCCCTCGACCTCGACGAAGATGGCCCGCGGGCCGAGGTCGTAGAGCACCTTGAGGCGCAGATCGTCGAGCACCAGGCGGGCGCTGCCGCGGCCGGTGTCCTCGAGGCCGAGGTCGGTCGCGGAGCCGTCGAGGTACACGCGGTGGCGGTCGGGGCCGAGCTGGAAGACGTCGACGGTGTAGCGGTGCCCGCGCAGGCCGAGGCGATAGGTGCGCCCGGTCGAGGCGGGCAGCTTCTGGGGGACGCCGCGCTCGACCGCGTCGTAGAAGGCGCGGAAGGCGGCGTCGTGCGCTTCGCGGTAGGACAGCACGGCGGCGACGATCAGCGCCTCGGCGGTGGTGTCGAGGCCGCTGAGGCCGCCGGCCTTGCGGGTGCGGTCGAGCCAGCCGGTGTCGACGTCGCCGGCCGCGAAGTCGGGGTGGGCGAGGGTGTTGACGAGCAGGGCCTTGTTGGTCGCGCCGTCCTCGACGAGCACGGCGAGGTCGTCGAGGGCGCCGCGCAGCCGCGCGATGGCCTCGTTGCGGTCGCGCCCCCGGGCGATGATCTTGGCGACCATCGAGTCGAAGTCGGCCGGGATGGTCCCGCCCTCGATGACGCCGGCGTCGACGCGCACCCCGGGGCCGCGCGGGGCGTGGAAGCGCAGCACGCGCCCCGGGGCGGGGGCGTCGTCGCGCTCGCCGTCCTCGGCGTTGAGGCGCGCCTCGATGGCGTAGCCGCGCGGGGCCGGCGGGTCCTCGAGGGCGGCGCCGCGGGCGAGGTCGAGCTGCAGCTTCACCAGATCGACGCCGTAGACCTCCTCGGTGATCGTGTGCTCGACCTGCAGGCGCGCGTTCATCTCCATGAAGAAGACGGCGTCGCGGTCGAGGTCGTGGATGAACTCGACGGTGCCGACGTTGCGGTAGCCGGCGGCGCGCGCGAAGGTGATCGCGTGGCGCTCGAGGGCCTCGGCGAGGGCGGCGGTCGTGACCGGCCCGGGCGCCTCCTCGATCACCTTCTGGTGGCGCCGCTGGAGGCTGCAGTCGCGGACCCCGTAGGCGACGACGCGGCCGTAGACGTCGGCGGCGACCTGCGCCTCGAGGTGGCGCGCGCGCTGGACGCAGGCCTCGATGAACACGGCGTCGTCGCCGAAGCTGCGGGCGGCCTCGAGGCGAGCGCTGGTGAAGGCCTCGTCGAGGTCGGCGGCCGTCTTGGCGACGCGGATACCGCGGCCACCGCCGCCGGCCGCGGCCTTGACGATGACCGGGAAGCCGATGCGGTGGGCGTGAGCGTGGGCGCTCGGGAGGTCCGGCACCGGGGCGCCGCTCCACGGGACGACCGGGACGCCGCTGGCGGCGGCGAGGAGTTTGGCGCGGATCTTGTCCCCCGCGAGGTCCATCGCCTCGGGGGTCGGGCCGATGAAGAGGACGCCGGCGGCCTCGACGGCCTGGGCGAAGGCCGGGCTCTCGGCGAGGAAGCCCCAGCCGACCCAGACCGCGTCGGCGCGGAGCTCGCGGATGGTCCTCATGACGGCGGCGGCGTCGAGGTAGGCGGCGGCGGCCGAGCGGCCCTCCGGGATCGGGAGGAAGGCGACGCGGTCGGCCTCGTGGGCGACGACGCTGTCGGCGTCGGCGCGGGTGAGCAGCACCACCGTCTCGATGGCGGTGCCGGAGGCCCGGTTGTACGCGCGGACCGCGTGGAGGAGGCGCAGCGCCGGTTCGCCGCGGTTGACGACGGCGAGGCGGTTGATGTCGCGGAGCTCGGGGGCGGGCACGGTCATGGCACGGCGCCTTCTGGGTTCCCTGGCCGACGTGGCCGGGGCCCGTGGAAACGGCGCCGAGTGTCGCGCGTCACCCACATGATCGCAATTGGTATAGCGCGCTCGCCGGGGTCGCCGTTCGTGGGGGGATCGCCGCGACGGCTTCGGACCGCCAGAATCTTGCGAGCGATTACACGGGAGTTACATAAGACCGCGTTCGCGAACTGGCCCCGGGCCGATCCTGCGCGCATCGTGGTGTCGTGGGGAACGTTCGAGGGCCCGCGGGCCGAAGGAGATGACGATGGTAGTGCTCTTTACCGGTGCAGCGATGACGGTCTTGGCGACGTGGCTGGTGGCGCTGCAGCAGTCCCGCCAGGAGCGCCGCTTCGCGACCCTCAGCAGCACCTGGCTGGGCGCGGACCAAGGCAACACCGAAGCCTGACGGGTGTCCTGAAGGTGGGCCACGCGTCCACTCGGGGGGGGCGTCCCGCCCGAACGTCTCGCGCCGCCGCGATTGCCGACCGCGCCGTGGCCCCCGCGGTCTCCGGGGCCCACCCTGCCGTCGGTGAGAGCTACGGCCTCGGGGGCCCCCCTCCTGTTGGCTAGAGCCGCCCGCGCACCCCGATCGGCAGGCGCACGACGCCACGCGCCTCCTTGGGGACGAAGGGCACCACCGAGAGCAGGCTGAAGTAGAGCGTGGTCTCGCCGTACTCCCCCTGGCCGAAGGCGAGGTTGGCGAGGATGGAGCCCTTGACGCCGAAGAAGCGCGTCAGCGTCGTCTCGCCGGCCGGCAGCACGAAGACGATGCTCTCGTCGAGGTTCAGCACGATCGCGGTGTCGAAGATCGCGTAGAGGTTGCCCTCGGCGTCGAAGCCGAGCCCGTCACCGAAGAGCCCGACGTGCTCCTGAACCGCGACCGGGACGCCGAGGCCGTCGCTGCCGATGTCGACGCGGAACAGGCCGGCGAGGGGGGCGGTCAACTCCACGTCGGCGTGGCCGCACAAGAGCCCCGTGTTCTCGGTCGTAAACCAGATGCGCCCGGCGTCGTCGAAGGCGATCCCGTTGGGGCTGCCTTGGGTCATGAGGTCGGTCTGGACGCGGCTCAGGATCGCGCCGGTCGCCGGGTCGATCTGGTAGAGGCGTCCGAGGCAGGAGTCGGTGAAGTAGACCAGGCCGTCGGGGCCGATGGCGACCGAGTTCGGCGTCTCGAGGGCGTCGTCGCCGTCGTGGTCGACGACGCTCCGAGCGATCCCGTCGGCCCCGACCAGGACCAGGGCGCCGGCCTCCGAGTCGCAGACCCACATGCCGCCGTCGCTCGCAGCGGCGAGCCCGAGGGGGTGCGCGACGCCCACGCCGCCGGGGTCGACCGCGTGGGCCGTCCCGTCGGCGTCGATCAGGGCGAGGCCCCTCGGGACGCCGATCAACAGCGTGTCGTCGGCGGCGAAGGCGAGCCCCTCGGTCGAGCCCTCGCGATCGAGCCCGGTCAGAAACGCGTCGACGTCGCCGAACGCGGTGGGTACTGGCTCGACGCCCATCGTGGCGCGCACCGTAGCGCTGCCCAGGATCCCGCCGTCGGCCTCGAAGGTGAGGCGGTTGTCGATCGGTGCGACCCCGACGGTCCACGTCACGGTGGCCACGCCTGCGTCGTCGGTGGTGACGGTCGCGACGTCGAGGGCGCCGCCGCCCGCCGTCAGCGTCGTGCCGGCCTCCGCGGTCGCGCCGGCGGGGGCGGTCTTGACGGCGAGAGTCTCGAGGATCGTGTCGGAGCCGCTGTCGCCGCAGGCGAGCAGCGCGAAAGAGGCGATCACGGAGAGCGTCGCGACGCGGTAAAAAGTGTTCATGACGATGGTCTTAGAGCGCCTACAGCCGGGATTCAAGTCGCACTGGGGTCGCGCCCGATACCGCCGACGTCGCGGCCAGCGCCCGGCCGGTGCTGGTGTCCTCGGCGCAGCAGTCGAACTTGGCCGAGCAGAAGATGTTGTTGAAGGCGACGGCGATGTCGAAGAACCCCTGCTGGGCCGGGCGCATCAGCGCCACGTCGAACTGCACCGCCGCGTCGGCGTTCTGCTGGCAGGTGACGCCGCGCGTCAGCGGCGAGCCCACGGTCGTCGGGTTCTGGAAGTCCATCGGCGCGCCAGCGACCCCGGCCTCGGCGCCGGACGCGAAGCTCCCGAGCGTCGTCACCGCCGGGTCCGCGTCGCACGGCCCCACGTAGCTGGCCGAGCCGGCCCCGTCGCCGTAGCCCGACGACGAGAGCCGCCGCTGCCAGACGACCTCGGCCGGATCCGCCCCGTTGACCACCTCGACGTCCCAGACGACGTCCCCCACGCCCTGCAGGTTCAAGGCCGCCACGCTCACCGCGACGCCGGGGCCTTCGAAGCCGCGCCCGTCCCCGGGCTCTCCCGCGCAGGCGACCAACATCAACGTCGCCAAAAAACTCGCCAGAAGCCTGGCCATCAGCACACCTCTCGCATTGCAACGCAGTCGGTCAGCGACTCCATGTGAATGGCCGCCGAGCGGTCAGCGCGCGACGCAACATCGTATAGCGGATGGGGGCAGCGGTGATATGCAATGGTTATCTCGGCATGGCGTTCGCGTGAGCGGCCCGAGCAGGCACGCGCCGCGGCTTCGGCTTGGCGCCGAGGGCTAGCGGCAGCAGCGGAACCCACCCCCACCGCTTCCCGCGTGGGTCGGAGTCGTGATGACGCGATTGAACACGCGCATTTCCGTCCCCGCGTTGTAGGCGCCGCCCTTGACGACCTTGTTGGTGCCGGTCGCCGCGCCGGTCGGGTTGATCGAGATCGCCGGCGGCGCCGGGAAGGAGCCGGTCAGCCAGTCCCGGGTGAGCTCGTAGACGTTGCCCCCCATGTTCAGGGCGCCATAGGGCGACGCCCCGGCGGGGTGGGAGGTCACCGCCTCGGTCACGGTCGGGTTTCCTGCGTCATCGACCGGGGTGCAGCCGGACCAGTTGGCCTCGACACAGCCGGAGGGCTCGGTGTTGCCCCACGGGTACTTCTGCGCCCCCCCACCCCCGGCGGCCAACTCCCACTGGGCCTCCGTGCACAGATCTCCGCCCTGGGCGAAGCAGTATTGCTGGGCCTGCACCCAGCTCACGTAGTTGACAGGGTGGCCGGCCTTGGCGGGGTTCAGGGAGGTCGCGTCGACGCGCGCCGTCCCGTACGCCGTGGTCGTGAAGCTGTGGCTGGGGGTGCACGTCGCCGGGTCGGCGGAGTCGCACCAAGCCTTGTAGGCCTCCCAGGGCACCTCGGTCTTGCCGATGGCGAAGCCGTCGAGCCACACCCAGTGGGCGTCCCACTCGGCGCACTGGAACGCTGCGACGGTGTGATCACACCCCATCCAGAACAGCGTCTCGGGCACGTAGACCTCACCGGTCGTGTAGTTCTCCCACGTCCCGGACAGGGTGAACGTGAACCCGAGCGGGCACGGGTCGAGCCCGCCACACGGCGGCGTGACCGGCGCGGCCGGGGTATCCGTGCCGTACTCGAACCCGAAGGCCGGCTCGGCCTCGGCCGTGGTCGAGTACCCCGGCTTCACCATGGTCGTGGCGTCGCCGAAGGTCAGCACCTCGGCCCCGCAGGTCCCGAGCGCGACCTCCCAGGTCACGAACGGGTAGACGGCGCCCGGCGCGATGACGCCGCCGTCGACGACCGACGTCCCCGACCCGTCGTGCGCCGTCCCGCGGGTGCGCAGCCAGCAGTCCTCGATGCCGGCGCCAGCGTCGACCTTGGGCTTCACCCCGAGCGCGACGTTCCAGTAGACCTTCTGGGCCAGGACGCCACCGCTCGTGAGCTGCTCGACGCCGCGGTAGACGCCGATCTGGTAGAGGTACGTGTCCGCGTCCGCGCTGGTCGGCGACGTCACAGCGGCGCACTCGTCGCCGCCGACCTCGCCCGCGACGCACTGGTTGCCCGCGCTCCCCGCGGGGTCGATCACCACGTCCGCCTCGAACCCGGCGCCGAAGTCGGTGGGAGCGGTGCAGTCGAGCTCGAGCGCGTCGAGGTACAGCACCGTCGCGACGTCGGTCCCGACCGCCGCCGTACACGCGAAGCCCAGCACCATCGTCGGACCCCGGGCGCCGCCCGGCTCGAAGAGCAGCGTGATGTCCTCGCTGCCGTCCGTCGCGCAGCCGGCCGTGCCGTCGCTGTCGTCGCAGCAGTCGAACTTGGCCGAACAGAAGATGTTGTTGAAGTTCACCGCGATGTCGAAGAAGCCCTGCTGGGCCGGGCGCATCAGCGCCACGTCGAACTGCACCGCCACGTCGGCGTTCTGCTGGCAGGTGACGCCGCGGGTCAGCGGCCCGCCCACCGTCGTCGGGTTCTGGAAGTCCATCGGCGCGCCAGCGACCCCGGCCTCGGCGCCGGACGCGAAGCTCCCGAGCGTCGTCAGCCGGATCGGCGCCGTTGACCACCTCGATATCCCACACGACGTCGCCCACGCCCTGCAGGTTCAAGGCGGCCACGCTGACCGCCACGCCGGGGCCTGTGACCCCCCGCCCATCGCCGGGCGCGGCCGGTCCCGCGCACCCTCCAAGGGTCAGAGTCACCAGAAGGGCCGCCCAGTGTCTCGCGGACACGCCGACGACTGCTTGCATCGCGAGCGCACCGGGTCTCATCAGCGCTTCCCGACGCAGATGAGCGAGAAGCCCGTGTCGGCTGGGGCGCCGTTCGGATCGTATGCGAAGATGCTGATGTAGGTGCGGTAGGCCAGCTGGCGGACCATCCGCGTGTGGTTGTTGACCGTCACGGTGCACACCGGGACCACCGCGAAGGTGCCCGCTGCGAACTGGACATTAACGATGCCAATCGAGTACCTGCTGACCGAAGAGATCCAGTCACACAGGCCCGAGCTATTGTCCTTCGAGACGGTACCGGCATCGTTGTTGTTGATGGAGCATGTCTCCACCCGCACGCCACCCGCCGCGGCGGCGACGGAGTTCGACAGCTGCGGTCCGTTCCCATCGCCGGCCTGTAGGGCGCCGATTCGGTTGTCGTTGTCGTTGACGGCCGCCTCGAGCGCGTCGAGCGCCCCGTTCACCGCCGCGGCCGAGATCACCGTCCCGGACGTGAACGCCGGCGCCGGTGGGTCCACCTGGCCCGCGAGGAGGTAGCTCGGCACCGCGACGAGCGCCGCGAGGACGCCGATGGTCAGCCCCTTGCGCAGCGCGCCTCGGTCGAGCCGGATCTGAATCACAACGGTGTCGCGGTCGCTCATCGGCTTCTCTCCTCGCTCCATGTGCTCTTCTTGGGTCGCCGGCACCTCGCGGCGCCGCTCCGGCCCTAGGTTTCACGGGCCCCAGGTGCTGACGTCCCAGACCGCGGCGCCCCACACCCCCTCGACGACCGGCCCGGTCACGAACACGTGGCTGAACGGGACGGGCGTCGTCAGCGACGAGTAGGTGATCGTCACCTCGTCGCCGCCGGCGAGCCGGTGGCGACCGCAGGTCAGCGCGGCCGGCGCGTCGCCGTTCGTTAGCGGGACGTTCCATACGACGACCGGGTAGCTCGTGCCCGCCGGGGTCTCGCCCCCGACGAAGACCTCGCGCGAGGCGGTCGCCGACGCCGTCAGCACGCAGTTCGCCGGGGCGGGATCGACCAGCCCGAGCGCCACGTCCCAGTACGCCTTGTTGAACCCGACCTGCTCCTCGCCCTGGTAGACGGCCGCTCCGAACAGCACCCCCGGATGGGACTGGCTGTAGCCGTCGCCCGCGACGAGGTTGCCCGGCCCCTTCGAGGGGTCGACGGTCACGCTGCGCCCGTCGCAGGTCACGACGATGTCGTTCATGTAGAGGTGGGTGTTGCCGGCCTCGCCGGGCAGCCGCCCGGTGCACGCGAAGCCGAGCACCACGGTCGTGTCGCGCCCCGCGTCGCCGTTGTGCAAGAGCGTGATCTCGCCGCCGTCCTCGCCCTTGCAGTCGAGCTTGGCGGAGCAGAAGACCTCGTCGAAGCTCACCGCCACGTCGAAGAAGCCCTGCTGCGCGTTGCGCGCGATCGTCATGTCGAAGGTCACGCTGGCGTCGGCGTTCGGGACGCAGGCGACGTGCAACGTGAGCGGCGTCGGGTTGCGGTAGCTGTCGGTCGGGATCAGCACCCCATTCCCCTCGTACAGCGCCTCCAACGTCAGCTGCACCGAGTTCGTCCCGGCCTGCGCGTCGCAGGGGCCCACGAAGGACAGCGAGCCGGCGCCGTCTCCGAACTGGTCTGACTCGAGCGAGCTCCGCTCCCACACGACCTCACCGCCGCCGCCGGCCGCGTTCGTCACCCGGATCGTGTAGGCGGCGTTCGTCACGCCCGCGAGGCTCAACGGCGCGACCGTGATCGCCACCGCGCCACCACCAAGACCGGCGCCCGGTGCGGCCCCCTGACCGCAAGCGGCGACCAGCAAAGCGACGTTCGCGACTGCGACAACACGACGGAGTTCTCGAGTCATCACGGGCCCCGCGACGGTGATGCGTTGAGGCTATCATGATGATGCAGCGCAGCATGCACGAAACCGCGTCCGCCCGCCGAGCGATCGTCGTTCGGCCCCCCGTTCTGCGACCCAGCGGCTTTTTCGCGAGCCTTGTGCCTTGCTGACATATTGATCTGCGGCAACCTGCGGGACGATGTGCCGGATCGCTAAATGCTGCGTCAGCGCATCCGGCGCCATGGGGCCGCGGATCGCTAGCATCAGCCGCGACGAACCATCCCGTCACTGAGCCAGCGCACATCTATTTTGCGTTGCGACAGTCGCCTCGGGAGGCGATGCTCCAAACGTATCGTCGATGCATGCGGGGTGGGAGTGATGCTGCACACAGTTGCCGGTAGGCTCGCCGGCGTCGTGGCCCTCGTCGCCCTCTTGTGGAGCTGTGACACGGGTGCGCCTGCCTCGCCGGTCGGCGGGCAGGTCGCCGTCAGCGCCGCCGCTCTCGATCTGCAGGGCGTCGGCGACGTCGTCTGAGACGTCGAGGTCGATAGCGGCGCCGCGCCACGGCCGAGGACGCCGCGACGGACACGGACCTGGTGGTCGATGGCGTCGTGGCCGCAGCCGTGGTTCATCCCTATACCCGGTGGGACGTGGACCTCGCCACCTGCGGATCCGAGGCGCTGACCCACGCCGACCCGACGGCGCCCGTCCGCATCGAGTACACCGAGACCGGCGACGAGGCGACGCGGTTCGGCTACGTCTGGGGCCCCGTCCTGCCCTACACCTACAGCTGCGACCCCGAGTGCATGGCCGGCAGCTGCACCGGCAACGGTGTCTGCACCTGCGACCCCGGCTTTGTCGGCGCGGCGTGTGAGACCACGGTGTGCGAGCCGGCGTGTGCCGGCCACGGCGTCTGCGCGGGCGGCCCGCCGAACGTGTGCGTCTGCGCCTACAGTATCTGGTCCGGTGTCAACTGTGACGTCCCGGTCTGCGTCCCCACGTGTACCGGCGGTTCGACGTGCACCGCGCCCGGGGTGTGCACACCGCCGTCGCTCGTGACCTACAGCACCTACGGCGAGACCACCGTTGATCTCGCCGCGGGCACCTACACCATCCTCGCCTGGGGGGCGGCTGGCGGCCCGGCGGTCCTCCCGTCGCCACAAACGCGGCGCGGCGGCGGCGGCGGCGGCTTCGCGCAGGGGACGTACGTTCATCCGGGCGGCAACGTCGTGGTCCGGGTCGGCCAGGGCGGCTCGCAGGGGCCGAACAACACGGCCTACGGGGGGGGGCTCCTACGGAGGCACGGCGGACAACAGCTACTACGCCGGCGGGGGCGGCGGCTACTCGGGCGTCTTCCTGCCGATTGGCGGCGCCCTGGGCAGCGGCAGCCTGCAGAGCCGCACGCTGATCATAGCGGGCGGGGGCTACGAGGTCGGCGCGGGGGGGCGGCATCTCGGGTGAGAAGGCGCCCCTCAGCGGCAACGCGAACGGGGGCTACGGCGGGACCCAGACCGCCGGTGGCGCCGGCGGCTACCTCGGCGGTGGCTACGGCACGGCCGGCGCGGCCGGCGGGGTCCTCGCGGGGGGCCGTGGCGGCACGGGGAACACGTCCGGCGGCGGCGGCGGCGGCGGCTACTACGGCGGCGGCGGCGGTTCGAACAACTATACGGGCGGTGGTGGCGGCGGCGGCTCAGCCTATGTGCGCACGTCGCTGTTGACCGGGCGCGTCATGACCGCCGGCAGCAGCCGAACCGTCGCGCAGTCGGGCCACGCGCAGCGCGGCACCTCCGGCAGCTCCTCGACGACCCGCGTCGTCAGCGGCAAGTACCGCGGCTACGACGGCCGCGTGGTCTTCATCCGCGTCGACTGAGGAGCGCGTCAGAACGCCAGCGGCGGCAGGCTGAAGCTCGTGAACGCGGGCGCGTGGACACCGATCTCCGGCGCACGCAGCCGGAGCGTGTCGAGCCGTGTCCCGCGCTCCTCGAGGAGCTGCCGTCGGTACTCGGCGTTGTGGGCGTCGGCGGCGATCGGTGCGCGCACGATGCCGTATAGGCGCGCGCCGACGAGCAGCGCGAGCCCGAGGCCGAAGCGCATGCTGTCGACGTCGCCGTCGCCGTCCAGGTTGGTGTCGATGCTCGAGATCACCAGCAGGAAGCCGGTGAAGATGCCCACGTACTCGAGGCCGACCGCCCCCCAATCGCCGGCGTAGCCGAGGCCAGCGCCGGGGAACAGGATCTCGAGGGCGAGCGCGAGGCCGGCGGACCGGTCGTCGAACGATTGCGCTGCAACACCACCATCATCGATACCGCCACGATAAGGGCGTCGAAGCGGTGTGCGCTGCACAGGCCGAGCCCTCCTCGGGAGCTCGGCAGCGCGCAGCGTCGCGAAGAGCCTGCGGCCGACCCGGTCGGTGGCGTCGACCAGAGCGGCGGTGTCGTCGGCGGTCGCCGTCGCCCGTTGGAAGGTCTCCGTCGCTCCCACGTAGCGCAGGCCCAGCACGATCTGCAGGCGGCCATCGTCGACGGACGCCACGAGCCCCATCAGCAGCACCGTGGCGCCGAGCTGATCGGCGCGGCCGTCGAGGCAGGCGTCATCGCAGTCGTCGCCGCGCGCGACGTCGCCGTGGCTGAGGCTCACGACCTCGATGTCGTCCTCGAGGGCCGCCCCGCGCAGCGCGACGGCCATGTCCGCGAGGGCGCGCGGATCGAGGCCGACCTCGTCGTCGAAGGCGACCAGGGCGACCCGCGGGGCGCGCTCACTCGCCGCGGCGAGCGCGGGCGCCAGGGTGACGAGCAGGCAGGAGAGGGCGGCGGCGCAGGCGCGGAGCATGGTCACCTCGGAGGGGGGCGTGGCGTCGGGCGCGCCCGCATCAGAGCGACCCGGCCCGGTCGGGTCAAGCCCCAAGCGAGGACGACCTCCGGGACCGGCGAGGCGTCGAGGCTTGCTGCCGGCGCCGCCAGCGGGCACGGTGCGGGCCGTGAGCCCCCGTCTGCACCTGTTCAACCCGAGCTGCGAGGCCGAGGCGGCACGCGGCCGCCCTGGCTGGACGCCGCCGCGGGACGTGGCGGCGCTCGCCCGCGACCTCGAGGCGCTGCCGTGGGTGCTGGCCGACCCACACGACGCCGTGCTGGTCGCGGAGGCCCCGACACCGGGCTGGTGCGCGCTGCTCGCTGCGCACGGGGTGGCGCTGCCGCGCTTCGTCACCGCGCCGGCGGACGCCCCCGGTCACGCGCCGGCCCCCTGGGGCCCGAGCCCGGACGCCGCGCGTCGGCTCGGCGCGCCTTGGTCGCCGGAGGCGCGCGCGCTCTACCGCAAAGACACCTGGCTCGCGCTCCTGGGGGAGCTGGTCGCGCGCGCTGACGCCGGCGTCGCCGGCCCCGTCGACGTCGGTCGCTCCTGCGTCAGCGCCGCCGCGGTCGCCGAGCACGTGGCCACCCTCCGCGACGCCGGGGTCGCGATCGCCGTCGCCAAGGCCCCCTTCGGCACCTCCGGGCGCGGCGCCAAGCGCCTCCCGACGACGAGCCCTCCGACCCCCTCCGAGCAGGGCTGGATCGCGCGGACGCTCCGCGACCAGGGCGCCGTCGTGGTCGAGCCCTGGCGCCGCCGGCTCCTCGACCTGTCGCTCCTGTTCGAGGTCGACGCCGGCGGAGCGTAGGCGGCCGTCCGGGGCGAGGTCCACCGGGTGCGCGCGGGCGAGCGCCGAGGCCAGCGCGGGGAAGTC
>PHBI01000092.1 GCA_002841945.1 Deltaproteobacteria bacterium HGW-Deltaproteobacteria-14
AGACGCGGGGCCAGGCCGGCGGGACGGCGGACGGGCCGCAGCGGGGCAGGGCGCCCGCCAAGGGAGCGCCCCACCAGGCCGGCCCGGCGAAGGGCCGCGGGGGCGACGCGACCGGCCCCCGGGGCGGCGACGAGAGCGCGGCGCCGCGGCCCGCGAAGGGCGGGGGGCAGAAGGGGAAGCGGCCGACCGCCGGTGGGCGGCCGTCGTCGACGAAGAACCCACGGCGGTGAGGCGAGATGGGCTGGCGCTGGGGCAGAAAGCGTGGGGGCGGCGGGAAGAAGGGCAGCGAGCCGAGCTCTGACGCCGCCGCGCGTGCGCCCGTCGCGCCCGAGGGCGACCCCGTAGGCGGCCGGCGGGACTTCTTCCGCCTCGGCATGGGTCGCGTCAAGGACGGCGGCATCGACGCGCTGCGGGCGGTCGCCAAGGCGTCGCGGGCGATGCAGGACGCCCTCGACGGGGTCGAGGAGGAGGTCACCGCGGAGGCGCTCGACGCCGAGCGCGAGCGCCAGCGGCTGTTGCGCTCGGAGGAGGTCGAGCGGGCGCGGGCCGCGCGGCCCGCGCGCGCGTTTCGCGGGGTGGTGCGCCCCCCGGGGGCGGTCGCCGAGGCCCAATTCCTCTCGCTGTGCGACGGCTGCCGCAAGTGCATCGAGGCGTGCCCCGAGGGGGCGATCGTCGCGTCGGTCGAGTCCCTGCGCGCGGGGCGAGAGGGGACGCCGCTGCTGCGCGTTCAGTCCGTCCCCTGCGCGCTGTGTGACGACGTCCCGTGCGCGAGCGCGTGTCCCACCGGGGCGCTCGAGCCGGTCGGGCGCGGCGCCGACATCCGCATCGGGCTCGCGAAGGTGTTTCGCAGCCTGTGCCTCAACAGCCACGGCGAGGACTGCGAGATCTGCGTCGATCACTGCCCCCTCGAGGCGGCGGTGATGACCCGCGGCGAGGACGGCTTCCCGGTGGTGAACGCCGAGACCTGCACGGGCTGCGGTCAGTGCGTGGTGCGGTGTCCCACCTACCCGGCGGCGCTGCACGTCACGCCGCGCTGAGGGCGGGCGCGGCGGGGCTCGGTCGGGGTTTGTTGCGCTATCGGGCGGTTGCGTCGATCCTGGGGCCCGTCGCAGTTGTTTGAATGGGGAGGGGCGATGTTCCGATTGAAGCTCACCCTCGTGTTGGCCTTCGCACTCACCGCGGGCGCGTTCACCGCGAGCCAGCTGATCGGCTCGGGCGTGGCCGAGGTCGAGAGCCGGTTGCGCGAGAACGTGTCCAAGACCTATCTCGCGTACGGGCGGGTGAAGAAGCTCCGCGATCTTCAGATGAAGGACGCCGCCGCGGCGGTCGCGAGCTCGGAGATCGGCGCCTACCTCGGCGTGCTGGCGGACTACCGCAAGCGGATGCTGGAGGTCGAGGCGGAGGTCTATCAGGCCATCCCGGGGCGGCCGAACGATCCGGCGCTGCAGGATGAGCGGACGGCCTACGTGAAGGAGCGCCGCGGGGAGTTCCTGACCGCCTTCGCCGAGGATCTGGCCAACCGGCTCGAGCGCGCCCGGGGCGCGGGCGATCCGTGGGCGGACAAGAGCCGCGCGGACACCATCACCGAGATCGAGGAGAGCCTCGCGGTCTGCAACTCATTTGGCGTCAACAACTGCGTCTTCCGGTTCAGCTACGTGCCGCTCGCGGCGCTCGTCAAGGACATGCGGACCGACGCGCGCTTCGGGAGCCAGCCCGATCTGGTCATCCTCGTCGACCACCGCGGGGTCGGCGTGGCGGACGCCGACCGCGACTCCTGGTCCGATCAGATCCGCTTCGGCGCGGACTATCCGGTGACCCAGGAGGTGAAGAAGGGGGTCATCCTGCGCGACATCATCAAGCTGCGCGACTCCGACTACTACTACGTGACGGCGGCGCCGGTGTTCGAGCAGAAGAACTACCGCGGGTCGGTGCTGGTCGGTGTGGCGATCGACGCGGACCTGATGCGCGAGGAGGGAGAGGTCCTCGGCCGGCAGGTCGGCTACCTCGACGGCAAGGAGATCGTCCGGAGCGAGTTCGACGACAGCTTCGCGTCCGAGGTGCGCCACAACCTGCCCGCGGAGGTCGACCCGCCGCGCTACACCAACGCCGAGACCGACCGGGTGCTCGCGCAGTTCGTGCCGCTGACCGGCAACGCCACCAACAACCGTATGCGGGTGGTGCTCGCGGTGGACAAGGAGGCGGTGACCGCCTCGCTACATGACAGCCGCACCTGGGTGTGGCTCGCCGCGGCCGCCCTGTTCCTGCTCGGGATCCTCGCGATGATGCGCTTCAACTTCGTCTTCGCGCGCCCCTTCGTGCAGCTCGACGCCGGGATCCACGAGGTCATCAACGGCAACAAGGACTACGTCTTCAGCGACAAGTACAACGAGTCCATGTGGTCGACGCTGGCGAACAACCTGAACCTGATGGTCGCGGGCCTCACCGGGCGCGAGATCGCCACGGTGGACGACCACTGGGCGGAGAACCTCCTTCAGGAGCAGAGCCCCGGCGAACCGACGACCGGGCCGGGCTCACCGTTGACCGGCCCGGGCGCCGCGCGCCCCGCGGCGAAGCCGAGCTCGACGGAGACGTGACCCGCGGCGGCCGAGCTCAGTAGCTCGCGAGCCAGGCGATGGTGACGCCGTCGCCGCCCTCGTGGCGGACGCCGGGCCGCCACTTGGACACGTAGGGGGACTCGCGGATGAGGCGGCGGACCTCGTCCTTGAGCACCCCGGTGCCGTGGCCGTGGATCACCCAGACCGTGCCGAGGTTCTCGCGGAACGCGCGGTCGAGCAGCGGCATCACGAGCTCCTCGACCTCGTCGCGGCGCATCCCCCGGATGTCCGCCGTGTTGGCGCTGTTCTGCGGGACGGGCACGCTCGGGTCGTCCTCGGCGATCTGCTGGGCGACCCCCTCGACGCGCAGGACCGCGATCGTCTTCTTCGGCGACTCCTGAGCCGGGGCGTCGCCGACGACCTTGCCGAGCTCGCTCAACGAGACCGTGGTCCGGAACACGCCGACCGCGACCATCGCCTTGTCGCCGCGCACGTCGACGACCTCGCCGGCGCTGTCGAGGGGGCGGATCCACACCCGCGCCCCAGGGACGACGGCGCCGGAGGGCAGGGCGCCGCCGTCGCTCGGCCCCTTCGCCCCCTTGGGCTTGAGGAGGTGGCTCGGGCCGGGCTCGGGCGGGACCTCGGGGAGCTGCTCGAGCACCTCGAGCACCTCCTGGCGCTGCCGGGCGATCTCGCGCGGGTCGTTCGTCCGCTGGATATCCGCCGTCTTCTCTCGCAACGCATCAAGAAACGCCCGAGATGCGTCTCGAATATCTTTATTTATGCGGTTCATCTCGGCTTGGGAGCGCTGCCGCAACGCAACACGCTCGGCCTCGAGCTCCGCGGCGCGGCGCTCGGCGAGCTGCTTCGCCATGGTCGCCTCGTGCGCGGCGCGCTCGGCGGCCTGGCGCGCCTCGGACAGCCGACGGATGGCCTCGGCGATGCCCTCGTCGCCCCCCGCGATGGCGCGCGCTCGCGCCAGCACGCCATCGTTCATCCCGAGCCGCGCCGCGATCTCGAAGGGGCTCGACGAGCCGGGGGTGCCGCTCGTCAGCACGAAGTTGGGGGCCAGGGTGTGGGCGTCGATGCCGACCGAGGCGTTGCCGAAGCGCGGGTCCTCGAAGGCGAGGGTCTTGAGGCGCTCGTAGTGGGTGGTGACGAGGCCGCGCGCGCCTCGGTCGGCGAGGGCCTCGAGGACCGCGATGGCCAGGGCCGCCCCCTGGGTGGGCTCGGTGCCGACGATGATCTCGTCGAGCAGCACCAGCGCCCCGGCGTGGGCGACGTCGAGCACGCGCTGGATGGCGAGCAGGTGGCCCGAGAAGGTCGAGAGATCGCGCTCGATGTCCTGGGCGTCGCCGATCAGCGCGAACACGCCGTCGAAGACGGGCAGGGCGCTGTCGGGGCCGGCGGGGATGGGGATGCCGGCGCGCACCATCAGCGCGAAGGCGCCGAGGGTGTTGAGCGTGACCGTCTTGCCGCCGGTGTTGGGGCCGGTGATGACGACGAAGGCGTGGTGGGCCTCGACGAGGACGTCGTTGGGGACGACCTGGCTGCCCTTGAGCAGCAGGTGGGGGTTGCGGGCCTTCTGAAGGCGGATGACGCCGTCGCGCGCGACCTTCGGGCGGTGGGCGTCGAGGTCGAGGCCGAGCTGTGCCCGCGCCTGCAGCACGTCGAGGGTGACGAGAGAGGCGAGGGCCATCTCGAGATCGTCGGCCTCGGCGGCGACCCACTGGGTCCGCTCGCGCAGGACCTGACGGGTCGCGATCTCGACCGCGCTCTCGGCGACCTTGACGTGGTTGTTGATCTCGATGAACTCGCTGGGCTCGACGAAGACGGTCTGCCCGCTGTTCGACGTTCCGTGAATGATTCCCGGTATTTGCGACTGGAACGACGCCACCACCGGGACGACGTAGCGGTCCTCGCGCTGGGTGTAGTACTCGTCCTGGAGGACCTCCTGGATGTCGGCCCGGGCCAGGTAGGCGTCGAGGCGCTCCTTGGCCTGGCGGTGCAGGCCGATGAGGCGGCGGCGCGCGGCGGCGAGCTCCGGGCTGGCGTCGTCCTTGATGTTTCCGGCCTTGTCGAAGGTCGCCGCGAGCTCGTGGGCGAGGCTCGCGAGCTGCGGCATGGCCTCGCCGAGGGCCGCCAACGCCGGTGCGCGCTCGAGCAGGGAGCGCTTGGCGTGAGCCGCCGCGCGCGCCGTGTCCGTCACCGCGAGCAGCTCCTCGACGTCCAGGATCCCGCCGCGCTTGGCCAGCGCGAGCGAGGACCGGACGTCGGAGGTTCCCTGGAGCGGGATCCGGCCGCCGGCGAGCAGGTGGTCCATCAGCGCGTCGACCTGGTCGTAACAGCGCTCGATGTCCTCGACCTCGGCGAAGAACGCCAGCGCCTCGGCGGCGGCGCGGCCCGGGTCGGTGGTAGTGCGCTCGGCCAGCGCGCGCACGACGCGCGACCAGCCGAGGTCGCGGAGGCAGCTCTCGGTCACGTTGAACATGGCCGGCGCAATGCCGCGCGCGGGCGATCGTGTCAATAGACAGCGTCACGGACCCTAAAGCCTGGTGACCCCTCGCTCGGCGGACTTTACGTCTGATAATGTATATTATGTCAACTTTTGTTCGGGAGTGGTCTCGGAGCCGTCTCCGGCGGCGACGTCCGGAGTCCCTGTCACCCGCTCCGACGCGGTAGAACGCGGCGTTCAGCTAGGTAGTCCGCTTGCCGACCCACCGACCTCGGGTTAGGCTTCGCGCACCTTTTGCTGAGTTGAGCGATTCAGGGCCCGGCGCATGACGAGCCGGCCAGGTGTGCAGAGGAGGCGGTGCCGCGAACGTGTTGACGGAAGCGAAGTCATACCGAGCGTATTGCGAGCTTTCGGCGGCGGGTTCTCGGCCTGGGTCCGCCCTTCAGGTGGTCGGGTCGTTCTTGTGACGGCCCTTAGAGCTGGTCGAGGTTCCATGGCCGTTCTCAGGTTTGTTACGGACGAAGGCGTGGCGTCGGAGGTTTTCGTCGACGCCCAGAACCCCATCGTGAAGATCGGGCGCGCCAACGAGTGCGAGATCCGTACGCGCAACAGCACGGTGTCGCGCCGCCACTGCCAGGTGGTCTTCACGGGCTCGAGCTTCAAGCTGTACGACCTGAACAGCTCAAACGGTACGTACTTCAACCGCGAGCGCGTGACCGAGCACACCCTCTCGTCGGGCGACCTCTTCTTCTGCGGCAACTACGAGGTCCACTTCGAGGACGTCGCGGTGGCCGACGTCGCCGCCCCCGACCCCATCCTCGAGGCCGCCATGCGCCCCCCAGCGCCGCGGGTCGCCCCGCCGCTGGCCGAGACGATTCAACAGTCCCCCCCTCCCCTGGCCGACTCCACGATGGCCTTCTCGCCGGAGGACGCCGCCGACATGGTGGGCGCCGCGGACGAGGCGATGAACGCGGAGCTCGAGGCCATCGCGACCCAGCTCAACGAGGACAACGAGCTGCTCAAGATCCAGATCGAGCAGCTCAGCGCGGCCCTCGACGAGGCCGGGGCCGCCGAGGAGCGCGAGACCAAGGCGCGGCAAGCGGTAGAGGCGCGCCTCCAGGAGGCGCTCGCCCAGCTTGAGGCCGCTCAGGCGGCGGCCGGCGGCGCAGACCCCCAGGACCTCACGGACGCCCTCGCCGAGGTCGAGCTGCTCGACGCGCGCATCAAGGAGCTCGAGGCCCAGGTGGCGGCGGGCAGCGGCGGCGCCGATCCGCAGGACCTGGCGGACGCGCTCGCCGAGGTCGAGGCGCTCGAGGCCCTGCGGCAGCAGGAGGCGGAGGCCCGCGCGGACCTCGAGGTCAAGGTCGCCGAGCTCAGCGGCGTGGCCGGTCAGGCCGGCGAGGCCGAGCGGATGGCGCAAGAGCTGGCGGACGCGCTCGCCGAGATCGAGGCGCTCGAGGAGCTGCGGCAGCACGAGGCGCAGGCGCGCGCCGATCTCGAGGCGGACACCGCCGGGTTGGCCGAGGAGCGCGACGCCGCCCTCGCCCGGGTCGCCGAGCTCGAGGCGGGACAGGCCGCGCAGGCGGACGTCGACGCCGTCGTCGCGGAGAAGGCGGCGGTGGAGGCGGCGAAGGCGACGCTCGAGGCCGAGCTCGCGACCCTCAAGCAGGACCTCGCCGACCTCGAGGCGGACGCGACGGATCTCAAGGCCGCGCTCGACGAGGCGAACGACGCCAAAGAGCAGCTCCGCGAGGACGCGAACGCCTTCGCCGACGAGGCTGACCAGCTCAAGGTCGAGAGCGACCAGCTCAAGGCCGAGGCCGAGCAGCTGAGGGCCGCGGTGGCGGCGCTCGAGGCGGCGCAGAGCGATGGCGCCGCAGCGGCCGCCGAGGCGGCCAAGGCCGACATCGCCGCCGCGCAGAAGAAGGCGGCCGATGACATCGCCGCCGCGCAGCAGGCGGCCGCCCAGGAGCTCGCGAACGCCAAGGCCGACGCGGCGGAGGCCGTCGCCCAGCTCGATGGCCTCCGCGCCAAGCTCGAGCGCGCCCGAGAGGACGCCGACGAGCTCGACGCCGCCCTCGCAGAGACCGAGGCCGCGCGCGACGCCGCCCTGAAGGACCGCGAGGCGGCCGACAAGGAGCGCGAGAAGGCGCGCAAGGACGTCGAGCAGCTCAAGAAGATGCTCCTCGACACCGTGCCCAAGGAGGAGCACGACGCGCTCAAGAAGCGGCTCGCGGACGCCGAGAAGGCCGCCGACCGCGGCGTCGCCTTCGAGGACAAGGTCAAGCAGCTCGCGAGCGACAACTCCGCCCTCAAGGAGGCGCTCAAGGACGCCGAGTTCCGCGCTCAGAGCGGCGGCAAGGCGGAGAAGGGGCTCACCGAGGCGCTCGCCAAGGTCGAGTCGCTGACCGCGCGCGCGGCCGAGCTCGAGAAGCAGCTCGCGACCGCCGACAAGGCGCGGCAGGCCACCGGGTCGGAGGCCGACGCCCTGCGCGACGAGCTCGCGAAGACCAAGGAGGCCCTCGCCTCGGCGTCGAAGGGCGGCGGGGCGCTCGAGAAGAAGGTCGCCGAGCTCCAGAAGGAGAACAAGGAGCTCACCGACGTCCTGTCGATCGCCATTCAGCCGGCCGACGCCGAGGCGCTCAAGAGCCAGGCGAAGCGGGCCGAGGCCGACGCGGAGGCCGCCAAGAAGCGCGCCGAGAAGGCCGAGAAGAAGGCCGCCGAGCTCGAGCACGCCGCGTCGCAGGGCAGCGACATGGCCAAGACGCTCGGCAAGCAGCTCGAGGAGCTCCACGTCGAGCGCGACGCCCTCCTCAAGGAGAAGCAGGCCGGCGACAAGGCGCGCGGGGTCGCCGAGGACGCCAAGGGGAAGGCGGAGGCCGCGGCCAAGGACGCCGAGGCCAAGCTCGCGAAGCTCGCCGACGAGCTCAAGAAGGCGAACGCGGAGGTCGACAAGGCCGCCGCGGCCAGCGGGGACGCGGTCAAGGAGAAGGACAAGGCGATCGCCGAGCTGCAGAAGAAGCTCGCGGAGGCCCACAAGAAGATGGCCATCCAGGAGGAGGACATCGCCGCGGTCGCCAAGGCCCGCATCGAGGGCGACAAGAAGCTCAAGGAGCTCGACAAGCAGCTCGCCGAGGCGAAGAAGTCCGGCGGCGCGGAGGCCGAGAAGGTCGCGGCGCGGATCAAGGAGCTCGAGGCGGCCAACGAGCAGCTCGCTGCCGATGCCAAGGCCGCCGGCGAGAAGCTCGCCGCCGCCGAAAAGGCGCACAAGGAGGCGGCGGACCGGGCGGCGAAGCTCGAGAAGGACCTCGCGTCCACGGGCAAGGCGGCCGCAGCGGCCGGCGACGCCGAGAAGGCGCGGGCCGAGATCGAGCAGCGTCTCGAGGAGAAGGAGTCGCTGCTGAAGAAGAACACCAAGAAGCTCGCGACCCTCCTCGATGAGAACGAGTCCCTCGAGAAGGAGCTCAAGGCGCTGCGTGAGGGCGCCGGGGCGGCCGCGGCGGACTCCGAGAAGCTCGCCGCGCTCGACAAGCGCGCGACCGAGGCCGAGGGGAAGGCCGACAAGGCCTTGAAGAAGGCCGCGGACCTCGCCGCCCAGCTCGAAGAGGCGAAGGCCGCTGCGGCGAAGGCGGCGCCGGCGGGGGACACGGTCCCAGCTGGCGAGTATGACGCGGTGATGAAGAAGCTCGACGCCACCCGGCTCGAGCACGCGACCCTCGAGGAGGAGCACGCCAAGCTGGCCGAGAAGCTCGACCGGATGCGTTCTTCCCTCGAGGATGAGCAGCGCCGGGCGGACGAGGCCGAGCAGAAGGCCGGCGCGGGCGGCGGCGGTGGGATCTCTCCCGACAACATCGTGCGGGTGACCGAGGCCTTCGAGGAGGTCAAGGGCGTCTCCCGCGGTTGGCGGGACAACGTCCAGATCCTCGGCGACTTCATCGAGGAGATCCGAGACGGGGTCCCGATCCCGGATTCCCTCGAGGACACCTTCGAGGCGATCACCGACACGCTCACCGCGCTCGGCGACAAATCCGCCGAGATGAAGCAGATTCTACGCCGGGTCCGCGAGGTCCTCGGCGGCGACGACGACTGAGCCGCGGCGAGCCCGCCGGAATGGCCCCCTACCCTTCGGGTGTGAGATGACACAGCAGAACCCGCTCCCCCAGGAAGACCAGCAGGTCACGCTGATCTCAGTTCGCGACGGGAACATCTCGGTGACGTCCGCCCGCGCGTTGGTCGTGAAGGCGCACAAGATCGCGCTGAAGATCGACACCGCGCTGAGCGAGCCACCGGCCTGGACCGACGAGCAGTCGCTGACGATGATCTACACCCATGGCGAGCGCGTGATGCGGCTCCGAGGGGTGTTGCGCGAGCAGGTCGACACCGATCGGATCACCGTCGAGCCGGTCGGCGAGGTCAAAGAGGGGGATCGCCGCGACTACCGCCGCGCGGACGTCGACGCGCGGGTGTACGCCCGGAGCGCGGGGACGCAGAGCCCGACCGAAGCGCGAGCCGCGCAGGTCGCCCTCCAGCTCGCGCCGACGTCCAACGCGTTCATCCCGCAGGTGGTGAACATCTCCGGCTCCGGCCTGGGGTTCACCGCCCACGAGGTGTTCAGCGCCGGCGAGCTCATCGATCTCCGCCTGGTGCTCGACCAGCCCGCGGCAGCCCTCGTCAACGTCATCGGGCAGGTCGTGCGCGCCGTGCGCGGCGAAGGCGACGCGCTGAACAGCTACGCCGTGCGCTTCGCCGAGCTGTCCGAGGCGGACCAGGACATCATCGTCTACACGGTGTTCTCGAACCACTTCGCCGCCGAGGGGCTGTCGGACGCCCTCGACGACTTCGACGAGTAGTCGCCCTTCCCCCGACCGGCGGACCGTGCGCGGTCTTTGGTCTTTGATTGAGGCGTCCACGCGCGCCTCAATCAAGCCCCCCCTGTGTTCTGCTTGGGGCCTCGCGCGGCTGATCCGGCCGCTGCGTCCGAGACCGTTTTGGCCGCTCGGCGGCGTCCACCGGCCGCTCCGAGGCCTGAGGCCTCGCCCTTGGGGCTCGGGTGACGAGCCATTCTAGCGGCGCGGGGACGAGCACGCGGGCGCGCTTCTCCCGCAGGCTGCTACAGGTCGGGCACGGCCGGCGGCGGGCCGCCCTTGTCCTCTTCCGGCGGCGGGATCGGGTCGTCCGGCGGCGGCTGGGGCTTGTCCCCCTCCGGCTTGGCGGCGTCGAACTTCACCGCGCCCTTCGCGATCAGGAAGTAGACGCGACCTTTGCGGACCTTCTTGAAGTCCTTCTCCTCCACCTCGACGGTCGCCGGCGCGAGCTTTGGGTTGAAGGGGGTCAGGACGACGCTGAAGTTGGAGACCTCGTCGAGCCGCAGGGACTTGACGAGCAGCAGCTTGCCCCCCTTCTCGAACTCGGTTGAGGTCCACTCGTCCCCGTTGACGCTCACCTTGCAGTACTCGGCGTTCTTCAGGGTGATGTGAAACTCCCCGAATCGCTCCTCGGCAGGGTCATCGGCGTACGCGACGCTCGAGAGGCCAGCGGTCACGAAGAGGGCGATAAAGAGTGGCTTCATGAGAATCAACCTCCTCGAACAGGCGCGATAACTCTACGCCCGAAGCCACCGAGCGTCCACGACGAAGGGGACGGGTGGCGCGGCGCGAGCCCCGGGTTCAACGCGGATCGGGGCGCGCGTATGCCCGCTCTCCGCCGATCCAGGTGGCGCGCACCGGCGCGTCGCCGAAGCCGTAGGCCAGATGACGCCAACCCGGGACGTCGCACACCGCGAAGTCGGCGGGCCCGCCGGGGACGAGCGCGCCCGTACCGTCGTCGCGGGCGAGCGCGCGGGCCGCGTTCGCCGTGACCCCGCGCAGCGCCTCGTGGGGGGCGAGCCCGTACCAGGCGCAGCCGAGCGTCACCATCAGCCACGGGTGGGTCGTCGGGCTCGAGCCGGGGTTCGAGTCCGTCGCGAGCGCCACCGGGACCCCGGCGTCGACGAGCGCGCGGGTCGGAGGGCGCGCGGCGTCGCCGAGGAAGATGGACGCTCCGGGCAGCAGCACGGCGACGGTCCCCGCCGCGGCGAGGGCGGCGACGCCGGCGGCGTCGACGTGCTCGCAGTGATCGACGCTGGTCGCGCCGAGCTCGGCGGCGAGCTCGGCCACCCCGGTGTGGCTCAGCTGTTCCCCGTGGACGCGGAGCCCGAGGCCCAGAGCGCGGGCGGCCTCGAGGATCTCTCGCGCCTCCGCGAGGGTGTAGGCGCCGGTGTCGCAGAAGACGTCGGCAAAGCGCGCGAGGCCGCGCGCGACGACCGCCGGGAGCAGCTCCTGCGTCAGGGCGCGGATCCAGCCGGCGCGATCGGCCGCGTACTCGTCGGGGATGACGTGGGCTCCCAGGCAGGTGGCGACGACCCTGACCGGACCGAGGTCCGCGAGCTGTCGGACCGCCTCGAGCTGGCGCAGCTCGGCCGCGACCGAGAGGCCGTAGCCGCTCTTGATCTCGACCGTCGTGCAGCCGTGGGCGAGCAGGCGCTCGAGGCGCGGCCGCGCGAGCGCCACCAGCGTGTCCACGCTCGCCGCGCGCGTCTCGCGGACGGTCAGACGGATCCCGCCCCCGCGCCGCGCGATCTCGGCGTAGCTCGCGCCGGCGCAGCGCAGCTCGAAGTCGCGCGTCCGGTCCCCGGCGTACACGAGGTGCGTGTGGCAGTCCACGAGCCCGGGCAGGACCACCGCGCCGTCGAGGTCCACGGTCCGCTCGCAGCGTGGCGCCCCCGCCGCACCTCCCACCCAGGCGACGCGCCCGCCCTCGACTACGAAGGCCGCGTCGCGGACGAGGCCGAGCGCCTCCTCGGCGCTCGCTTTGGCGGGTACCTCGCGAGGCATCGTCAGCAGCTCTCGGATCCCAGTGACTAGCGTTCGCTCACTCATGGCCGCGGATTGTAGCAGCCCCGACCGCGTGTTACATCGCCCACGATGGCGAACGCCCGCACCACCCGCCTCCACCCCGCGGCGACGCTGACCGCCCTGGTCGCGGTGGGTCTGCTCATGTCCGGGTGCGCGCATCGCCGCTCGGAGCGCCTCATGGCGTCCGCTGTCGCAGCGCAACAGAGCGGCGCCTTCGATGTGGCGAAGACTGGCTATCTAGCTGCGTTGTCGGCCGACGCGACCACCCCCGGCGCCGCGAACAACCTGGCACTGCTCAGGCTCGCCGATGGCGACCAGCCCGGGGCCATCGAGCTCCTCGCCCGGGAGCTCACCGCCCACCCCTCCCTGCCCGCCGCTCGCCTCAACCGCGCGCTGCTGCTGGTGCGCGCCGGGCGCCACGCGGACGCCGAGCCCGACCTCGTCGCGCTGATCGGCGTCGACCCGCCCCCAGCCGACGCGGCCACCGCCCACGAGCGGGCGGTGGCGCACGCGCTGCTGACCGCCAGCCGCGCCCGCCAGGGGCTGCCCTGGGAGGAGGTGCGCGCCGCCTCTGGCATGTCGCTCGACACGGCCCCCGCGGATGACGTCGCGCGCCTCACCCGCCGCGTCGTGGGCCTCGCCGCGTTCGCGGGCCGCCACCTCGAGGCCGCCGCGGCCTGGCTCGACGGCGACCCCGAACCCGCGGCGTCCCGCGCCAGGCTCGCGTCGCTCGTCGGCCTCGATCGCGACGAGGAGGCCCGTCAGGTGCTCGCCGCCCTCCCCTCCGCCACGCCGTACGACGCGCTCGTCGCCGGCTGGCTGGCCTACCGGGCCGAGGGCGACGTCGCCGTGGCCCTCGACCGCGTCCCGGCGGCGGACTGGCCGACCGACGGCCCAGTCGCGCGGGCCCGCCTGGAGATCGTAGCCGCGGACGCCGCGCGCCGCGGCGCTTGGGGCGACACGTCCCGCGCCCTACGCGCCGCGGTGCAGCTCGGGGCGCCCGCCGCGACCCGCCTTCACCTCGCGGTGGCCCTCGCCCACGCCGGCGACCTCGACGCGGCCCGAGACGAGGCGCAGCGGGTCCTGCGTGACGCCCCCGACGCCCCCCTCGCGCGCCGACTCGTGCAGCTGCTCGAGTAGCTCGAGGCGGCACCGGGCGCCGGGCGAGCGCTCAGCGCTGCTCGGCGAGCTGCTGCAGCAGCGCCTCGACGGTCTCCTCGAGCCCACCCGCGGCCAGCCGGGAGCGGATCCACTCGCCGACCTTCGCGTCGTCCCGCGCGATCGTGGCGATAGCCTGCACGATCCGGGCGCGCAGCGACTCGTCGCCGGTGCCGATCCAACCGGGGTTCCCGGCCGGGACGTCCGCCTTGGCCGTCCCACAGAAGATGTCCTTCGCGCCCGGGGCGTCGAAGGCGGCGAACAGCGGGTCCCGCGCCGCGACGTGCCCGGTGAAACGCAGGAGCTCCGCGGCGATGCAGCGCCGCTCGGGCGACTCCGCGAGCAGCTCCGCTCCAAAGAACGCGACCGCTCGCTCGACCGCCTCTTTGAGCGCCTCCGGGGCCTTCTCGGGCTCTCCGTAGGCGCGATAGAACGACTTCACGAGCTCCTGCGTCGCCCAGGCGAGGATCGCGTACGCGGTGTCGCTGCGCCCGGCGTCGAGCCGGTCGACCACGGCCGGCAGCAGGTCGGCCTGGTGGGCGGCCCCGAGGGCGCCAATCGCGGCGCGCCACGCGTCGGAGGCGTCGTCCGGGTAGGCGACGAGCTCGTTGAGGATCAGCTCGTTGGCGCGCACGTCCTGCACCGCGCCGAGGAGGAACGTCACGACCGGCCGCAGGCTGGCGGGAGCCCCCGGCTGGAAGCGCCGGAGGTCGTCGGCGAAGGCCTGCCTCAGCTCGAGCACGATGTCCCCCTGCCAGGACTCGCGCTTTCCCTCGGTCCGCCACGTCTCCACGGCCTGCACGAGATAGTCGAGCAGCTCGCCGAGAGCGACCAGGCTCGCGCGCCTCACCTCGGTCGGCTGCCGCTCGTCGCGCCAGACGGTGTCGAGGATCTCGAGCGCGCTGTTCACCTCACGCTCGGTGCGGGTCCCCGCCAGCTCGGTGATGATCATGAGCTTGCGCTCCACGTCATCTCCCCGGAGCGTCGTGCGGGTGTCGTCGCGGGAGGAGAAGAGCTGCGTGCTGCTGTGGATCCCGACGCCGCCAACGACACAGAAGGCCGCGATCATAAAGGAGAAGTGAATATAGTAGCTCTTCAGCCCCTTGACCGCCTCGAGGGAGTCGTCGGGCGCGGTCGGCGCGACGTTCCGCCCCAGGATGATCCGCTCACGCCAGCGCCCCGGGAAGACCAGGTCTCCCACGAGCACCGCGAGCAGCGTCGCCGTGGTGAGGATCAAGAAGGCGAAGCCGAGGCGCACGAAGAGGTTCTGGACGATCGACGTCGAGCTGTAGCGGATGAACTCCGCGGCTGGAGCGGCGAGGAAGACACAGGCCGCGATTCCGATGAGCGCCGCGATCGCGAGCCGAACCCGCGACCCGGCGATCCACCGGAACAGGCTCACTGCGTGCCCTCGAGCGTCCAATCGAGGCGCTTGGCCTGGTCGATCCAGTCCTCGAGGATCGCCCGCTGGGGCAGGACGGGCGCGATGTTGTGGATGCTGTTGGCGGCGCGCAGGCGCTCGAGGAGGCCGTCCGGCTCGGTGGCGCCGAGGTCGCGGGTGTGGCGGATGCCGGCGGTCTGGAGCAGCCTGACCATGCTCGGGCCGAGCCCCTTGATCCGCAGCAGGTCCGCCTGGCAGGCCAGGGTCGTGAGGCGCGCGAGGGGCAGCCCGCTGTCGCGCGCCAGGGACTCACGGTCGCTGACCCGCGCCGCGCGGCGCAGCAGATCGAGGGTCGTCAGCACCTTCACGCGCTTGAGCGCCGCGTGCTCCTCGCCGGTCACGAGGCCGTCGGCGGGGAGGCGGTAGTGCGAGGCGTGGGCGCCTGACGTGGCGACGACCGTGAGGGTCGCGACAGCCACGAGCAGCGCTCGCGCGCCGTGGCGGGCGAGTCGGGGGGCCTTGTTCATTGGGTCTACTCGTCGCGTTCGGGCTCGGTGGGGAAGAAGAACCCGACAGATAGGCCGAGCAGCCAGTTGTGGTCAAAGCTCGCGCCCGGAACCGAGCCATCCTTGCGCGAAGCGAGGACCCGGTTCACGAAGTAATCCTTGAGGTCTATCCCGACCGAGAGCCACGCGTTGGGGAAGAAGCGCAGCCCCACGCCGACCATGGGCGCCACGGAGGTCTCGTCGTCCACGCGGCCCGATCCGCTCGTGAGCGCGACGCCGATCCCGAGATCGATGTGGAGATCCACGCGCACGAACTGGTCGCCAAAGATCATGGCCTTGCCGGTGAACGGGACCAGCTCGAGGGTCGCGTTGGCGAGCAGCCGCAGCGACGACGTGCCGAGCTGGAACGACGACTGGGAGAACCCCACCTCGCGGTTGATGTCGTCGGTGAGCGACGTCTCGACCCCGCCCCCGGCCCAGATGTCGACGCCGATCCCGACCCACGAGGCGAGGTAGTAGCGGTAGCTGAGCCCCGCCATCAGGTTGCGCTCGTAGGGGTCGTTGAGGGTCAGGCCGAACTGCGGCGCGACCGTGTGCCGACCGTCGAGGAGCTTGATGCCGTGCATCACGGGAGGGGCGCCCTCGAGCGCTGGGTTCTCGGCGTGGGCTGGCGCCGGCGTGAGCGCGGCGAACGCGAGGGCGCAGGCCAACGCCAGGTGCGTCAGGGGCCTCGTCCGTCCAGGAGCCGCTCGTCGGAGGTGGGGCACGTACATCCTCACCGGGGGTAGGAGTAGTCGAAGCCGAACGGGACGAAGATGCTGAACCCGGCCTGCCCGACGACGTTGTTGGTGAGCTCGCTCCCGGCGTTGTAGTCCTCGACGAAGATGTGGTCGCGGACCTCGAACGTCAGCGTCAGCCACTCGGCGAGGAACATCCTGAAGCCGACGCCGATCATGCCGGTCGGCTTGAGCGAGTCCGAGCGGCTCGTGACCGTCACACCGCCACCGATCGACGCGTAGATGTCCCAGTAGACGATGAAGTCGTCGAAGGCGACGAACTTGCCGTCGATGGGCACGACCGAGACGTCTGCGCCGGCGTACCACTGGATCTGGGAGCGCTCCGGGAACACCTCGTAGTTCCCCGTCACCTCGCGGTACAAGGCGGACTCGCTCGAGAAGAACTGGGTGTAGGTGGCGCCGATGGAGACCCACTCGCTCACGTGGAAGCGGCCCGTCGCCGACGCCGAGAAGTGGCGGTACATCTGGTCTGCGGCCGCCACGCCTCCGGTGAGGGTGAGCTCGAAGCGGAGATCCTTGAGGATCGGGCGACGCTGGATGACGCGGATGGCGTGCTCGAGCCGCTCTGTGCTCGTCAGGCCGGCGTCCTCGTCGCTGGCGCCCTCGCCCTCGTCACCCGCCGCGGGTGTGGCGCTGTCGGCTTCGTCAGGCTCGGCCGCGGCCGCGACCCCGCCACCGACGAGCAGGCTCGCGAGCAAGAGGGGCAGCAGGAGACGGCGGGACCAGACTTCGAGTACGTGCATCGAGCAACCGCTTCCGGAGCCACGGGGAAATGCCTCGGCGTTTGTAGCCCGCACATGCGCGGCGGTCAAGGCGACCCGCTGGGCGCAACCCCACCGGCGGGCTCTGATCGCGAGGTGCAGAGAGCGTGCGCGCCCCAAGATGGCCATCAGGCCGTCGGCGGGCGGAAGAGCTCGTCGACGAACTCGCTCGAGTCGAAGCCGCGCAGGTCGGCGACGCGCTCGCCGATGCCGATGTAGTCGATGGGGATGCCGAGCTCGGCGCACACGCCGAGCACGACGCCGCCCTTGGCCGTGCCGTCGAGCTTGGTCAGGATGATCCCGGTGACGTCGGTCGCTTCCTTGAACAACTTCGCCTGGTTGATGGCGTTCTGCCCGGTCGTCGCGTCGAGCACCATGAGGACGCGGTGGGGGGCGCCGGGGATGGCGTTGCCCATCACGCGGCGCACCTTCTTGAGCTCCTCCATCAGGTTCACCTGGGTGTGGAGGCGGCCGGCGGTGTCGACGAGCACGTGGTCCGCTCCCCGCTCGACCGAGCCGCGGACACCATCGAAGACGACCGACGCCGGATCGGCGCCCTCCTTGCCGCGGAACACCTCGGCGTTGACCCGACGGCCCCAGTGCTCGAGCTGCTCGGCGGCGGCGGCGCGGAAGGTGTCCCCCGCGATGAGGGTGACCTTGTTGCCCTGGCCCACGAGCTGGTGGGCGAGCTTGCCGATGCTCGTGGTCTTGCCCGAGCCGTTGACCCCGAGGACCATCGTCACGTAGGGCTCGCCCGGCTTCGGGGTGCTCGCGCTGGCGTTCGCCGCCGCGTCGGCGAGGATGCGACTGGCCTCGTCGTGCAGGACGCTCCAGACCTTGGCCTCGTTCTTGAGCTCCTTCTTCGAGAGGGACTCGCGCACCGAGTCGAGCAGCCGATCGGCGGTGCGAACGCCGATGTCGGCGGTGAAGAGGACCTCCTCGATGGCGTCGATGAGGTCTTGGTCGATGGCCTTGCCCGCGAAGAGGCCGCCGAGCCGGGCGATGAAGCCCTCCTTGCGGGTCCGGCCGAGCCCGTCTCGGAGGGACTTCGGGGCACCCTCATCCTCCTCGGCCTCGGCGCGCGCGACGCTGTCGGCCTCGGCCTGCTGCTTGGCGTCCGCCGCGGCTTTTGTTGCCGCCTGCTTCTTGGCGGCGTCCGCCGCGGCTTGCTGCTTGGCGGCGTCCGCCGCGGCCTGCTGCTTGGCGGCGTCCGCCGCGGCCTGCTGCTTGGCGGCGTCCGCCGCGGCGGGCGCGGTCTCCCGGGCCTTGTCCTCGACCACCGCCGGCGCGGCGGCGATGGCGTCGTCATCGTCGTCGCCCTCGCGCAGCTCGAACGGCAGCGCGTCGTCGTCGTCGCCCTCGCGCAGCTCGTCGGGGAGGTCATCGCCGCCCGCGGCTGGCGTCGGCGGGATCGGCGCGAACACCTCCTTCGACGCCGGGACGCGGGACCGCTCCTCGGACACGACGGCCGGTCCGCGCGACGTCTCGGGTGGCGCCGCCTTGCCCTTGCGCCTGCGCGCGAGGACGATCAGCAGCGCCACGAGGACCGCCGCCGCTGCCGCGATCGCAATGATGATCGCCAGGTTGTTGCCCTGATCGCCCATGAGCTCGCCTCCTCGCAACACCACAGCCGTGACGCGTGGGGGCATGTCCTACATTGCCTGCTGCCCCTTCGCAACCACTGTACGCGGCCCCGCCGAGCCGCTCACCGGTTCCCAAACCAGCGCGCAGCGTGGATAATCCGCCCGTGTCATCCCGCCCGACCCGCGCGGCGCTGCTCGCCTGCCTCCTCGCCGCCGCCGGCCCGGCCGACGCCCTCGCGCATCCGCTGACCGTCCGCGCCCACACCCGCGTGACGCTGAACCTCGACCGCCGCCCGGACGGCGTCATCGTCCACGGCCGCCTCGTCGACGACCAGGGCCTCCCGGTCCCCCTCGAGGAGATCCAGCTCGACGTGGCCGGCTACCCGACCCAGACCCGCATCACCGACGGCGACGGCGGGTTCGAGGTGCCCATCGACGGTCGCGACCTGTCGCTGCTCGAGGCGAGCCGCGGCCAGCGCCTCCCCTGGACGCTGCGCTACCACGGCGACCGCGTCTACGGGGACGCCCGCGAGGAGGGCGTGCTCGACCTCCGCCGCGTCCCCACGCGCCTCGTCCTCACCCTCGCCCCCGAGGTCGTGACCCTCGACCAGAGCGAGATCCGCGTCCACGTGGACCTCTACGCCAACACCGTCCCGATCCCCGACGCCGAGGTCCGGGTGCGGGTCGGCGACGGCACCGAGCTCGTCGGCCAGACCGGCACCGCCGGGCGCTCGACCTTCCTCATCCGCGCCGGCCTCCTCGGCAGCCCTGGCCGCTACGCCGTCCGCGCGCGCTTCCTCGGCGACCACCTCTACGCCCCCGCCGCGGCCGACACCGCCCTGCGGGTGCTGCTCCCGGCGCGGGTCACCCTCCGGGTCGGCCGGGAGGGCGACGTCCGCCTCGGGCGCTACCGCTTCAGCGGGCGCCTCGCCGACGCCGACGGCGCCCTCCCCGGCGCCACGGTCGCGATCCTCGCCACGCCGTCCGGCGCCCCCGACGCGCCCCCCCTGATCCAGACCCTCGCCACCACCCACGCGGACGGCATCTACCTCTCCGCCATCTCGGCCGACGCCCTCTTCGCCAGCCTCGCCCCGAGCGGCGACGGCGCCCCCGGCGAGATCGACGTCCGGGCCGTGTTCAGCCCGACGGACGGGCGCCACCAGGGGGCCATCAGCCACCCCGTGCGCATCCGCGTGCCGCCCCCGCCCGGGGTCCCTACTCGCTGGTACCTCGTGGGGCTCGCCGTCGTCTTCGGCTTCCTGCTCCTCGCCCAGGCCGTCCGCCACCGCGTCTTCGCCGCCGTCTGGCAGCGCCTGCGCGCCATCCGGCCCGAGCGGCGGCGCGCCCTCCCCGACGCCGACGCCGAGGAGGATGATCCGCCCTTCGTGGTGGCCCCCCCGCGGGGTCGCTCTCCCCGCGCCGATCACGTCGCTGGGACCGTCGTCGACGCCCACAGCAGCGTCGCCCTGGTCGGCGCGGCGGTCTCGCTCACCCCTGCCGGCGCGGGCGGCGAGCTGCGCGCGCGCGCCGGGCGGGACGGTCGCTTCGACCTCGGCCCCCTACCCCCGGGCCGCTACCGGCTCCACATCGAGGCCCCCGACTACATCGGCCGCGAGGTCGACGTCGCCCTGCCCCACGACGGCGCCCTCGACGGCTCGTCCTTCGCCCTCGTCGCGATCCGCCGGCGGGTCCGCGACACCTACGTCCGCGCGGTGACGCGCTTTGGAGCGGATCTCGCGTGGGGGGTCGACACCCCGCGCGAGGCCTTCTTCAACGCCCACCGCTCGATCGCTCCGGACGAGCGCGCCCTGCTCGAGCTCCGCCACCTCGTCGAGAGCGCCTGGTTCTCCGAGCGCAGCGCGACCCTCGAAGACGCCGCCCGCGCTCGCCAGATCCTCCACGCGCTGGAGGTCCGCCGTTGATGCAGTGCAACATCCGGCCGGCGCTGTTTCTGATCCTGCAGATCATCTCGTTCGCTGCGACCGCACAGGCGGCCGCCGAGCCTCAGGACTACGCCCTCGACGCCAACACCTGGAACGGTGTCGGCTACCTCGCGACCACCGGGGCCGAGGCGCGGGTCACGGTGGAGCCCGTCGGCGCCCTCGACCTCGGGCAGCTGCGCCCCGACGACGTGCTCTTGTGGCTCTATCCCCAGGTCGAGCTGCCCGTCGCCGATCTCGTCGCCTTCGCCGACGACGGCGGTCACCTCATCGTCGCCGACGACCAGGGCTCCGCGGGCCCGCTCTTCGCCGCGGTCGGCATCGAGCGGCTCCCGGCGGCTCCGACGGCGCACCGGCGCTGGTTCGAGAGCCAGGATGGGCTCCCGATCCTCACCCCGAACAGCGACCACTTCCTCTTCTTCAACGTCGACGAGATCGTCGCCAACCACCCCGCGGCGTTGCGCGGCGCAGGCCGGCCGGTCGTGTCCTTCGACGGCGGCGACGCGCACCTCGTGGTCGAGCGGCGCCTCGGCGCCGGCGCCATCCTGGCGATCGCCGATCCCTCGCTATTCCTCAATCAGATGCTGCGCCGCTTCTACGGCAACAAGCAGTTCGCGGCCAACGTGATGCGGGTCTACTGCGAGCAGGAGCCCTGTCACCTGCGGCTCCTGCTCCCGACCACGACCGTCTCCGGCCACTACACCGGGGGGCTCGGGCGCTTCGGCGCCCTGCCCCGCCTGTTCGAGCGCGCGGCCGCGGCGCTCAACGACGCGCTCGCCGTCCTCAACGCCACCCTCACCGAGCCGCCGTGGGCGGTGTCGATCGCCCTGCTGCTCGCGATGGGGGCCGGCCTCCTCGTCGCGCTCGCGCTCGCGGCGTGGCGCCGCCCGGTCGAGTCGCCGTCGCTCGCGATGGGGGTGCCGGCGCGCTCGCCCATCGTCTCGGAGGCCATCGGCCTGGCCGCCGTCCGCTCGGACGCGGACTTCTCGGGGCTGGCCCAGGCGCTCTCGGAGCACGCCGAGCACCTGATGGCGACGCGCTACCTCGACGACTGGGTCGCCGGGCACCGCCCGCTCCCGCGCGGCGAGAGCGACGAGAGCCTCCACCTCTTGCGCCACGCGGTGTTGCGCGTCAAACGGGACACCGCTAGCCTGCGGTCCCGGCAGCCGCCGGCCATCTCCGCGGAGCGCTTCGTGCGCCTCTACGAGGACGTCCAGACGCTGGCCCGCTTCGGGACCGCCCGCCACTGACGTCGCTCGGCCCCCACACCCGCCAGGAGCCTCATGCCGACACCCGACAGCGGCCCCAACTCGCCCGACCGCGCGGCCCCGGACAGACCGGGCGCGGGCGCCCTGCCCTCGGACGAGGCCCTGCGGGCGCTCGCGCTGAAGAAGACCGTCGCCGACGAGATCGCCAAGGTCTACATCGGCGACATCAAGACGACCGATCTCCTGCTCGTCGCGCTGCTCGCCCGCGGCCACGTCCTCCTCGAGGGCGTCCCCGGGATCGCCAAGACGACCCTCATCAAGACCTTCGCGCGCACCCTCGGGTGTCGCTTCGCGCGGGTGCAGTTCACCCCCGACCTGCTCCCCGCCGACATCACCGGCACCTACGTGCTCGACCTGCGCGACAGCACCTTCGTCCTGCGCAAGGGCCCCATCTTCGCCAACGTCGTGCTCGCCGACGAGATCAACCGAGCCCCCGCCAAGACCCAGAGCGCGCTGCTCGAAGCAATGCAAGAGAACCAGGTGACGATCGAGGGGCAGACCCAGGAGCTACCTACTCCGTTCGTCGTCCTCGCAACGCAAAATCCGGTGGAGCAGGAGGGGGTCTATCTGCTGCCCGAGGCGCAGGTCGACCGCTTCCTCTTCAAGATCGTCCTCGGCTACCCGAGCTACGACGAGGAGCGGCGCGTCCTGTCGACCTACAACGTGCCCGTGCCCAACGTCGAGATGGTGCTGTCCCCCGAGGACATCCACGGGATGGCCGCGGCGGCCGAGCGCGTCTTCATCGCCCCGAGCCTGCTCGACTACATCGTGCGCCTGGTGCAGCACACCCGAACCCACCACGCGGTGCTGCTCGGGGCGTCTCCGCGGGCCTCGCTCGCGCTGATGCGCTGCTCGAAGGCGCTGGCCTTCCTTCATGGGCGCGACCACGTCCTGCCGGACGACGTCCGCAGCCTCGTGACCCCGGTGCTCAATCACCGCATCATCCTGTCGCCCGAGGCGGAGCTCGACCAGATCTCGGTCGGCGAGGTGCTCGCCGAGTGCCTGGCGGCCGTCCCCTACAACCGCGAAGCCTGAGCGCGGCGCCGCCACCATGCCCGACGCCTCGCTCGCCCTCCGCGGACCCCGGCTCGCCCTCAGCGACCGGGGCCGGCTCGTGGGCGCGACGGCGCTCACCTGGGCCGCCGTCGGGCTGCTGGCGAACCTGCCCGTGGTGACCGCCCTCGGGCTGTTGCCGGCGACGCTGTTGATATGGGCCTTCGTGCGCGCCCGGGTCGCACGACACCTGCTCGAGGACCGCGGACTCCAGATCAACCTGACCCCCGCGGCGGACGTCCGCTCGGTCACGCGCCGGGTGATCGTCATCGAGGCTCGCCCGCACGTCACCCCCGCGGTCGACGTTCACGCGCTCGAGCTGGTGGCCGGGGTGACCGCACCGTTGACCGCGCGGGTGGTGGCGGCCGACGAGCCCGGGGTCTTCGCGGTGCACCTCACGAGCGCGCGGGTCGGGCACGTCTGGCTGCAGGGCTTTCAGGTGATGGCGCGGGTGGTGGGCGGGCTCTTCGAGGTGCGCCTGTGGGTCGCCACGCCGGTCCCGATCGAGGTGCTCCCGCGCCACTTCCCGCTGCGCACCGACGCGAGCCTGCGCGCGACCCGCGCGTCGATGCAGGAGCACAGCGACGTCGCCTATCGCCGCCGCCCCGGGCTGGGGCTCGAGATCCGCGAGCTGCGCGACTTCCAGGCGGGAGATCCGTTCAAGCACATCGCCTGGTCGGCCAGCGCGCGTCGCGGCAAGCTCATCTCGCGCGAGTTCGAGTCCGACCTGGCGCTCAGCACCTGGATACTCCTCGACTGCTCCCCCTCGATGTTCTGGGGGCGACCCGGCGACGCCCGCGTCGACTACGCCATCGAGACCGCCTACAACTTGGCCGCGGTGCTGCTCGGCAAGCGCGATCGGGCCGGGCTGCTCGTCCACGACGACCGCGTCCGGCTGGTGGTGCAGCCGAGCGCCGCCTCCGGGCAGCTCTCACGCATCGTCGGCGCCCTCACCGAGGTGCCGCACCTCGTCCACGACGACCGCACCGAGCTCACCGATCGCGAGCTGGTGGAGCGCGTCGCGCGCTGGTTCAGCGCCCAGCGGCGCAGGTCGTTCGCGCTGCCCGAGGGCCTGGTGCAGGCCGGCAGCCCGCGGCTGAGCCACTACGACGAGGCGCGCCTCATCGAGGCCGCACAGGAGACGCTGCAGGAGGTCGCCCTCGACTCACGGCGCTCGCCGCTGGTGTCGTTCGACGGCTACGCGGCCGACTACCAGCGCTCGGTGCTGCGGGCCTTCTGCCGCCACCTCGGGGTGCCGCTCCCCAGCGACCCCACGATACGCCCCGGGGGCCAGGCGCGTGGGCTCGAGGCCGCCGTCGAGGCGGTGATGACCTCGCGGGGCGGGCCCCACACGATGGTGTCGATCAGCGACTTCTTCACCGCGGACGACGTCGACGCGCTCCGGCGCGTCGCGGTCGCGGCGCGCCGGCGTCACCACTCGCTCATCGTGCTGTGCCCCGACCACCAGGGCTTCGACCTCGCCGACGCCGACCCCGATGATCGTCTGCAGCACGCCATCATCGACGTCGAGCGGCTCCGCGTCCGGCAGAACCTGACGCTGGCCCAGACGGTGCTCAAGCCGGCCGGCGCGGTCTTCGTCTCGGTCGGGCCGGAGGACGCCCTCGCGCGCGTCCTGGCGCGCCTCCGGCAGGTCGCCTAGGCCGGACGGTCATCGTCGCAGCTCGAGCAAGCCTGCGGCCTGATTGGGTGCGTTCGATCATCGGCCGCAAGGCCGATGATCAAATGTCCCCCGCGCCAGCGGGGGAGCGGCGAAGGCGCGCCGGGGGAAAGCGAGCGAGTGGCGCCTGGAACGCCTCACCCCGAGGGTTCCCGCCGCGGGGCGAGCTCGCGAGCTCCGCGGTGCTCGGGGGTGAGGCGTTCCACCGAGGCGCCGCGAGCGAGCGCATTCGATCAGTGCTTGCGCTTGATGGCCTTCCACTGGGTCTCGACGTCCGGGCGTTCACCGCGCAGCCAGGCGTCGGCGGCGTCGTCGAGGAAGGCGTTGCGCAGATCGCCCCGCGCCATCACCTCGACGTCACCGAAGCGGTGCGGCTGCCAGTCGATCGGCAGCAGGAGCTCGCGGTGGCTCTGGAAGAACTCGCCGAGGTACCAGTCGAGGAAGTCGAAGCAGGTGTCCACCTGCTCCTCCACCGACATGGCGGTGTAGCTCTCGCGCACGATGGCGCACTCGATGGTGTAGACGAAGGTCCGGTCGACGCTCGCGAGGGTGACCTCGGCCGCGACGTTGTCGCCGAGGCGCTTGGCCTCGACGGTGATGCGCTCGCCGCGCAGGCCGCCGCCGTGGCGCTCGCTGAGGACGTCGATGATGCGGGCCTTGTCGGCGGCTTCGAGGAGTGGCTTGGTCATGGCTTGACGCACCCTAGGCACGGTTGCGGGACGGGGCGAGCGCTGCGTCGGTCAACTCGAGGACCCGACCAGCGCGGGGCGGAGCGCGCTCCGATGGCGCGTCCTACGAGACACCGTCGAGCTGCCCGCAGGCGGCGCCGATGTCCTCGCCCTTCGAGTAGCGGATCGTGACCGTGTACTCGGCGTCGCGCAGGACGGCGCCGAACGCCTCGACGGTGTCGTTGTCCGGGCGCGCGTAGGGGGCGCCGGGCCAGGGGTTGAACGGGATCAGGTTCACCTTGCAGTAGATGCCGCTCAACAAGCGCACCAGGCGCCGCGCGTCGTCGACGGTGTCGTTGACCCCGGCGAGCAGCACGTACTCGATCGTGATGCGGCGCCGCGGCGGCAGCGGGAAGGCGCGCAGGGCCGCCATGAGCTGGCCGATGTCCCACGCCTTGTTGATCGGGATGATGCTGGTCCGCTGGGCGTCGTAGGAGGCGTTGAGGCTGACCGCCAGGTTGACCTGCACGTCCTGCCCGAGGCGCGCGATCTTCGGCACCACGCCGCTCGTCGAGACGGTGATGCGGCGGCTCGAGAAGCCGGCACCGAGCTCGTCCATCAGGATGCGGAGCGAGGCCACGACGTTGTCGTAGTTGTCGAGCGGCTCGCCCATCCCCATGTAGACGATGTTGCTGACGCGCCGCTCCTCGCCGAGGACCTCCTGCGCCCACAGGACCTGGTCGACGATCTCGGCGGCGCTGAGGTTGCGCCGCATGGGCATCCGCGCGGTCAGGCAGAACTGGCAGCCGATCTTGCAGCCGATCTGCGAGCTGACGCACTGGGTGACGCGATCCTCCATCGGGATCAGGACCGACTCCAGGCGGTCGCCGGCGGCCGTCACGAACAGGAGCTTCTGGGTCCCGTCCTGGGCGACCTTGACGTCCTCGAGGGCGAGGCCGCCGATGCGCGCCACCCCGTCGAGGCGCGCGCGGAGCGCCTTCGACAGGTCGGTCATACCGGCGAGATCCCGGGCCCGCTTGGCGTGGAGCCAGCGGAATATCTGGTCGCCGCGGAAGCGCGGCTCGCCGAGCACCTCCCGGACCCAGGCGGTGAGCTGCTCGCGCGTCAGCGACTTGAGATCGACGCGGGTCTCGGGAGCGGGCTCGGGCTGGACCGGGAGGGCTTGGCTCATCCTCAGCCTCTTACTTCCGCTCGAAGCAGCTGAAGAAGTAAGCGGTCTCAAAGGCGGCGGTCTCGGGGGCGTCCGAGCCGTGCGACGCGTTCTCGCCGATGCTGGTGCCGAAGCGCCCCCGGACGGTGTCCTTGGGGGCCTTGGTGGCGTCGGTGGGGCCCATGAGATCGCGCCACTTCTGGATGGCGTCCTCGGCCTCGAGGATCATCAGCACGACCGGGCCGGAGGTCATGAAGGTGACGAGCTCGCCGAAGAAGGGGCGCGCCGCGTGCACATAGTAGAAGCCCTCGGCCTGCGCCTTGGTCAGCGAGGTCTTCTTCATGTTCTTGATGCTGAAGCCGGCGTCCTCGATCATCTGGACGATGTGGCCGGTGTTGCCTGCGCGGACGGCGTCCGGCTTGACGATGGCGAGGGTCTGCTGAAGCGACATCGGGTTCTCTCCTGGGTCCTTCGAATAGAGGCCGAGTTGGGGCCGAACGGGGGCGATGCGATCGCCCGGACGCGCCCCGCGGGCGGGGGCAAACAAAACGAAGGGGCCCCACCGAGATATCGGTGGGGCCCCTGAGGAGTCGGACTAGAGCAGGGGCTTGAGGGTCGACGCCATCTCCGACGGGTTCGGCGACATCGCCACCCCCGCCGCGATCAGCGCCTTCTCCTTCTCGGCGGCCGTGCCCTTGCCGCCGGAGATGATGGCGCCGGCGTGACCCATGCGCTTGCCCTTGGGCGCCGTCTTGCCGGCGATGAAGCCGACGATGGGCTTGGTGAAGTGCTTGGCGATCCAGGCGGCGGCCTCTTCCTCGGCGCTGCCGCCGATCTCGCCGATCATGATGACCGCCTCGGTCTGGCCGTCGGCCTCGAAGGCGCTGAGCACGTCGATGAAGTTGGTCCCGTTGATCGGGTCACCGCCGATGCCGACGCAGGTCGACTGGCCGATGCCGAGGGCGGTGAGCTGCCCGACGGCCTCGTAGGTGAGCGTGCCCGAGCGGCTGACGACGCCGACGTGGCCCTCCAGGTGGATGTGACCGGGCATGATGCCGATCTTACACTGCCCCGGGGTGATGACGCCGGGGCAGTTCGGGCCGACAAGGCGCGCGCTGGGGTAGTCCTTCAGGAACGTCCGGGCGCGCATCATGTCGAGGACCGGGATCCCCTCGGTGATGCCGACCACGAGCGCCACGCCGGCGGCCGCTGCCTCCATGATGGAGTCGGCGGCGAACGGCGGGGGGACGAAGACGGCCGAGGCGTTGGCGCCCTGCTGAGCCACGGCCTGGGCGACGGTGTCGTAGATCGGCACGCCGTCGAAGGTCTGCCCGCCCTTACCCGGGACGACGCCCGCCACGACGTTGGTGCCGTACTCGATCATCTGCCGCGTGTGGAAGGCGCCGGCGCTGCCGGTGATGCCCTGGACGACGAGGCGTGTGTTGGAATCGACGAAGATAGCCATGTTTCGCTCTCCCCTACGCCTTGGTCGCCGCGGCGACGGCCTTCTCGGCGCCGTCCGCCATGGAGTCCGCGCTGATGATCTCGAGCCCGCTGTCGCGCAGGATCTGCTTGCCGAGGTCCACGTTGGTGCCCTCGAGGCGCACCACCAGGGGCACGTTCAGGTTGAGCGTGCGCGCGGCCTCGACGAGCCCGGTCGCGATGGTGTCGCACTTCATGATGCCGCCGAAGATGTTCACGAAGATGGCGTGAACCTTGTCGGCCATGAGGATGCGGAACGCCTCGGTGACCTTCTCGACCGTCGCCGAGCCGCCGACGTCCAGGAAGTTCGCCGGCTCACCGCCGAAGAACTTCAGGATGTCCATGGTCGCCATGGCGAGCCCGGCGCCGTTGACGAGGCAGCCGATGGTGCCGTCGAGCTTGATGTAGCTCAGGTCGTGGCTCGACGCGGCGACCTCGCTCGGCTCCTCCTCGCTGAGGTCGCGGAGGTCGGCGATGTTCGGGTGGCGGTAGAGCGCGTTCGAGTCGAAGTTGATCTTCGCGTCGAGCGCGATGACCTGCTCCGCCGAGGTCACCACCAGCGGGTTGATCTCGAGGAGGCTGCAGTCCATCGCGACGAAGGCCTCGGCGAGGCTCGTGACGAACTTCGTGAGGTTGCGCACGAGCTTGGTCGACAGGCCGAGGCGGACGCCCGCCTCGCGCAGCTGGAACGGCTGCACGCCGACCGCCGGGGAGACGTGGATCTTGATGATGGCGTCGGGGTTGGTGGCCGCCACCTCCTCGATCTCGGTGCCGCCCTCGCTCGAGAGCATGATGGTGATGCCGGCGGTGGCCCGGTCGACGACCATCCCGAGGTAGAGCTCGCGCGCGATGTCGACGCCCTCCTCGATGTAGATGCGGTTGACGATCTTGCCCTCGGGGCCGGTCTGCTTGGTGACCAGCTTCATCCCGAGCATCTGCTTGGCGAGCGTCTCGACCTCGGGCTTGCTCTTCGCGAGCTTCACGCCGCCGGCCTTGCCGCGCCCGCCCGCGTGGATCTGGGCCTTGACGACCCAGATCGGGCCGCCGAGGCTGTCGGCGGCCGCGCGGGCCTCCTCGACGCTGAACGCGACGCGCCCCTCGGGGACAGGGATGGCGAACTGCTTGAGCAGCGCCTTCGCTTGGTGTTCGTGGATGTTCATCCGCCGTGTCCTGGCTTGAGAGTCTCTTCGTGGTCCCTGGTCGGGGGCGCGCTCGGCCGAGGCGGCATCGCGATCTGGCACGGCCAGCGGACAGCGGCGCAGGCGTCGTCGCCGCCCGCGCGTCCAGCGCGCTCGTTACCGACTCGGCCCCGGGACGTCAAGGCGAAGCTCCATGGCGGGTCGGCACGGCGGCGCCGAGGGCGCGACCGAGCGGCGACCCGGCGGCTCGGTCCAGAGCCATGCGTTGACACCGTGGGACGTGATCATTAAGTGAAGGCCCGCTCCCCAAACGCGCTGGTGACGCATGAACGGCTCGCTCAAGATATTCTCTGGCCGCTCCCACCCGGACCTCGCCCAGAAGATCGCGAGGATCCTCGACACCTCGCTCGGGAAGTCGCACGTGGTCCGCTTCTCGAACGAGAACCTGATGGTTCAGATTGACGAGAACGTACGCGGCGCCGACGTCTTCGTGGTCCAGACCTCGGCCCCGCCGGTCAACGAGGGGCTCGTCGAGCTGCTCATCACCATCGACGCCCTGCGCCACGCGTCCGCCGAGCGCATCACGGCCGTGCTGCCGTACTTCCCGTACGTGCGCTCGGACAAGAAGGACAAGCCGCGCATCTCGATCGCCGCGCGCCTCATGGCCGACCTGCTTCAGACCGCCGGCGCCGATCGCGTGCTGACGATGGATCTCCACGCGCCGCAGATCCAGGGCTTCTTCCGGATCCCGGTCGACCACCTGCAGGCCATCCCGATCATCACCGACTACCTGCAGCGCCAGGACCTCTCCAACACGGTGCTGATCGCCGGCGACGCCAGCGAGGCGAAGGACGTCGGGCGCTACGCCAACCGCCTGCGGCTGCCGATGGCCATCATCGACAAGCGCCGCTACGACGACAGCGAGCAGGCCAAGGCCGCCCACCTCATCGGCGACGTCCGGGGCAAGAACGCCATCATCGTCGACGACGAGGTCGCGACCGGCGGGACGCTGATGGAGGCCGCGGCCTTCCTCAAGGATCAGGGCGCCGAGCGCGTGATCGCGGCGTTCACCCACGCCGTGCTGTCCGGCACCGCGGTGGCGAAGGTCGAGAGCTCGGTCATCGAGCAGCTCGTCTTCACCGACACGATCCCCCTCCAGGGCAAGACCTCGCCGAAGTTCGAGGTCATCAGCGTCGCCGAGATCTTCGCCAAGGCCATCCGCCGGATCCACAAGGGCGACTCGCTCTCCGAGCTGTTCCGCTAGAAGCCCACGCCGAGCGAGAAGACCAGCTGCGAGTCGAGCGCGCGCGAGGTCAGCGCCTCGTCCTCGGTCCACAGCGGGGTCGTCCAGGCCGCGCGGAGCTTGACCGGGCCGAGCGCAGCGCGCAGCGCGATCTCACCGTTGATCGTAAAGAGCGTGTCGTCGAGACCGTGACGAACGCGGGAGAGCTCGACCAGCCCGAGGGCCAGCCCCAGCTCCGGCGTGATGGGGCCCGGGATCGGCAGATCGACCAACAGCCCCGCCTGCCCGCCCGCGAAGTCGAGCGCGGACGACGTCGCCGGCGCGCTCAGGTACGCGTCCACCTCGATCGCGAGCGACAGCTGCGCCTCGACCTCGTAGGTGAGCCGCAGCGCGCCCACGGTCGCCGTGTCCCCCTCGGAGAACCGCGGACCGGCGCCGGCGTAGAGGGCCGTGCCGCCAGCGTGAGCGAACGCCGGGACGAGCACGGAGAGGAGGGCGACGGCGAGTGGGGCGATCCGCGAGCGCATGTCGTGGCCTCCGACATCGTGTAAGGTGCTCGGGCCTGGACTTCAGGCTACCGCCGATATTCACCGTACGTCTAAATCCGTCTTCGGCGCGGCGACGGATGTTGCACCGCGGCGGCCATCGCCGCAGGATCCCCCTGGCGGGTTCCGCTCGGTGCGGCCGGGGAGCGCGCCCACCGCAATCGCGTGCTGCACACGAAGGTCCCCCACAACGTGCCAACCTGCCCCCCCACGCGTAGCATCGTCACGCTCGTCGCCGCGTTCGTCGCGACCGCCGGCGCGGGCATCGGCGGGCCGGCGCGCGCCGTCTTCGGGCCAGACGGCGCGCCGTCTCTCGGCGCCTCCACGGCGGCCCCGACGAGCGGCGCCCACTGGGTCGACCTCGACGGCGACGGCGCCCTCGACCTCGTCCTCGACACCGCCGCGGCGACCCTCGTGCGCGTCGCGGGGGACGCAGGGCTCACGGACGCCGGGCAGCTCCCCGCCGCGGCTCCCCCCCTCGGGAGCCTCCCCGCCGACTATGACAACGACGGCCGCGTGGACCTCGCGCGCGCCTTGCCCGACCGCCTCGAGCTGTGGCGCAACGGCGGCGGCGCCACCCCTTTCACCGGCACGCCGACCCTCGTCGTGCGCGCGGGCGCCTGCACCTCCAGCGATCCGCCGAACGGCCGCTGCGTCGCCCTCGCCGGTTTCGCGCCGACCGGGGTGGCCTGGTTGGACCCGGCGGCCGACGGCTGGCTGGATCTCCTCGTCTCCGACGGCGGCGCCCCGCTGCTCCTCGCCAACCCCGCCGACCCGGGCGGTGGCACGGCGTTCGCCCCGGTCACCGGCGCCTTCGCCGGCATCGGGAGCCCCGTGGCGGGCGGCACGGTGTCGGTCGCGGACTGGAACCTCGACGGCACGGTGGACGCCTTCGTCGCGGCGAGCGGCGCTCGCGACCTGTGGCTCGGTGCGGCGCCCGGGACCTTCAGCGCGCTCGCCGCGCCCGACTTCGCGGTCGTGGACCCTCGGGCGGGCTCGGTGCTGTGCGACCTCGACGCCGACGGACACCTCGATCTCTTCCGGGGCGACTCCGGCGCCGACGAGACCATCGACGTCGAGGCGGCCGGCCGCGTGTTCTGGGGCAACGGGGCGGGGTTTCTGCCCATCACCCTGGGCGAACCGCAGCCCGCGGGGCTCAGCCCCAGCCAGCCGGCCCGCGGCGCCGCCTGCGGGGACGTCGATCGCGACGGGGACCTCGACCTCGTCGTCGTCGGAAGCTGGGGCGCGCGCGTCTTCCTCAACCAGCTCGCGGCGGGTAGCGCGCGCGCGTTCGTCACCGCCCCCAGCGGCTTCGGCCTGCCGGGGGACCTCGGCGCCCTCGACGACGCCGTCCTCGTCGACGTCGACGGGGACGGGGACCTCGATCTGGACCTCGTCGGCGCCGCCGGCAACCGCGTCTTCATGAACGAGACCGCGCCGAGCGGCGGCCACCTCGCCGTCACGGTGGTCGTCCCGGTGGGCGCCTGCGCGCCCTTCGACAGCGCGGCCGTCCGCGCCGACATCGGGGCCACGGTCACCCTGCGCCGACCGAGCGGCCAGATCGCCGCGATCGGCGAGGTCTCCGGCGGCACGAGCGCCGGTTCGGCGCCGCCGTGGACCCTCGACCTCCCCCTCGGGGCGGGCGATCCGACGGCCACCTGGCAGCTCGTGATCATGCCGCAGGCGCGCTCCGGGCTCACCGCCGCCCAGGCGACGTACACGCTGCCCGTGGTGCCGAGCGCCCTCATCGGTGGCCAGGTCCGCACCGGCCTCGGCGACGCCGACGGCGACGGCATCCCGGACGCGGACGAGCTCGCCGACGCCGCCCGGATCCCGGCCGATCGCTACCCGGATCCGGACGACGTCGACGCGGACGGGATCCCCAACCGGCTCGACGCCGACAGCGACGGCGACGGCATCCCCGACGCCGTCGAGGCGGGCGACGCGAGCCGCTGCACCCCCGCCGCGGACGCCGACGGCGACGGGGTCCCCGACTACCTGACCCCGGCCGACCGCGACGGCGACGGCCTCGACGACATCGTCGAGGGGCTTCGCGGGACCGACCCGGACAATGACGACACCGACGGGGACGGCTTGAAGGACGGCCTCGAGCTCGCCCTTGGGGTCGACCCCCGCGACGCCGACAGCGACGACGACGGGCTCTCCGACGGCGACGAGGTCGCCGGCGCGGGCCTGCTCGCGGACTTCGCCCCCACCGACCCCCGGCTCGGGGACAGCGACGACGACGGGCTGCCCGACGGCCTCGAGGTCGGCGCCCACGACCCGGTGCCCGGGAACCCAGACGGCCCCTACCCCTACCTCGGGACCCAGGTCGACGGCCTCACCTGGCACCCCGATCTCGGGCCCGACAGCCGCACTGATCCGAACGAGGCCGACAGCGACGGCGGCGGGATCCCCGACGGCCTCGAGGACCTCGACAAGAACGGCGCGGTCGGCGCGGGCGAGCGGGACCCGAACGATCCCAGCGACGACGACAGCGACGGCGACGGGCTCCTCGACGCGATCGAGCTCGCGCTCGGGACCGACCGCTTCCACGTCGACAGCGACGGCGACGGGATCGACGACGGCGACGAGCTCGCAGCCGGCGACCCAAACGCGTACGACGCCGGCGTCGACACCCGCCCCACCGACGCCGACAGCGACGACGACGGCGTCTCCGACGGTGACGAGCTCGCCGGCGTGGGGCCCCTCGCCGCCTTCGGCGCGACCGACCCGCGCCGCGCCGACAGCGACGGTGATGGCCTGTCGGACGGCCTCGAGGTCGGCGTCATGCTGCCGGTGTCCGGGGGCCTCAGCCCGGTCGAGGGGCTCGCCTGGGCGGGCACCGACGTGACCGCGCCGAGCTGGCGACCGGACTCCGACCCCGCGAGCAAGACCAACCCGAACAACGACGACACCGACGGCGACGACCTCCTCGACGGCGCCGAGGACGTGAACCGCGACGGGGAGGCCAACTACATCATCGGGGGCACCGGCACGAGCGGCTCGGGCGAGACCGATCCGGAGCGCGCCGACACCGACGGCGACGGGCTCAGCGACGGTGACGAGCGCGCGCGCGGCTCCGACCCCCTCGACACCGACACCGACGACGGGGGCGTCCCCGACGGCACCGAGGTCGCCTCGCTCCTCGATCCGACGTGGGCCGGCGACGACCAGAACATCGCGGACACCGACGGCGACGGCCTCGCGACCGCCCGCGAGCTGGTCCTCGGCACCGACCCGTCGGTCGCCGACACCGACGGCGACGGGCTCTCCGACGGCGCGGAGCTGGCGAGCGGGGCCCCGGGCGTGCGCGACGGCAGCGACACCGATCCCCGCGACGCCGACACCGACGACGACGGCCTCTCGGACGGCGTCGAGCGGTTCGGCGCCGGCCCGCTGGTGCCCTTCGGGCCAACCTCCCCGCTGGCGTGGGACACCGATCAGGACGGGCTCCTCGACGGGCTCGAGGTCGCGATCACCCTCCCCGTCCCCGGCGGGACCAGCCTAGGCGGGGTGACCTTCGCCGGGACGAACACCGCCGCGGGCCACTTCCGCGCGGACGCCGACCCGACGACCCAGACCGATCCGACCGACGACGACAGCGACGACGACGGCCTCCGCGACGGGTTCGAGGACGAGGATCACAACGGCGCGGGCAGCGGGTTCTTCGGCGCGACGGGCACGGTCGGGTTCGGCGAGACCGATCCCACCGCGGCCGACACCGACGGGGACGGGCTGCAGGACGGCACCGAGCTCGGGGTGTCGGTCCCCCAGGGCTCCGGGACCGATCTGGCGCTCTTCGTCCCCGACGCCGATCCGACCCGGACGACCGGCCCCAAGGACGTCGACAGCGACGACGGCGGGATGCACGACGGCGCCGAGGACACCAACCTCAACGGGCGGGTGGATCCAGGCGAGCGCAACCCGCTCTTCGCCGCCGACGACGACCGCGACGAGGACGGGCTGACCGACGCCGAGGAGGTCCTGCTCGGCACCGACCCGCGGGTGACGGACACCGACGGCGACGGGCTCTCGGACGGCGCCGAGCTGGCCCTCGGAGCGCCGGGCGTGCGCGACCCCGGCGACACCGATCCCCTCGACGCGGACAGCGACGACGACGGGCTGCTCGACGGCGTCGAGCGGCGCGGAACGGGCCCCCTCGCCCGCACGGGCCCCACCGACCCCAACCGCGCGGACAGCGACGGCGACGGGCTCTGGGACGGGCTCGAGGTCGGCGTCACCGCGCCCCTCGTCGGCGGCGTGACGGCCAACGGGATCGCGTGGGAGGGCACCGCCGTCGCGGCGGGCTTCACCCCCGACGCCGACCCGTTCAGCGTCACCGACCCAAACGCCAGGGACACCGACCGCGACGGCATCGAGGACGGGGTCGAGGACGCCAACGGCGACGGCGCCGCGACCTACACCCTCGGGGGCACCGGCACGACCGGCGCCGGCGAGACCGACCCCACCCGGGCCGACACCGACGGCGATCTGCTCGGCGACGGCGTCGAGGGGCCCTTCGCCACCAACCCCCTCGACACCGACAGCGACGACGGCGGCCTCGGCGACGGCGTGGAGGTCGCCAACGGCCTCGACCCGCGCAACCCGGCCGACGACGCGAACTTCGCCGACCGCGACGGCGACCGCCTCGCCGACGGGCGCGAGGCGTTCATCGGGACCGATCCGGACGACGCCGACAGCGACGGCGACGGCATCGACGACTTCATGGAGCTCGCGGGGGGGATCCCCGGGGTCTTCACCATCGGCGCGGACACCGATCCCCTCGACGCCGACACGGACGACGACGGCCTCGCCGATGGTGAGGAGCGAGCGGGGACCGGGCTCCTCGCGGCCTTCGGGCCGACCGATCCGCTCGAGCCGGACAGCGACGGAGACGGGATCGCGGACGGGATCGAGGTCGGCGCCACGACCGGCGTGTCGGGCGGGTTCAGCGACGGCCCGGCGGAGGTGCCCTTCGTCGGCAGCGCCGACTTCAGCGGCGACGCGGACCCGGGCTCGCGCACCGACCCGAACCGGGCCGACAGCGACGGCGACGGGCTCCTCGACGGCGACGAGGACCTCGACGGCGACGGCGCCACCACCTACGTCCTCGGCGGCACCGGGACGAGCGGCGGCGGCGAGACCGACCCGAACCTCGCCGACACCGACGCGGACCGCCTCCCCGACGGCGCGGAGCGCCTCGTCCATGGGACCGATCCCCTCGACACCGACAGCGACGACGGGGGGCTCGCCGATGGCATCGAGGTCGCCAACCACCTCGATCCGCTCGACCCCGCCGACGACCACCGCTTCACCGACAGCGACGGCGACGGCATCGCCGATTACCGCGAGATCCTGCTCGGCCTCGACCGCCTCGACGCCGACACCGACGGAGACGGGCTCTCGGACTTCGAGGAGCTCGCGCACGGCGTCCTCGGGCGCTTCGACGACGGGGTCGACACCGATCCACGGGACGCCGACAGCGACGACGATGGGCTGCCCGACGGGCTCGAGCTCGCGGGCGTCGGCACCTGGGGCGCCACCGACCCCCTCTCCCGGGACACCGACGGCGACCGGATCGGTGACGGCGTCGAGGCCGGCGTCACGGCGCCGGTGCCGGCGGGGGTCAGCGATGGCGTCGGGATCGCGTTCGTCGGCACCGACGGGGGCTTCGCGCCGGACGCCGACCCCGACACGACGACCGATCCGACCCGGGTCGACAGCGACGGCGACGGGCTCGCCGACGGCGTCGAGGACGCGAACGGTGACGGGGCTCAGGTCGCGACGATCGGCGGCATCGGCACCTTTGGGGTGGGCGAGACGGACCCGACCCTCCCCGACAGCGACGGCGACGGCCTCGATGACGGCGCCGAGCGCCTCGTGTACGGGACCGATCCCCTCGACACCGACAGCGACGACGGCGCCGTGGACGACGGGACGGAGGTCGCCAACGGGACCGACCCCCTCGACCCGAGCGACGACGCCCCCCCCGACACCGATCACGACGGCCTCCTCGACTGGGTCGAGCGGGTCATCGGCCTCGATCCGACCTCCCCGGACACGGACAACGACGGTGTCTTCGACGGCGACGACGACCTCGACGGCGACGCCCTCTCGAACCGACGAGAGACCGCGAACGGGCAGCGCCCGGTGGACACCGACGGCGACGGTCTCCCGGACGCCCTCGACGGCGACAGCGACGACGACGGCCTGCCGGACTGGCGCGAGGGCGTCGTCGACGTGGACTCCGACGGTGTCGGCGCCTGGCAGGACGCCGACGACGACGGCGACGGCATCCCGACCTGGCGCGAGCTGGACCTGGCGCGGGCCGACGGGGTCGTGTCGGACGGCGCGCGCTTCGGCGGCGACGTCGACCGCGACGGGATCCCGAACTACCTCGACCGCGACAGCGACGGAGACGGGGCGCCCGACGGCCCGACGGGGGCCGGAGAGAGCGTGACCGACGCCGATCAGGACGGGATCCCGAACTACCTCGACCGCGACGACGGCGACGGCCCCTCGGGGGATCCCGACCGCGACGGGATCCCCACCGCCGACGAGCTCCGGCTGGGCGCCAACCCGTTGTCCCGCGACAGCGACGGCGACGGGATCGGCGACGCCGACGAGATCGGCTCGGTGGTCTCGCCGACCGACACCGACGGCGACGACCTGCCCGACCTCGTCGACCCCGACGACGACGGCGACGGCATCCCGACCGCGCGCGAGATGGCGGACGCGGCGCGCCCAGGGGCGACCGAGGACATCGACGGGCTCCCCCCGTGGCGCGACAGGGACAGCGACGGCGACGGGATCGACGACGCCGTCGAGGGCGCCTGGGATCCCGACGCCGACGGCGCTCCGAGCTACCTCGACGTCGACGCCGACAACGACGGCACCCCAGACGCCACCGAGGGGGTCGGCGACGCTGACGGCGACGGCGTGATCGACCTGCTCGACCCCGAGGACAGCGACGGGCCCGGGGCGGACCCCGATCGGGACGGCCTCACCAGCGCGGAGGAGGGGGCTGCGCGCACCCAGGCGTACATCGCGGACACGGACGGCGACGGCGTCCTCGACGGCGACGAGGTCGGGGCCGACCCGGCGAACCCGCTCGACACCGACGGCGACGGGGTCCCGGACGCCCTCGACCCCGATGACGACGGCGACGGCATCCCGACCCTCACCGAGGGGGGCTCGGACCTCGACCAGGACGGCCTCGAGAGCCGCCTCGACACGGACTCGGACGGCGACGGCGTCCGCGACGCCCTCGAGGGGCTCGACGACTTCGACGGCGACGGGATCCCGGCGTACCTCGACGCCGACGCCGACGGTGACGGCGTGGCTGACCGCGACGAGGGCCCCGGAGACGACGATGCCGACGGGCTGATCAACGTCCTCGACCCGGCCGACGCCGACGGGCCCGGCGCCGACCGCGACCAGGACGGGTTGAGCAACCTCGCCGAGTGGGTCATCGGGAGCGACCCGCGGGTCGCCGACGGCGACGCCGACGGCGTGCTCGATGGCGACGAGATCGGGGCGCTCGTGAACCCGTGGGACACCGACGGCGACGGGCTCCCGGACTGGCGCGACGAGGACGATGACGGCGACACCCTGACGACCTCCACCGAGGTGATCGACGCCGAGACGTGGGGCACCGACGTCGACCTCGACGGCGCGCCGAACTGGCGCGACCCGGACGCTGACGGCGACGGCAAGTCGGACGGCGTCGAGGGGCGCGGCGACGCCGACGGCGACGGCGTCCCGAACTACCTCGATCCCTACGACGACAGCGACATCGGCGTGCGCCTCGCCGGGGGCCAGGGCTGCGGGGGCGGCGGGCCTGCAGGCCCTGGGCTCATGTGGCCCGCCCTGCTCGGCCTGCTCGCGCTCGCGTGGCGCCGCACCCGGCGCTCACCCCCCACGAGCTAGCGCGGCGCTCCCGCGCCTTCGCGATCGCACACGGCGTAACAGCCCGGCGATGCGAGGGTGCGCGCGGATTCCCGCTGCAACGCAGCGGGCGTCAGCGCGGGAGGATCATCTCCTCGGGGAGCAGGCGGTGCTTGTCGACCTCGGGGAAGAGGTCGTCGAGGTACTCGGCGAGGCGCTCGTTGGTCGGTCCGTAGCCAGAGCTGTAGAGGAGCACCTCGAGGTCGCGCACGATGTCGCGCGCGCGCTGGTAGCGCTGGTTCGGGTCGCGCTCGAGCATCCGGCGCATCACCACCTCGATCTTCGGCGAGATGGCCGGGTTCCAGTCGCGCGGGGACGGCACCTGGCGGCTGTCGTGGAGGTGGATCGCGTCGTCGATCGACTCGACGGGGTAGACCTGCTCGCCGGTGAGGAGCTCGAACAGCACGAGGCCGAGGGAGAAGACGTCGCTGCGGGCGTCGATGGTCTGGCCACGCGCCTGCTCCGGGGCGAGGTAGGGGGCCTTGCCCATGATCTCGTTCTCGCGCGCGGTCTTGCGGGCGCTCATGGCCTTCGCGATGCCGAAGTCCGCGAGCTTCACCACCCCGCCCCAGCTGGCGTAGACGTTGACCGGCGAGACGTCGCGGTGGACGAGAAACAGCGGTCGGCCGTCCACACCGCGCTTCTCGTGCGCGTAGGCGAGCGCCCGGGCGACCCGGCTGACCATGAAGACGGCGAGCTCGGGCGGCAGGTAGTCGTTGCGCTCGTCGAGGCGGGTGTTGATGTCCTCGAGGGTCACCCCGTGGACCCACTCCATCACGATGGCGAGGGAGCCGGCCATGTCGACGAGCTGATAGACCTGCTGGATGTTCTCGTGGATCAGCGTCGCGACGAGCTTGGCCTCGTCGATGAACATGTCCCGGTAGTAGAACCGGTCGAGCAGCTCACGGCGGATGGTCTTGATGCCGACGGTCTTAGAGAAGCCGGAGACACCGAGCTGCTCCGCCAGAAAGACCTGGCCCATGCCACCTTCAGCCACCTTGCTGATGATCCGGTAGGTGCTGACGTACTGGAAGGCTTCCAGTTCCACGGCGAGGTTCCGTGCGGGTGCGAGTGTCGCTGCTGACGTCCCGTCCGGGGCGTCGTGCGGTTCCGTCTTCCATCCGTTATTAGAGGGCACACGAGCGTTGTGCAAGCGGCTGGACTCGGGCGCTGAAACCCCGCCGTCATCGATCATGCCGGTGCCTCCGGGCGGCGACCGAGCCAGGGCCTCGCGGCCTCGAGCTGCGAGGCCAGGCGCAAGAGCGTCGCCTCGTCCCCGAAGCGTCCGACCCACTGGGTCCCGATCGGCAGCCCGTCGGCGTTCCAGTGGAGGGGGAGCGAGACCGCCGGCTGTCCGGTCATGTTGAAGAGCATCGTGTTCGGGGTCGCCGACAGCGCGTTGTCCGCGAGGTCGTCGAGGGCCTTGAGGAGCAACGGGCGCGCCGGGAGGGCGCGGAGCACGCCCAGCAGCAGCCGCTCGCGACCGGACAGCGCGAACTCGCCGACGCGCGCCGGCGGCTGCGCCGCGGTCGGGGTCAACAACACATCCCAGGTGCCGAAGAACGCGCCGATGCCGCGGCCCGTCGCCTGGACGGTCTGCAGGGCGCCCGCGTACTCGGCCGCCGTCAGCTTGTCGGCGATGAGCTTGAGCATCCAGGTCGGGCGCTCGAAGTCCCTGGCCCGCGGCCGCCGCCCGGCGAGCTCGCCGGCTCGCCGCACGCTCGCGTTCACCCCCGCCGCGACGATGGCGAAGTAGGCGCGGACCATGGCCCGCTGGTCGTACTCGGGGCATGCCTGCTCGACCTCGTGCCCGAGGTCCGCGGCCAGCGCGGCCGCCGCCTCGACCGCGGCGACGCAGTCGGGGTGGGTCGCGGTGCCGAAGAGGGCGCGGGTCGTGAAGGCGACCCGCAGGCGCCCGGGAGGCGCGCCGACCTCGCCGAGGAACGAGCCCACCCGCGGCGGGGCGTGGTAGGGAGCGCCGACGTCCGGCCCGCTGACCGCGTCGAGCGTGGCCGCAGTGTCGCGGACCGAGCGGGTCAAGACGTGCTCGCAGACGAGCCCGGCCCAGCGCTCGCCGGCGAACGGGCCCGCCGGGTTGCGGGCGCGCGTCGGCTTGAGCCCGACGAGCCCACAGTGCGAGGCCGGGATCCGGATCGACCCGCCGCCATCGCCACCATGGGCCAGCGGCACCATCCCGGCGGCGACGGCGGCGCCGGAGCCGCCGCTCGAGCCGCCGGGGGTGTGGGCGGGGTTCCACGGGTTGCGTGTCGGGCCGCGCAGCACCGGCTCGGTCACGCCGTAGATGCCAAACTCGGGCGTGTTGGTGCGGCCGACGACGACCAGCCCCGCGCGGCGGAAGCGCCGCACGAGCTCCGCGTCGCGCTGCGGTCGATAGTCGGCGAGGAGCTGGGTCGACTGGGTGCAGGGCTCGCCTGCGTCCTCGGCCATCAGGTCCTTGAGCAACATCGGGACGCCCCGGAAGGGCCCATCCGGGAGCGCTCCGCTGGCCTCGGCGCGGGCCCGATCGAACTGGGTGTGCACGACCGCGTTCAGCCGGGGGTTGTCGCGCTCGATGCGCGCGATCGCGGCGTCGACGAGCTCCGTGGGCGTCACGTCACCGCTCGCGACGAGCGCGGCGAGCCCGAGCGCGTCGTGGCGTTCGTACTCCGGCAACGGCGGGGCCATCCAGCCTCCTGTCGCGAGTTGGGAAGGAGAGCATGCCACGGTCATGGCGCGCACGCACGCCCACCCCCCCACCGATTCGAATGCGTCGGCCGTCAGGGCGGGGGCAGCCCGATGTCGCGCTCGGTGCGGTAGGCGCGCACGGTGTAGGGCGGCGGCGGCGACGGCGGGTGGGCGGCGACCCAGGCGCCCCACGCGGCGGGGTCTTCGCCGAGCGCGGTGCCGGTGAGCGCGCGGAGGGCGCGGACGGCGCGGATCAGGACGAAGTCGGGCGCCGTGGTCAGGAAGCCCGCGAGCGGCCCGATGGCGCGCGGGTCGCCGAGCCCGCCGAGCCCGTCGACCGCGGCGCGGACGAGGTCGGCGTCGAGATCGGCGTTGAGCGTCCGCAAGAGCCCCACCAGCGCGTCGTCGCTGCCGCGCAGCCCGGGGGTGCCGAGGGCGCGCAGGGCCTCGGCGGCGACCGGAGCGCTGTCGTCCTCGGTCAGCGCCAGGGTCAGCGGCAGCCCGGCGGCGTCGCCGAGGCGGCACAGGGCGAGCGCGACCGCCCCCTGGACCGACTCTGGGACCTGCTCGCTCGTGAGCGCGTCGCGCAGCTCGGTGGTGGCGCCGAAGCGCTCGAGCCCCACCACGCAGCGGGCGCGGAAGGCGGCGTCGGTGCGGGGGCGGACCAGGATGCGCGCCAGGTTCCAGACGATGCGCTCGCCGAGGCGCGGATCGCGCTCGGCGAGCTGGACCAGGGTGGCCGCGATGGCGTCCTGCATCCAGCGGGTGTCGACGTTGAGGAGCCCGCCGCAGACGCCGTAGTAGCAGATGCCGCTGCCGCAGTCGGCGTCCGCCCGGCAGGACTGGGCGCCGCCGAAGACGTAGGTCTCGATCTCCTCCGGGAGCAGGTTGCCGGCGGGGAGCTCCACCGGCGGGTGCTCTGGCGCTGCGCCCTCGCTCCCGCAGGCGGCCAGCGCGGCGATGACGAGCCCGGTCGCGAGCCACCTCATCGTGCGGCCTCGCGCACGAAGGCGTCGAAGAGGCGAGCGCTCGACACCCCGCCGAGCCACTCGGGGTGCCACTGGACGGCCACGACCCAGCGGTGGTCGCGCACGGTGAACGCCTCCACCAGCCCATCGGGGGCCCACGCCTCGGCGGTCGCCGCGGGGGCGAGCGTGTCCACCCCCTGGTGGTGCACCGAGTTGACCACGGGCGCCCCCTCCCCCGCGAACAGCCGCGCGACGAGGCCAGCGGCGGCCAGCTCGAGCCCGTGCGCGTTGGCGTCGTAGCGCTCCTGGTCGCGGTGGACGATGGCGCTGGGGCGCAGGCTCGGCAGGTCCTGCCAGAGCGTGCCGCCCTCCGCGACGTTGATGACCTGTGCGCCGCGACAAACGCCGAGCACTGGCTTTCCGAGCGTGACCGCGGCCCGGTAGAGGGCGATTTCGTGTGCATCGCGAAGCGGGTCGCCCGCCCACGCCGGGTCGCGCAGCTCCGCGCCGTAGCTCGCGGGGTCTACGTCCGTCCCGCCGCTCAGGAGGAGGCCGTCGCAGCGGCGCATGGTGGCCTCGGCGAGGGCGTCGAGGTCGCGCCGCGCTTCGGCGCCGGCGCGGTAGGGCATCAGCGGCAGCCCGCCGGCGTCGCGCACGACCCGGGCCATCGCGCCCTCGCCGTACTCGAGGGGCTTGTGCTTGTAGAGCCGCCGGTCCTCTGCGGGGAGGTGGTTGGGGCTGATGGCGATGAGGGGCGGCGACTGCATGGCGCGGGATGATGGGCGCCAGCGCCATGAGCGTCAATGCTGGTGTCCGTCTCGTGCGGGCTTCGTTGCGGTGGGCGCGGCGCTTCGGGTAGCCTGGGCCCATGAAGACGTTTCAGCGTTGGCATCAGCCATCGATCATCCTCTTCGCCGTGGCGCTCGCCGTGGGCGTCGCGTCGTCCGCCTGCGGGGATCCGGCGCCGGCGAGCTCCGATCGTGGTCGATCCCGACACCGGGACCCCGGTCGACTTCGACGCCATCATCACCTACGACAGCGCCACGTCGGACACCGGCGGCGGCGGCGAAGACGGGGCCACGCCCGACACGACCGCGCCCGACGTCCACGTCCCGAGCTGTGACGACGACCCGATGCCGTTCTACTGCCCGTGTGACAACAACGTGCAATGCGCCTCGGGCTACTGCGTCGCGGTGGACGAGTCGGGGGTGGCGTCGCGCTGCTCGAAGACCTGCGAAGACACCTGCCCGAGCGGCTGGAACTGCCGCGGGGTGTCGACGGGCGGCGACCCGGTCTTCATCTGCTTGCCGCCGGTGAACAACCTGTGCGAGCCGTGCGTGACCGACTCGACCTGCGGGACGGTCGGCGACCGCTGCGTGGCCTTCGATGACGGCCACTACTGCGGGCGCAACTGTCAGGACGACCCGGCCTCCTGCCCCGATCAATACGAGTGCGGCGAGGTGACCGACGACAACGGGCAGATCCTCGCCTACCAGTGCCTGCCCGCGTCGGGCTCCTGCAACTGCCCGGTCGGGACGGACTACGACAACGACCCCGCCAACTGCGGCGGCTGCGGCAAGCCCTGCG